>JAIFNL010000292.1 GCA_020047755.1 Bacteroidota bacterium
CCCTCTATGAGAACGTTATTTTCGCTTGCTTGCGATGTTCGGGTTTTGAACTGCGGCATTAAATACATTCTACTTTTTGCATAGTTGCTGTATGCCCACATTTGCTTGCCCACGTAGCGAATTTTTGACACCTCGCGGTACAATTCATTGGCTTGCTCGTTGCGTGTGTGCGTATGAAGAACCCTCTCACGGCTTGCAAGCTCCTGATTTAGAATGGCTGCACGCAAATCATTTGCTTTTTGCATCAAGCCTTCCATTTCGGCACTGCTAAGGATAGTAGCGAATACATCTTTAAAATTTCCTTCTACTACCATTTTGATTACATCGACTTTTTTAACGATTTCGTCGGGCGTAAGCGTCGATAATGCACTTATGTCCAACATTTTATAAAACGGGCTCTTTCGACCAAAAACAGTTCTAATTTTTGTTTCCAATTTTACTAAATCCAACTGCAGTTCGTCGGCTTTTTCGTTTCTCGTTTGCGTTGCTAATTTTTGCGTAAGCATCGATAGTTCATCGAAAGGGCGATACCTAAAACGCTCGGCTAAATTTTGCAAGCTTACTTTTGCCGTTTGGTCTATCCCAAACGATGCAAATTCAGCAGAGTCTGTTGTCATTAGTTCGACAGTCTGACAACTTAACTGATACAACTCCTCATAATCTAAACGAAAAGTTCGTACATTTTTAATTGATTTTTCCATATTTTTAAATTATTTATTATTTATTTGTAATATACATAATATATGCTGCATTATCTAATTGATAATATGTACAAAAATATAGTATATAAAATTTATATGCAAATTTTTTTAATTATTTTTTTATATTTTTCTGAAAATATTTTTTGAAAAGATAAAAATAGATATAAAATACATATAAATTTAACTAGTTAATTAATTGAAAAATAATATTTTATATTCAAAGAAAATGATTAAAAAATAAGTGTTAAAATTTGTTAAATTCAATGCGAAAAATAGCTGTTTATTTACTATTAAAAATAAAAGAATTAAATTAAAATAGCTTTAAATTGATATTTTAATAAAATAATATGCTTTTTTTTTGAATAAAAAGCACAAAAAAATCAGATGCAAAGGATTTTTAAGCAAATGCAACCCATTTTTAAGCAAATGCAGGGCACTTAAAACCAAATGATGACCATTTTTAAGCAAATGCAGCGCACTTAAAACCAAATGATGATCATTTTTAAGCAAATGCAACGGACTTAAAACCAAATGATGACCATTTTTAAACAAATGCAACGGACTTAAAACCAAATGATGATCATTTTTAAAAGTTTTAAATTGAGTGCATCTTATTTTTAATGTATTGCATCTTGTTTTTAAGAAATTGAATTTAATTTTTAAGGTATTGCAACTTAGTTTGGATTTATTTCATGCTTTTAAGAATCTAGTTAATGACAAACAAAGAATGTAGCATCTAGGAAGCCAACATTAAAATTAGCTCCAAAATAGTCAATGAATGGTTAAAACTTTTCAGCGGCTCTATTTTGGCGGCATTGATTTGTATATTGTTGAATTATACCTTTTATTAACCCAAAAAAAACAATGAGTTATCTAAATTTGGCTTTTGCTTTGCTTGTTTTGTTTGGAAAAATGATTTTTCTCATGGTTTATTCATCAAATTAAGTGCATATTTGAGTAATATAATACTTATATATTTAACAACATTTAAAATTATAATTTGTATGAAAAAAACTGTATTACTTATAACTATTTCTTTGATTATCTTTGTGTTTGAGGTTAAAGCTCAAACCGAAGAGACAAAAACGGAAACTTCTGAATTTACATTAAGTGGCGAAATTCGTCCAAGAACAGAAATAGATCATGGTTTAAAATTGCCATTTTTAGATGGGCAAGAGGCTAAAACCTACACTAGTCAGCGTTCGCGTTTGAATTTTGACTATAAAACCGACAAAATTAAAATGGGTGTTTCGTTGCAAGACGTTAGAACTTGGGGCGAACAGGCTCAATTGGTTGCTAATGAAGCCAATGCCGCTTCTATACACGAGGCTTGGGGCGAATTTTTATTTACAAGCCAGCTTTCGCTCAAAGTGGGTAGAATGGAAGTTGGTTACGACGACCAACGTATTTTAAGTAATGTGGTTTGGGCGCAACAAGGTCGCTCGCACGATTTGGCACTTTTGAAATACGAAGGCAAAGTGAAAGCTCATTTAGGTTTGACTTATTACGGCAAAAATTATACTGGAGCTAATGCTTACAAAGCCATGCAATTTTTGTGGCTCAATGGCGGAAATCCCCAAAATTTTTCGTGGAGTGTGCTTGCCTTGAACAACGGAGTAGAGGAGAAACGCATTGATAATAATGCCGTTACAACAAGCCACACCGTTTATAAAACAACTATTGGTGCACGCCCCGTTTTTAAAACCGGTGCACTTCTTGTGGCTGCTAATATTTATTACCAAATGGGAAAAGAAACCGATGGAACTTGGACTGAAGGTGATGCTGATAATAAAGAAATTGCGGCTTATAATTTGGCTTTAGATGTAAGCTATAAAGTATCTGAAAATCTTCAACTTGCGGCTGGTTATGAAATGCTTTCGGGCAACGATTTTACCGATGCTAATGCCGACAAGCAAAATGCTTTCACGCCATTTTTTGGTACTGCACACAAATTTAATGGGCACATGGATTATTTTTATTCAAACAACCATTTCAATAACATAGGCTTGAACGATATTTATTTAACGCTTGCTTACACAAAAAATAAATTTGTTTGTAGGCTGATGCCTCACTTTTTTAGTGCTGCTGGAAATGCTGAATATCTTGATACCGAAGGTGCTACGCAAGAAATAGGAACTTTGGGCACTGAAATAGATGTGTGGGCTACTTACAATTTTGCTAAAAACGCAAGCATCGACTTTGGTTATTCGCAAATGTTTGCAACTGATGCTATGTATGCACTCAAAGGATTAAACCTTAGTGCTGAGCGCGTTACTAACAACTGGGCTTGGATTATGTTTACCTTCAAACCCAAATTTTTGACCGTGAAGAATTAGCTTGGTTTGCAAAATTGGTAAAAGTAAATTGGCATAAAAATTAAGCACCCGTGTTATTTATTTTTGAGCAAAGCCTTTGTTCAAAAATAACATAGCACGGGCACTTATTGCAATGGTTTTATAGTTTCTCAATTTGTTCTTTTGTTAAACCAGTAAAATCTATAATTTCATCAATTGGTTTTCCTTTTAATTTCATTTTTATAGCTATTTCAATTTTAGTTGTATCAACAGCACTTTGAATTTTACGTTCTTCTTGTTCTCTGTCTTTTTCCTTGTTTCTTTCTCTTTGTCGAGCAAAAGAAATTTCGTCTAAATATCTTCTTTGCTGACTTTCGTAATGCTCTTGTTCTGTATCGTTAAAATACATTATTTCAAGCTCTTCCATTGCTTTTTTTATCTCCTCTGTTGCTAATTCTTTTGGTAAATTGTCTTTTGAATATTCGTATGCTTTGTTTAAAAAAGTTATCCAACGTTCGAGTGCCGTATGAATTTCCGGTAATTCTTTTTGGAATTTTTTTAATTCAACAAATATTAGTTCTAATCCGTCAGTTTGTTCGTAGATTTCGTTTGTATCAAAATCGGTTAATCCAATTCGTCTAGTATATCGTTCTTCTCCTTCTTTATCAACGAAGTAATTGAAATTTATTAAACTAATCACAATTGTTTTTCGTAAATCTTCATAAGCTTGTTTGCTTTTTAATTGAGCACTATACATTTTCGCCCAATAAAAAAGGAGTCGCTTTCCAAAAAAGTCATAAGGTGCAACTTGTATCTCAATATCATACCATTTTCCGGTTTCATCAGTGGCTTTGATATCAAGATAAGATATTTTTCCGCTTAAATAATCTGCCGGATTGTAGGGATTTTTTAATTCTAATGTAGTTACTTGTTCTTCTTTGGGTAATATAGAATTTACCAATGATTTTAAAAGATTGATATTTTGTTCTGTTCCGAACAATTTTTTAAATACTAAATCTATTTTGGGGTTTACTTTGCTCATAATTTTACAATTTTTTATTTCATGCAAAATTAATCATTTTTCGGTTTCGTTTATCAATTTATCAAAAAAAAAATAATCAACCAATTTGTTATTATCGTTTTGTTTTTTTTTGAAAAATATTACCAAATCCAAATTAAAAAAGTAATTAAAATCCAGATAGAAATAGCTAGGGCTACTGTTTTACCCCAAGTTTTCCAAATTAACATAGGTTCTTCTTTATCTTGCAGATTTTTTGTTTCTTTTTTGCTATATTCGTGAAAGGGAGCGTGGCAATTTGGGCAAAGTTTTATTGTTTTACCTTTTATGCCAAAATTAGTTTGAGATAAAATGTGGTGTTCGTGTTCGTAAAAAGATTCACCACACTTGTAGCAGATTACTTTTTTTGCTTCACTCATTACTCTTTTTTTATAACAAAGTGCATGTAATAGTCGTTTAATTCGCGATTAAAATGTACTGGTATTCCATCAATCAAATAATTATCAGAACCTTCGGGCTTCATCATGTTTAAGCTAGCCATTAGAGCTGGCAACTTGCTAATATCGGCTCTTACCAACAGTTCAAACATAAATTTCTCGAAGCGAAGCTCTTCTTTTGTATGGTTTTGCTTTGGGTTTGAAACGTACACGTTCAATCCGAGTGTTTGGTCGTCGGGACTGTAACCGCCAGCGATAAATACTTCGCTATTTTCGGAAGGAACTATTTTAGAAAATTCTTGTTCGGCAATGAGGTTTAATTCGTCTAAATGCTTACCTTTGAAGCCTTTGCTTATTTTTTCAAAGGCTTTTGAAATTTTATATACATCGACTTGTGGAGTAGTTGCGGTCATTTTTTATTCGTTTTTTTTGAAAAATATTACCATGCCCAAATTAAAACAACAAGTAAAAGCCAAACAGAAACAACTAAAGCTATTGTTTTTCGCCAAGTTGTCCAAATTAACAGAGCTTCTTCTTTATCTTGTGGATTTTTTGTTTCTTTTTTGCTATATTCGTGAAAATGAGTGTGGCAATTTGGGCAAAGTTTTATTGTTTCACCTTCTTTGCCAAAAATAGCTTGAGATAAAATGTGGTGTTCGTGTACATAAAAAAATTGACCACACTTGTAGCAAATTCCTTTTTTTGCTTCTTTCATAATTATCAATATTTTTTGATAGCAATTTGCAAATAATATTCATCAAGTTTTTTGTTATAAAAAACAGGAATACCATCAATTGAATAATTATCAGTATTTTCGGGTTGCATCATATTTAAGCAAGTCATTAAAATAGGCAATTGGCTAATATCGGCTCTAATCAAGAGTTCTTGCATCAATTTGTCAAAGAGTAAATCTTCTTTTGTTGGATTTTGTTTTGGATTTGAAACATAAATCATTAATCCAAGTGTTTTATCATCGGGGCTATAACCCGAGCCAATATACACTTCGCTTGTTTCGGAAGGAACTATTTTAGAAAATTCTTGTTCGGCAATGAGGTTTAATTCGTCCAAATGCTTGCCTTTAAAGCCTTTGCTTATTTTTTCAAAGACTTTTGAAATTTTAAACACATCGACTTGTGGAGTAGTTGCTGTCATTTTTTATTCGTTTTTTTTGAAAAATATTACCAAGTCCAAATTAAAATAACAAGCAAAAGCCAAATAGAAACAACTACGGCTACCGTTTTGAGCCATTTTTTCCAAATCAATAAGGCTTCTTTTTTGTCTTCAGGATTGGTTGTTTCTTTTTTGCTGTATTCGTGAAAATGAGTGTGGCAATTTGGGCAAAGTTTAACTGTTTCTCCTTTTTTTCCAAAAATGGCTTGAGGTAAAATATGGTGCTCATGGATATAAAATAAGTTTCCACACTTATAGCAAACTCCTTTTTTTGCTTCGTTCATGCTTTATTCTTTTACAATGATAAAATGGATATAATATTCATTTAAATTTTTATCGAAAAAAGCGGGTATTCCATCAATGGAATAATTATCTGATTCTTCCAATTGCATCATATCTAAGCATTTTACCAATGTAGGTAGTTTACTTATGTCAGCTCTTATTAAAAGTTCAAACATAAATTTCTCAAAACGAAGATCTTCTTTTGTAGGGTTTTGCTTTGGGTTTGAAACATAGACATTTAAACCAAGAGTTTTGTCGTCGATACTATATCCCGAAACAATATATACATCGCTATTATCCGAGGGTACTAATTTTGAAAATTCTTGCTGCGTGATGAGGTTCAATTCGTCCAAATGCTTGCCTTTAAAGCCTTTGCTTATTTTTTCAAAGGCTTTTGAAATTTTATATACATCGACTTGTGGAGTAGTTGCGG
>JAIFNL010000244.1 GCA_020047755.1 Bacteroidota bacterium
ATTCGTTTTCATAAGTAGAATAACTGTTTGCGTAAATTATAATTTTTATGTCTTTTTGAAAATTTGCAAAGGCATTAGCAATATTTGTAATATCCAAATTTTCATTTTCGCTTAAATCCAATTTTGTTAAATTTGTTAAGTTTCTAATTTCGTCGGGTAAACTACTTAAATTGTTATAACTTAAATCCAATTTTGTTAAATTCGTTAAGTTTCTAATTTCGTCGGGTAAACTAGTTAAATTGTTATAACTTAAATCCAATTTTGTTAAATTCGTTAAGTTTCCAATTTCGTCGGGTAAAATGCTTAATTTGCTACTGCTTATATCCAAAGAAGTCAAATTGGTTAAGTTTCCAATTTCGGTGGGTAAAATGCTTAAATTGTTACCACCTAAATCCAAATAAGTTAAATTCTTTAATTTTCCAATTTCTGCCGGTAAAACTTTTAAACTGTCATTATTGCTCAAATTCAAAAAAATCAACTTCGTTAAGTTTCCTATTTCGGAAGGTAAACTGCTTAATTTGTTTCCTGCTAAATCTAAAGAAGTCAAATTCGCTAAGTTTCCAATTTCGGCGGGTAAACTGCTTAAATTGTTATGATTATGAAAATCCCCTCCTAAATCCAAAGAAGTCAAATTCGTTAAGTTTCCAATTTCGGCAGGTAAACTGTTTAAATTGTTACCATATAATTCCAAAGAAGTCAAATTTGTTACGTTTCCAATTTCGGCGGGTAAACTACTTAAATGGTGATATCTTAAATCCAAAGAAGTCAAATTCGTTAAGTTTCCAATTTCGGCGGGTAAACTGCTTAAATTCATAGAACTTAAATCTAATTCAGTTATAGACAAATCGCTTGTTAATGAAATACTTAACCACTCTTCGGTTATAGGTTTTACATTAATGAGCAAAATGCTATTGTCTTTATTTTCATATTTTTTTTCAGATAATTGTATCTTTTTAGGGCAGGCTTTGATAAGTTCGGTCAAGTTTTCGGTGCTTATTTTTAATTGATTAAAATCTTCCAAAACCAAAACCTTTAAATTCTTAAATTTAGCTATTTCAATGGGGAGTTTCGCTATTGGGTTTCCCCACAAATAGAGTTTTTCTAAATTTTCTAAGCTTTTTAGTGTATTGATGTTTGTTATTTGGTTTCTACCTAACTCCAAAGAAGTTAAATTCGTTAAGTTTCCAATTTCGGCAGGTAAACTGCTTAATTTGTTACTACCTAAATTCAAAGAAGTCAAATTGGTTAATTTTCCAATTTCGGCGGGTAAACTGATTAAATTGTTTTCTATTAAATTCAAAGAAGTCAAATTGGTTAATTTTCCAATTTCGGCGGGTAAACTATCGATATTGCACAAGCTTAAATTCAAATAGTTAAGCTTTGTTAAGCCAAAGAGTTCGCTTATGTTTGGAAAATGATTTTGTTTTTCATTATAATAACCACTTAAATCCAAATACCTGAGTTGTTTGTGGTTTAAAATATTTTTGGGAATTGCTTGCAATCTATCTTTTAAAATTTCTATTCCAGTAATTAATGGGTGATAAGTGCTATCAATTTCGGATAAATCATTTACGGAAACATAAACACTGTTTATTTTTGTTTTTTCTTTTATGTACATAAAGGTACTATCCCAATTTAATTCTTTGTTTTGCAATAAATTAATATGCTTTAAATTTGGGCATTCTGCCACTTCGCGTGGAATACGCAAGAGGGCATTTTCGGAAAGATTTAGGCTGTCGATACCGGCTAATATTTCTTTTCCCTTTTTTGTTTCGTCTTGGTCTTCGTCCCAATTGTATTTATCATAACTTTTCCATTCTTTGTTTCGTTCTTTTACGGCTTTGTCGAACATGGCGGTTTCTACCTTGCGCTGCATGGCTTCGGCTACTCTAAGTAAACTATCGCTTTTGGCTTTGGCTTTTTCTGCTTTTTCCGTTTCGATATTGGCTTTGTTTAGTGCAATTTGTAAATCTTCTTGTTGCTTTTTTATGCTGTTTCTACTTTTGTTTATTTTTGTTTCAGCATCTTTTTCTTGTGTGCTGTTTATAGCCTTTTCTTTTGCTTTCACATACAATTCAAAAGCCTTTATGTAATTGCTACTCGAATAATTTTTATCGCCTTCTTGTATTAACGCATTATATACATTGGTTTGTGCAAACAATAAATTTGTAAGTAAAACAAACAAAATGGCTGTTATTGTTTTTTGCATGGTCTAATATTTTATTAAATGAATACTGTCAATTTTATTTGTCGTTTCCGAAATTAAATTAGATAGGTTTAAGTTTTTGTAATCTCTCAAATCTTTTTCTAAAATAAACAAAGCATTTTTCTTTTTTTCTTCTATTATGTTTTTTATGTCTTTATAGCCTGTTTTTTGGGCTTTTGCATACGAACTTATAGCCTGTAAATAGTGTTTGTTCAGGAAAAGACTGTCGGCTTGTTGTATGTAATTTTCAAAATCGACTTGGTAACTCAACAAGGTCTCGCAGTGTTGAATACTGTCGTTAATTGCCGGATTGTTTATAAATTCTAATGCTTGTTTGTAAGCTTCTTTGGCTTGTTTGTATTGAGCTTTTTGTTGTAAATCGTGTGCTTTATTTATGTTTTTGTCAAATTGCTCTTTTTTGAGGTCTTTAAGCAAGTTTTTTGCTTTTTCTTCATTTTTCTGTGCAATACTTTTTTGCCAAAACCCAAAAATACCGAATGTAATACTAAGAATTGCAGCAATGCTCACAATCGCAATTATTTTGCGCTGGCGTTTTCGCTCTTCCATTAGTTCTTGTAAGCGTTCTTTTTCTTCTTTTTCACGTAGTTCTCTCGCTTCCTTTTCGCGGCGTTTGTCAGCAATTTCCTTGATGGGCGGCACGAGCGTGTCGTGGCTTAGTTCGTAACTTATGCCTTCCATCGAGTTGCGCTCGGCACGCAAGAGGCGGCTTTCTACCAGGGTTTTGAGGGTTTCGTCTTTTATGTAGCGTTTGCACATTATTTCGTCGAGCGAAATGCGTCTGCCTTCAATAATTAATTGGTCTTCTACAAATTTGCGAGCAGCACTGATGTCGTCGTCGTTAATTTTGTCGATAGCTGAGTTGTAAAAATCAATAAAAATATCTTTGAAATCAGGTACTTCAAAATCGTTTATGATGCCATCGTCGTCGCCTCGTTCTTCTATGCGCTGGCAAACGATTTGCAGTTGTGTGCTTTCAATGCTTTGCTTGTAGTTATTGGTTAGGAATTTTAAAATTTTATCAATAGCCGCTTCGGTAAACGTAAATTTTGGACTCTCAAAGTCGCCCTCTCTTTGTGCGGGTTCTTTTATAGCAAAGCGTGCTTGCTCGGCATTTAAGGGTTTTAGTTCGTAAAAAACTTTTTGTATGTCCGAAATTTTGTCAGCCAATTTGTTGAGTTCGCTCAAACGGTCGGAACGCATGGAAAATACGCATTGTACATTGATGTCGTCGTAAAACAATTCGAGCTGCGTTTCGTCAATTTGTTTTTTGTTTTTAAGAATATCGCTTTTAAATTCATTCACAAACAAAGGCTGCCTTCCGGTTTTTATCAAGTCGGCAAATGAATGATAAAACTCTTCGATTTGAGGTTTGGGATACGAAAACAATTCTTCAAACTGGTCGAAAACAAGAATGTAGTTTTTGTGTTTATTGCCCGCCAATTGATTTTTTTTGAATTTGAACCAATGCGTATGGCTGTATTTTTGGGCAAAAGTATCAAGAAATGTTTGCTTATCAGCCGTTTTTTCAAAATCGGTGTGTTTGCTTATGTTTTGTAAAAAGATAGCATTGGGCGAAAATTTATACTCAGTATTTTCTTTGTTGTAGCTTGTAAAACGGATAGAAATAAATTCAAAATTAGGGTTTTCCTTCTTTAAATAAGGTATAACACCCGCATTTAACAAAGAAGTTTTTCCGTAACCTGATTTGGAATAAAGTAACACTTTGCGCTCAATAAAAATGAGTTTGCTCAACTCTTTTATATCGTTGTCGCGTCCGAAAAACAAATCTTTTTGGTCGATGGTAAAAGGCGAAAGTCCGGGATAACGTTTCATAATTACATTTTTTTCAATTGTTCTAATAACTTGTCGTTTTCACTTTCCAGTTTTTCAATATCCATTTTCAAACGCAACTTTTCGGTTGGGTTGGTTGTAACTGTCAATAGATTTTTTGTTTCCTCAATGGTTTGTTGATTGGTTTTCATTTGTTCCAAAATGAATTTATCTTTGGGCATTACGTTGCGCAAAATTCCGGCATCAGCAGCTTTTTGGTGCAATTGGTCAATAAATCCTTTGGCTTCGCCATCAATAAAAAGAAGTTTCAAGTTGCTGTCTTGCAATTTTTTAAGCAATTCCTTCGTACTTTGTTCTCTTACGATGTATTTTTTTGAGCTGCTTTTTTCGCGGTTCAGAACGTAAAGTAATAAAATATTATACCATTTATCAAATTCAAAACCTACAAACACAAAATATTGTGCTTTTTTAAATGCCGTTTTCAGATTTGTAGGAAATTTATTTTCGGCATATTCCATTACAAAATTCAAATAATCTGCATGCGAAGTAACAAATTCGTTGTGCTTAATATTTCCAAAAATATTGTAAATGAGTATGTTTTCTTTCGACACTTCGGGCACGTCGCTATCGATAAAAAAAGTTTTGAACGTGTGCGAAATATTTCGATATTGACTAAAAGCTGCATCGAGCGTATCGTCGGGCAACAGCGAAACTATCAGAGGGAAAGGTATTTCAGCCAATTTGAGAAAGGTTTCATCGCTAAGGTTTCGGTTTTTTCTCAAAAAAGTTTTTAATTGCTCAAAAAACTCATCTTGAATGTCTTTTGACTTAAACGACCAAATTTTTTCATCTGTGTTGTACCGTGCATTTTTCTTGTTTACTTCGTCGGCATTATCGTCGTTTTCGTCGGCATCGGGCAGCGTTTTATAAAATGCGGCATTGTAATCGGTGTCGCCAATTCTCAAAAATTCGGGACCAACAAACAACACGCAGCTATCCTCTTTCAGCCCACTTTCTATCAAATCATCAATTTTTTTCGACATTGCTTATTTTTTTAGAATGGTTTGTAATTCTGTTTCGTTTTTCAAAATGTTGTTTTTAATGGTTTCAATTTCCTTTTCGTAGCGCATTTTGCGTTTGGGGTCGTCTTCCAAAATCAAAAGTTCTTCGTATTCGCGCAAGAGTTTGTAGTTGGTAAGTATCCGTTTTTTGGCACTTTCCATTTTCATTTGGGCTATTTCTTTGAAAAAATCATCTAAATTGCCTAAGGCTTTTTCGGCTTGTTTTTGAGTGTTTTGTTCGTCTAATTGGTCTTGAACTTTTCGCAGTTCCGACAAAATTTCTTTGTTGCCACCGCCAATAATTTGCTTTATTTCAAACATTTGGCTTTCCGAAATGCTTTGAAAAATCCCTTTGAGCGATTCTACATCGTTGTAATTTACTGTTACCGAACTACCGCTGATGTCTTGCAAAATGAGGTTGCTGTTGCCGTCAGTTTGTATTTTATTTAACTTTTGATAGTCCACTTGCTCATTCGCATCAATCTGAATAAAAGCCGTGTGTTTTTCGATAGTCGAGTGGATATTCAAGTGCGGAATATCGTCGCCCGCAAGGTTTTTGAGCTTTATATTGTTCACACCAAACTCAAAGGCAAACGGAATGGATTCGGCATTGCCAATGGCTTCGTAAAACGCCACCGCAAACGCAATGGCAGTAGCATCGGGCACGGCACGCTTCATGCCAACAGTGTAGGCTATGTGCTGCGAAAACAAAGCCGCTTGCTGCTGCGAGTGGCAGGCATTGAGCACAATACACCGAATAGAATCCTTGAACATAGCCACAAGCGAAGTCAAAGCCTCGGCATTCAAAAAAGTGCCGGTACCTTGCTCTGATTCAATGACTAACGAGCCTACTTGCTCACTTTCGTTTTCGTCTAACAAAATGTCGCGGTTGCCTGCAATTTGCGCCGCATCGCCACTTACTCCATGACCCGTAAAATGCAAAATATCGGGTTTTTCTTCCAACAAAGCTCGGCGCAAATCGTCGCTTGTAACAGCCCATTTTGCTTTAATTTCTAAGGCATCTCTGTACTTGGAAAGTTTAATGCCTTCTTCCATTTTTCGCAATTCCTCGTCAATGCGCAGGCTTGCAGTTCCTTTGGGATTGGCTGCCAAAAGTAGTATTTTTGTTTTTTTCATAGATTTTGAAGTTTGAATATAGAATTTTGATAGCGTAAAGAATTAATTCGTTTACGCTACCAAAGATTTAATTTTCATAACAGTACATCAAAAGCAGACTGTTTCAGTCCTTTG
>JAIFNL010000100.1 GCA_020047755.1 Bacteroidota bacterium
AGAAAGAGACTTTGAGTTTTTACAAACTCGTGGCATTAGTGCCGAAATGATTACAAATTTAAGAGCGAAAGCTCAAGTATTGAACGGGAACTTTTCTCATGCTTACGAGATGGCTCAATTAAAAGAGCAAACTCTTATACGTAATGAAAAGATGACTGAAGTAAAGGATAGCTTAAAATTGTTCAGAACTCGAATGGAGTATATGAAATCGGATTCATCGAGCAAGTATTATGCAATCTTAAACAAGGCTTCAGGTAGTTTGTCGGCAGAAGATTTGGCTGATTTATCACTCGAAACCCTTGTAGTATTAAACGAAACGCTAAGTCAAACAGCTATTTACGGTATCACAGCCGCAATGGTAGCCGAGTTTGAAAGCCTAGTAGAAGAACTGATTCAAGCAAACAACAATCAGATTCTAGTTGCCGAAACAATCGAAAATAAAACCTTCGAGCGCAGTCAGATTAAAAAAGAACTGCACACATTGTTGGTTTTAATTTCTAAAACAGGACAGATTTATTGGAAACGAATAAATCCTACTTATAGCAACAATTACAAAATCATTCGCAGCAAAAAAGCATCGACTTCAAGCCAAGCCGATGCCGATGATGCCTTCTAATCCTTTGCAGAAGGTAAAATCTCTGCAAAGCTTAGCGAAAACAAAAGCCGCTCGGATTTAGTTCCGGCGGCTTTTTTTTGTTGCAAAGGCATGAAAAGCGATGAACGATGTTTTTTTTGTTCACCGTTCGCTATTTAGTGTTTGAAAGAAAACTCATCATTTTTTGAAAATTTTAAAAAAACAAAAACCGTTCGACCGACTTGTCGGTCTGTCGGTTAAGCTGTTCGATTTTGCTTAGTTTTCTTTCAAACACTACTTAATATTAATATGGTGAAATTTATTCTAAATCATTGCAACAAGGTACAAGTATTTTAATCGTATTATATGCAATATTTTCCGAAATTGTTCAACAGAATTAGAACATTTGCCTGTATTGAAATGGTGTTAAGTTGGTTGATTTCTTAAATACCTTGTTAAAATGCGAAAGATTTCCAAAACCCGATTCAAAACAGACATCAGATATTGATTTTTCGCTCTTTTTTAGTAGATTACATGCGTGTTCAATCCGAAGTTCCATAATTATATCGAAGGGTTTTTTATGAGTAACTTGTTTAAAATATCGGCAAAACGATGTTGGGGTAAGATGTGCGAGTTCTGCTAATTTAATGAGGGTAATATCAGTTGTATAATTCTCAACAATGTATGAAAATACATTCTTAAATCTATCCGTTTCTTTATGAGTAAATCCTAAAACAGAAAACTGATTATCAATTAATTCTGTTTCGTTTGACTGTGCAATCAAATAAAGTATTTCCAATAATGTTATGAAGTTTTGAAATGGATTTTTTGTATTTTCAAAGTTCATTTTTTTTACGATTTCTGTCCTTGAATTACCCTTTATTAATAGCCCAGAATTTGATTTTTGGAATATTTTTTTCAAAAAATTCAATTCCGGAATTTTTGAATTATTCGTATCAAAAATATCGCAGCTAAACTGTAAAACTTTTGCCTTTGCATAATTCATATCTGGCTCTGCCGGTACATTACTTTTCCAGCAATGCGGTACATTCGAGCCAATTAAAACGAGGTCGCCTTTGGTGTATTCCGAAATATTACTGCCCACAAATCGTTTACCGTTGCTGCTTTCGATGTAAGTCAGCTCCAATTCTGAATGATAGTGATAGTTTCCATTAAATTGCGGCAAACAAAAATATCTGTAAACAAAAGAGTTATTATTGTTTTGCGGAATATGTTCAAAAACTTCTTTCATTGTTTTTATTTTATCTTTTACAATACATTTCAATTATTTTTATGACAAAATAACATCATTTTTGGAAAATATTGACAAATGATTTCAATATTTTTCCTACTATTTTTGTAACTAAGTAGTTCATTTAAAAGAATGATTTTATGAAGCTGATATTAAATAATTTAGTGCTAATGTTTTTTTTTATTAGTGTTTCGTTGGCTCAAAATAATAGTCAATTTGTAAATGTATTTATTGGTACAGATGGTACAGGACACACATTTCCAGGTCCTTCCATGCCTTTCGGAATGGTGCAACCCGGATTGGATAATAACGACAAGGATTGGGCTTATACAAGTGGCTATCAATACAAAGACACTACTTTGCTTGGATTTTCGCAAACTCGTTTGAGCGGTACAGGCATTGGTGAAATGGGCGATATTCTGTTACTGCCGTTTGTAGAAACAAGCACTAAAATAAATCAAACGAGTTATAAAAAGAAAAGTGAAAAAGCCGAGGTCGGTTATTATACTTTAACAAAAAACGATGGAGTAACGGTTGAATTAACTGCTTCGGAACGTGTTGCTTTTCATAAATATACTTTTCCTACCGCTAATGCTTTTGTTTATATAAATTTTCAACATGGTTTAAAATTTCTTACCGATAGTCTGGTTTTAGAAAGTGATGTGAAAATTGAAAACAATCAAACAATTTCAGGATACTGCCATACAAAGAATTGGGTAGAACGAACGTATTTTTTTGTCATTCAGTTTGATAAACCTTTTTCTACTTCAAATCTGTTACCCAAAGAAAAAAAAGAAAATGCACCGAAATATATTTTTGATTTTCAATTGGATAATAAAAAACAATTGCAAGTAAAAATTGCATTATCTACGGTAAGCGTGGAAGGCGCAAAACTTAATTTGAATACCGAAATTCAGCATTGGGAGTTTGAAAAAGTACGAAAAAATGCACAACAAGCTTGGAATAGCTATTTAAATCGCATAGAAATTGAAGCCGAGCAAAAACAAAAAGAAATATTTTACACTTCACTGTATCACTTGCTTTTACAGCCTTCAAACATTGCCGATGTTGATGGAAAATATCGCGGTGCTGACGATAAAATTCATTTGGCAAAAGATAATCAGTATTATTCAACCCTTTCTATTTGGGATATTTACCGCGCTGCCTTTCCTTTGTTAGAACTAATTGCGCCCGAAAAAATCAATCCAATCGTAAATTCAATGCTCGAACATCACAAAGCCGCAGGTTTTCTACCCATTTGGACTGCCTGGGGACAAGATAATTACTGCATGATTGGCAATCACGCTATTCCGATGCTGCTTTCGGCTTACAACAATGGTTTTAAAGGTTTTGATGCGCATGAAGCATTAAAAGCAATGGTAGAAACTTCAACCCAAAGTCATATCAATTCAGATTGGAAACTTTATAATCAATTTGGTTATTATCCTTTTGACAAACTTGATAATGAATCTGTTTCCCGAACCTTAGAAAGTTCGTTTGACGATTGGTGTGTGTCTCAAATGGCTAAAAATTTGAACGATACAACTATTTATTCTATTTTTACAAAAAGAGCCAAATATTATAAAAACTTGTTTGATAATGAAACAAAACTTTTTAGAGGCAAAGATACACAAGGAAATTGGCGCACGCCGTTTGACCCCTTAAAAGCAACTTCGCCAATGAATAATCCAGGCGATTATACTGAAGCTAATGCTTGGCAATACTTTTGGACTCCTGCACAATACGATATTGGGGGAATGATTGATTTATTGGGTGGAAAAACAAATTTTACAAATCATTTGAATACTTTCTTTACAACTGAAGCCCAAAATCCCGATAAATTTTTGGGACAAGAAGCAATGATTGGGCAATATGCACACGGCAACGAACCTAGTCATCACATTGTTTATTTGTATGCTTTTTCAGATTCGCCAAAAACGGGACAAAAATACATACATCAGATTATAAACGAATTTCACAACAATACGCCCAACGGCATGATTGGAAACGACGATTGCGGGCAAATGTCGGCATGGTATATTTTTTCATGTTTAGGTTTTTATCCTGTAAATTCGGCAACTGGAGAATTTGTGATTGGCGCGCCGCAGTTAAAAAAAGCAGTTATTCATCTGCAAAACGGAAAGAAATTTATTGTCGAAGCCGAAAATTTTTCAAAAACTGCTATTCTTAGCCAAGCAAGACTATTGAATAAAAAAAATCTTAAAACGCCTGTTCTAAGCTATCAAGATATTATGAAAGGCGGCATTCTAACTTTTAAAATGACAAACCAATGAGAACATTATTCTTTTTCCTTTTCTTGCCTTTATTTTTTTCAGTGCAAGCGCAAAATATTGTACCAAAAGTTTCTTCGGGCAAACTGGTACGCATTGAGAATTTTCAGTCTAAATATGTTACGTCCAGGAATATTGATATTTGGTTTCCTAAAGACTATGACGACAAAAAGAAATTTGCTGTTTTATATATGCATGACGGACAAGCTCTATATGACTCAGCAACAACTTGGAACCATCAGGCTTGGGACGTGGACGATGTTGCCGGAAAATTGCTGGCTGAAGGCAAGCTTAAAAACTTTATTGTAGTCGGAATTTGGAATGGTGGTCAAACCAGACATCCAGATTATTTTCCCCAAAAACCTTTTGAGAATTTATCAAAAATCGAAAAAGATACCGTTACCGCTCAATTGCAAATGGCAGGAAGAACTAAAGAAAGTTTCAACCCGCAATCAGACAATTATTTAAAATTTATCGTTAAGGAATTAAAACCCTTTATTGATAAAACATATTCGGTTTATACAAATCAAAAAAATACGTTTATAGCAGGTAGTAGCATGGGTGGGTTGATTTCGATGTATGCTATTTGCGAATATCCGAATGTTTTTGGTGGTGCTGCCTGCCTTTCTACTCATTGGGTTGGTACTTTTACGCCGAAAAACAATCCTACACCCAATGCGTTTATCAACTATTTGCATAAAAATCTGCCAACCCCAAAAAATCATAAAATCTACTTCGATTGTGGCGACCAAACTTTAGATGCTTTATATCCATCTATTCAGAAAAAAGTAGATGAATTAATGGTGGCTAAAGGATATTCACAAAAAAACTGGACAACAAAATACTTTCCTGGCGAAAACCATAGCGAAAAAGCGTGGAATAAAAGGCTTGATATTCCTTTACAATTTCTTTTGGACATAAATTAAATTTTAAAGTTCCAGACAAATTAAATGTATAAATTATGAAAAAAATTATGCTATTCATTTTTACAATTAGTTTATTTACAAAATGTACTGAGCAAACAACATCGTATCAAAAATACGAACGTTTGCCGTTTGGTAGTATCAAACCTTTGGGCTGGTTGAAACAACAGATGGAAAATGATGTAAATGGATTTGTAGGAAACCTCGACAAACTTGCACCCGAACTTATCAACGACCCCATTTATGGTTCAGGCAGATTAGGAAAACATAGCAAATCAAAAGATTTGGGCAATTTAAAAGAGGGCGATGCCGAAGGCGACGAACAATACAAGTGGTGGAACAGCGAAACCCAATCGAACTGGTGGGACGGTTATTTGCGGAATGTGATATTAATTGATGACACTTTGGGCATTCAAAAAGTAAAAAAATACATCGCATCAATCATCGAAACACAAGATACTGATGGTTATTTGGGAATTTATGACAAAGAACTGCGCTATAAGTTTGAGTCAGAAAATGGTGAATTGTGGTCAAAAACAACACTTCTCAGAGGTTTACTTGCCTATTACGAATACACAAAACAACCAAAGGTTTGGAACGCAATTACAAAAGCCGTAGATAATGTAATGATTAATTATCCTATCAATCAGTCAAATCCGTTTTTTTCGGGAAAAGATTTTTCTGGTGGCGTAGCTCATGGATTGACATTTACCGATATTTGCGACAAAATGTATCAAATTACACACGAACAGAAATATCTTAATTATGCAGTTTTTTTATTTAAAAATTTTTCCGCAAATTATTCATCGGAAACAGATGTTCAGCTAAATTCAATTTTCGATTCAACCTATTCCTTGCAATGTCATGGAGTGCATACCTTTGAGCATTTACGCCCGTTAATTGTAGCAAGCTACTCAACGAATGACAAAGAACTTAAAAACGCGCTTACTATTTATTTGCAACGCATTAAAAATGTTACAACTATCACAGGCGGTGCAATTGGCGATGAATGGATAGCTGGTCGTTCTGCCAATTCGACCAATACAGGATACGAATATTGCTCTTTGCACGAATTGATGGATAGTTACTCTCTTTTATTTCAAAAAAATGGTAATCTTGAATTTACAGAAATGATTGAACGAATATTTTACAATGCTGCTCAGGGGGCACGAAATCCAAATCATTCGGCAATTGCATACTTGAAAACAGACAATTCGTATGAAATGTTGGGAACAAAAAACGGCGAAACAGAACCAGATAGAAAACAAACAAGATACAAATATTCACCAGTGCATCAAGATGTAGCCGTTTGTTGCAGCCCCAATGCCGGAAGGATTACACCCTATTTTATCCAAAATATGTGGTTAAAAGAAAACAACAATACGCTGGTTGCCGCTCTATTAGGACCAAATATATTGGAAACTACTGTTAATAATAGTAAAGTTTCGATAGAAGAAATTACAGAATATCCGTTTCAAAATCACTTTATATTCAAAATTAAAACCGAAAAACCAACTCCCTTTGCTATAAAAATACGAAAACCTGCATGGGCAAAAGCAATCCGCACAGAGGAAAAATATAGGATTGAAAATGGTTTTGTAGTAATTAGCAAAGAATTTAAAACATCAGATTCTTTTGAAATTGAATTTCTAACAGAAGTTGAAATTATAGAAGACCAAAATGGTGAAAAAGCATTTGCGTATGGAGCTTTACTATATGCTTTACCGTTTGAATCAACCGAACAGAAAGGAAAAATTTATGCCGATGGTTTTGAAGACATTTATTACAAACCTCTTAATCGTAATAAATTTCAATTTGATGTTAATTGTAGTCCAGTTTTTCAAAATGGAATTTTACGGGTTTCTCTTAAAAATATGAATACCAGTCAAAATGAACAAGTTGAATTGATTCCGTTTGCAAAAACAATCTTGCGGCAAGTAAGTTTTTAATAAAATTCTGAAGTTTCGCAGTAAATATAAAAGCTTTATTTTCAATTAATTCTAAATTAAATAAAACCGCTTATTTATTGATATTCTGTAATATAATA
>JAIFNL010000018.1 GCA_020047755.1 Bacteroidota bacterium
ACCGAAAGATTTACCGTTCCGCCAGCATAAGCTTGAGAAAAATCGGAACTTAAAACTCCCGAAACCGCAACATCTACGCTTGTAGCCATCTGATTTGCAGGCACTAAGAGTTCATATCCATCTGAAAAAAGTACAGTTATAGGATTGTTTGAGTAATTGTGCGCCACATAAGTTTTCTTTCCATTTTTGTCGAAAACCGCAGCAATAGGATAATTTGCTGTAATCGAAGAACTTACCTTTCCAAGCGCATTCATTCCGTGTAACCAATGATAGGTTTGTGCATCGGAAACACCAAATTTTAAGGTTCTATCAGGATTTGAATTATACAAATCAATAGCAGCTTGCGGATTAGTAAACGAAAGGTATTCCCACATTATATCGTGCCAAAGATTTGGGTTTACTTGATTGTTCATTATGCCAGTATTGGCTTTTATTTCGTTCCAAAGCTTTTCAGCGTAAGCCAAATTATGCCCTAAGTAAAGCGAACCTCCATGAATTGGATACATTTCTATTCCGTAAGAAGCAGCAATATCGGCAGTCCAGAAAGTTCCATTGTCGTAAGAATTTCCCCAAACACGTGAGACTAAGCTAAAATTTTGGGTGGGTCCGAAATTTCGTTCGTGTATATCAAACCAATATTCTTCAATGGCTGTTTGCTCGGTAGTGTAAAGATAAATACCCAAATCACGAATTTCGTCGTTTCCGGTAATCGTTCCCCAATGAATTAAAGATGAGTTGAATTGCATACTTTCCGAAGTCGATTCTTGGTCATTTCCTTGCGGAAAACTAGCAAAACCATTTGCCCAACAATGTCCGGCATACGGACTGAAATTTCGCAAAAAAGGAAATTTTGGATCATTTCTGTCAGGCGAAGCGGCATCTCTAACCAAAAGATTAATCATATCTCCCCATTTTGCAGACCAACCGGGTTCGTATTGTTCCATAAAAGCAGCAGCATGAATAAAATATCCCCAATGAAAATGATGGTCGTTCAGATTTCCGTCTTGTCCGTGTCCGGCAGGATAACCAATCATGGCAGACCAATTAGAATTGTAATAAAAAAGAAAAGCAATTTCACCCGATTCGGCTTTAAGCCAATCTTCTAAACGCTCTTTTACGGTAGCCACCATTTTATTTCGAGCTTCAACATTTCCCATTTGGTCAGCAATTCTAGCAGTTTGTATCAAACGATTCATTACTTGACCTTCGTTGTAAGAATCAGTCCAAGTGGCTAATCCATCATTTTCAATCTGACTTATTTTTTTGTCGAGCTCAGAAGGGCTAAATCCTTGGCTGTAATTGGCTAAATAAGGAAGCGTTGGCAAAATTCCTTTGTAAGTATTTTCAACCGTAAACGTATTTCCAGCTAAGGTTTTCAACTCTCCTCTCACCGAACTATACGAATATTTATTAGGTTGCGCCGAAGTAGCACTCAAATTAGCCCATTGATGTGGCAAAAGTCCTAAAAGCATTTGATTTTCAGTACCTTCCTTCACTTCAGTTGTTACTTCAAAAGTGGTTGCAAGTTTAGAAGTACTTTCGTTGAAAGACCAATTTGCGGTAGTATTTTTTGGAAAAACATAAGCATATTTTTTATATTCTTCGGCTACAGCCGAAATATTAGTAGCAGTAAGCGGAAGCATTGCCATCGACCAATAGTTTTTCCCATTCAAATCGGAAGTGTAAACCTTATCGTTTTGAGTCCAGGTACTTCCTACCGGAGCATAAAAAACAAAATCAGCTCCTGCGTGTGCATTCTCCACAATCAACATTTCGTTTGAAATAGTAGCAGTTCCATTATTTACTGTTATCTGGGCTACATCGGCAGTGATTTTGTTGAAATAGATGAAAGGCATTCCAATTCCGGCTGTAGCCGAAAAATTACGAGTCCCGTCATTCCAATTAAAAGTAGCTGTCCAGTCAGAAAAATCGGAAAGTGTAGCTTTTGTGGCATTCAGATTCGTCGTTCCTACGGTGATAGGAATCATGTCGTCGAAAACTCCCCAAGGAATATAACTAACTACTAAACCGGCATTTACAGTTTTTAAAGCCATTGGATAATTGAACATATTATCGGCATGGTTCGAAAGTATCAGCTTTGAGTACCAATCATTGGTTGGAACAGGCTTGCCGATAGCATTTCCGCTTATTTGAGGCGAACCGGGCGGATAAGAATTTCGTCCGGCGACATCAGTTCCGGGAAAATTGTTGGTATAACTTCCCGAACCTATATTGGTAAATTGTCCAAAAGTTTCAAATGAAATTAACAACAAAAGACTAATGAATAATGTAAAGAGTTTTTTCATTTTTCTAATTTTTAATAAATTCTAAAAAATTTTAGGTAAAGTTAGTGAATTATAAGCTATTTTTTTAATTTAAGCTTACTTAAAAAACTCATATCGGTGGAATTTAATTACTATAAAAATACTTCACTCAATATATATCTATTTAATTTATAGTATTTTAATATTCAAAACTTCTAACTATTTTTATTTCTATTCTGAAATAAAAAATATAATTATTAAAATACTCTTCAAATAGAATTTAGATTAAATATAAAGTCCAAAATTAACTTATATCTCAAAAATATTTGTAATAAAGTACAAATACAGCTTTTTTAGCAAACTATTCCAAGCAAATAAAAGTGTTTTTTAGCCAATTAAAATATATCACATTTAATTAACAAAATTTAACAAAAAAAAATTTGCCTTTATTAAAATAAAAGATAGTTTTGTCCGTTATTAAAGAACATTGATTAAAAACAATTTTTATAATAAAATCTTTAAATTTAAAATTTATGAAAAATCAAAGAATCATTACAATACTTGGTATTTTTGCTCTTGCTCTAATATTAGGAATCGTTTTTTCGACAAATAGTGTAGCTGTAAAAACAGTTAAAACATCTAGCATTGAGTCAGTTATAAGCTTAGACGACACAAATAGCTTAGCAATGCTTGTTGGCGACGACGACAAAAAAGACGATACGAAAAAAACAAAGAAAACAAAAAAAACAAAAAAGAAAAGCGATTGCGATAAAGGCAAAACAGACCCAGGCTGTGGAACAACAAAAACACACGGCGGTTGCTAATAAAAAAAAAGCTCAATTCAAATTGAGCTTTTTTTTTGCTTGTACACCTTTTGTTTACCTAATAAATTATGAAATTGAATTTAGATGCTTTACCTTTGTAAAAGATTAAGTAAAGAATTTTTAAATTAAAGCACTTAAAAAAACATTGATTTGTCTGAAACCATAGAATAAGTTTATTAAATCAGTTTACCAAACATTTTGATTATATCTATTGACCTTTTTTTTTAATATTCAATTTTATCTTGCTTTTCAGTCCAAGCATTAAAAATAGCCAGCGATTCTTGCCTCATAAAATTACGAATGGTTTCTATTTTCCTTTTTTCATAAGGCAATTCTAATTCCTTGTAAATAAATGAATCATCAAAATCAATAGCAGCAGCATCATCTTTAGTACTTGCAAAATAAAGCTTTTTGGGTCGCGCCCAGTAAATAGCTCCTATACACATTGGGCAAGGTTCGCAAGTGCTATAAATCTCACAGTCAATCAATTGAAATGAATTTAATCGACTACACGCATCGCGTATTGCATTTACTTCGGCATGAGCAGTTGGGTCGTTATTTTTCGTAACTCGATTGACTCCTCTTCCTACAATTTCCTCATTCTTTACAACCACTGCTCCAAACGGACCACCTCCATTTTTTACATTTTCTAAAGCCAATCGAATAGCTTCTTTCATAAATTCATCATTTTTTTCTGTCATTTTCGTCAAAAAATTTATTATAACTATAATCTAAAACTTTAAAAAACGTCTAAAAAATAATTTTCAAAAAAAACATTTTTTAGAAATACAACAATTCTAATTTTCCACAATAAATGCGTCAGAAAATCCCTTAGAAATCAACTTATTACGTATTTTTTTTGCTTCCGAAAAGCTACTTCCTGCCGCCACAAAGTACTTGTATTTAAAAACACCGTCCTCGAAAAAAACCTCTTCTACTTTCATTCCCAAGCCTTTAAACCGCGAAAAAGAAATTGCCTCGGTAGATGCACTAATTTGAACTTTATACTTATCGCTAATTTGAGAAAACTGATTTGAATTAGAAACCACCTTTTCCGTTTTTACCTTCATAGCGTATAAAAACTCATCAAAACCTTTGTAAATAGCCTGAGCAATAAGTTTTTTACCTTTTTCTGAATTCAAAAAAATCTCTTCCGTTTCGTTTGTCATAAAACCACATTCAACCAAAACAGCTGGCATTGCTGTATTTTTCAAAACAAAATAATGACCTCCACGCTGCCAACTATCTTGCACACCAAGGTTTTTCCTTCCAGCTATTTCTTTCATATTCAAGCAAATAGTGCTTGCCAAATTCTTACTTTCACCCAAACTTCCATTGTGGATATGCACTCTACAACCATTAATAGTGCTGCTATTATTAGAATCGGAATGAATACTTATAAAAAAATCGGCATTATTTTTATTGGCAATATAAGCTCTATCATCGAGACTCACAAATTTATCAGACTCACGAGTATAAATAACTTTTACATTATCAATATTTTGACTAATTAATTCTCCCACCCTCAAGGCAATATCCAAATTTATGTGCTTTTCATCAAGCAATGTTTTCGAGCTAGCCAAATTACCAGGATCTTTACCTCCATGCCCTGCGTCAATTATCACAATATAATTCTGCGCGCTCAAATTTAAACTTACTAAAAGCACTAAAAAATTTAATAAGAGATTTTTAATACAACAAAAATAATTCATTTACCAGAATATCTATAATTAAACAAAACAATCAAACGCTAAAAAAGAATTAACAATTTTAAAAAAACTATTTCAAATATCCAAAAACTTTGTATATTTGCTTTCTTTAAATAGAACAAATAGTTTACTAAAAAGAATATAAATACTTTTTTTAAAATTCAAAAAAACATAGAATATTAATTTCTAAACAAATAAGTATGCGAAAATTTAAAATCAAACCTTTTTCAAATATAACAATTTGTGCTTTTTAGAAATAATATCCAATCATTCAATCAAAAAGATGAAAATCAAATATATTCTAAAATAAACTTCATTTTAATAAATTTTTAAAATATACATATAAATGAAAAAATTTCAACTTATTCTTACTATTAGTACATTGATTCTTATTTTATTTGTGCTTACAAAACTCAATTACAGCAATTTAAGTTGGAATAACAACGAATTAAATTATGGACGAATAATTACAGGAATCATCATTATAATAGCAGCAAATGCTAGAATAGTAGAAAAAATAATTAAGAAATACACCAATTTAAAAATAGAATAAATTTCAAAAATCGCTGTAAATCATATTTAACAAAGCATAAAACAATTTATTATTGCAATTTTTCAATTTTTTCGTAACAAAATAGCAATAAAACAAATTAACAATTTTTTATTAGAATTTAAAAAAAAGTTGCGTAATTTTACTTTTTTTTACAATTTAGTTACTATCAAGTTACGTTATCAAAACATAATTATAAACAAATAAGTAAATTTAAATGGAAAAAATAGCTCAAAAAATTAACGAACTAGCCGAAAAATATAGAGATTACACAGCAAATAATCTCTCTAAAATGGTAAAAATAAAGTCTCTCAGTATGCAAGAAAAAGAAGTTCAATTGGAACTTAAAAGGCAAATGGAAGAGGCTGGTTTTGATGAAGTTCGTATCGACGGTTTAGGCAACGTAATAGGTAGAATAGGCAATGGAAAAAAAATATTAGCCATTGACGGACACATGGATACAGTCGATTTAGGAAATCTCGAAAATTGGACTTTCGATCCACTGGGCGGAGAAATAAAAGACGGATTTGTTCACGGACGTGGAACCGTGGATCAAGAAGGAGGACCTGCCGCTTTTGTTACATCGGGGCGAATTTTGAAAGAGCTAGGTTTCGATAAAAACTTGACAATCTATTTCGTAGGCAGCGTTATGGAAGAAGATTGCGATGGGCTTTGCTGGAAATACATTGTAGAAGAAGAAGGCATCAGACCCGATTTTGCCATAAGCACCGAACCCACAAACCTCAACATTTACAGAGGACACAGAGGAAGAATGGAAATAAGAGTTACTTTCAAAGGAATTTCATCGCACGGCTCAGCACCCGAAAGAGGGAAAAACGCCATTTATATGGCATCAAAAGCAGCACTCGAAGTTGAAAAACTCAACGAACGCTTAGCTTTCGACGCATTTTTGGGAAAAGGAAGCATTACCATTTCCGAGTTTGTATCAGGAAGCCCATCACTTTGTGCAGTAGCTGATTACGCACATTTACACCTCGACCGCCGCCTAACTTGGGGCGAAACAAAAGAATCGGCAGTAGCTGAAGTTGAAGCAATTGTAAAAGATTTTGGAGGAAAAGTAGAAGTTTTGTACTACGAAGAAAAAGCCTATACTGGATTAAAATATGGAATGGAAAAATATTATCCAACTTGGAAAATAGCTGAAGACCATGAAGTTGTACAAAAAGGAGTAAGCAGCTTTGAAAAACTTTTTGGACAAAAACCATTAGTAGATAAATGGACTTTTTCTACCAACGGAGTAACCATTAATGGCTATTACGGAATCCCTTTAATTGGATTTGGTCCCGGAAACGAAGTTTTAGCACATGCACCAAACGAAAAAGTTCCAATCGACGATTTAGTAAAAGCATCGGCATTTTACGCAATGTACGCTTACGAAATAGCAGAATAAATTGGTTTAAAATATAAATTATTTATCTATTTGTTTTAAAATTTATAAAAATAGATAAAATATTTTACTTGAATAAAATTAAAGTTATAAAATTTATATGTATGAAAAAAAAATTAAATAAAATTCTAAAAGAATTAAAATCATTAAAATCAGAACTTTACGAAAAAGATTTCTTACTTACTTGGCAAAAAAGTAAAGCCGATTTAAAACAGACTTTATTAGTAGCAGAAGCCCTCAAATTACTGAGAGATAACAATATATCTCCAAAAGTTTTTGATTCGGGGCTTGCTATTTCACAATTCCGCGACAATTCAACTCGCACACGCTTTTCGTTTGCATCTGCCACCAACCTCTTGGGCTTAGAAATTCAAGATTTAGACGAAGGGAAGTCGCAAATTGCTCATGGTGAAACAGTTCGCGAAACATCAAACATGATTTCGTTTTTAAGCGACGTAATTGGAATTAGAGATGATATGTTTCTTGGTGCAGGCCACGAATACATGAAAGAAGTAGGCGCAGCACTCGATTTTGGCTACGAAAACGGAGTTTTGCCTTCTCGCCCCACCATCGTAAATCTTCAATGCGACGTAGATCACCCAACCCAATCGATGGCTGATTTAATGCACCTTAAAGAAACGTTTGGCTCGCTCGAAAATTTAAAAGGCAAAAAAATTGCGATGACTTGGGCATACTCACCAAGTTACGGAAAGCCACTTTCTGTTCCACAAGGAATTATTGGGCTAATGACTCGTTTTGGCATGGAGGTAGAACTTGCTTATCCTGAAGGCTATGAGTTGATTCCCGAAGTAATAGAACTTGCAAAAGCAAATGCTGAAAAAAGTGGCGGAAGCTTCAAAATTTCAAACTCAATGGAGTCTGCTTTTACTGATGCCGACATTATTTACCCCAAAAGTTGGGCACCTTATTCTGTAATGGAAAAAAGAACCGAACTGCTTAGAAACAAAGACCATAAAGGACTTGAAAAACTCGAAAAAGAATGTTTGGCTCAAAATGCAAACCACAAAAATTGGGAATGCGACGAAGAGAAATTAAAACTTACAAAAAAAGGAAAAGCACTATATATGCACTGTTTACCTGCTGATATTTCAGGAGTTTCGTGCAAAGAAGGAGAGGTTTCTGAAAATATTTTCGAGCAATACAAGGTTGAAACTTACATAGAAGCTGGCTACAAACCTTATATCATTGCATCAATGATTCTAAATAGTAAATTCAAGAATGTTGCCAAAACGCTAAAAAGCATCGCAAAATCAAAAAAACAACGTGTTAAAACATAAAAAACTCGTGCTTTTTTTGATTTTAAATGCTGAATTTTAATATTTTAACTAAAAAAATAGCCGATATTAACTATTTAATATCGGTTTTTTTTATGTTTTACAACATGTTTTCAAAAAAAATTAAGCACTCTATTAATAATAATAATATATAAATATTTACACTATAAATTAATAGAAAATAATTATTAAAAATAAGAAAATAATCACTTATTTCTTCTAAAACACCAATAAATACTAGCATTTCATAGGAAAATAGAAAATAAAAAATTAAACTTAATCGTAAACAGAAAACCCTTAAAAAAAGATATTCTCATAAAATTTAGATAAATTTTAAAAATATAAATAGTTTAATTTACTTATTATCAGTAATTTAAAATTTGCATATTAATAATTAATGTTGTATATTTGCATAAAATAATTTACATATAATTATAAAAATAATAATTGTAAATAAAAAAATATAAATAGTTAATAAAATTAATTTAAAATGTATGCAAATTTCAATTGGGACGTATTCTTTACCCTGTTGAAAAAGAAACAAATAATTCCTGTAATTGGAAACGATTTGATTCTGATTAAAACAGGAAAAGACATATCACTCAAGCTAACGGAACACATAACGAACCAGTTAGCAAAAAATCTGAAACTCGAACATAACAATTTGAGTTTACAACAGTTTATTTCAAAATACCAAAATTCGACAATGGTAAAAAGTTTGATAAAACATATTTATAATGAAATAGATATCAATAATATAGACTTTACTCCATTACGAAAATTGGCAGAAATTACAGATTTTGACACATTTTTGACATTAAATTTTGACGGATTCTTTGAAGATGCCTTAAAAAGCATTAGAAAACAGCAAAATATTCATGTGATAAATATGGGATTAGAATCGGATAGAAATAACACTGCAAAAGGCATTGAAGATGCGCTAGTTTTCAATATCTTCGGAAGCATTAGGTCTCAGCATTTTGCTAAAACCGAAAGCGATTTTTTGGAATATACCTTTTCACTGCACAACGATAAGTATGAAAATAAGTTGCTGAGTGAAAAAACGAAAGGAAAAAGTTTCTTGTTTTTAGGAAACGATTTACCGAACTGGATAGTTCCAACATTTATGCGAAGTATTACAAATGAGCCTTTCGAAAATGCCGAAAGTATTAAATTTATAGCTGAAAATGAAAAAGATACTGTAAATAATTATTTTCAATTTATGAATAACTATCAAATAGAGTATTATAGATCGCAAAATAATTACAAATCGAATTCATTGAGTTTTATAGATGAGCTTTACGAAAAATGGACTCAGTTTAATTCAAAACAAAGTCTTAATTTTTATAATCGAAGCGTTTTTATCAATGCTGCTCCTCAAAACTTATCAGAAATGACTCAGTTATATGACGTTCTGCGAAGAAATGGAATTGAAGTATTTTATAATCCAAAAATCCATGAAAATCCATATTTATTTTCGAAAGAAGTTGAAAATCAAATAAAAAGGGCTAGTGTCTTTATCAGTTTGGTTTCAAAAGAAAGTTTAAGTTCGGAAAAAGAATATGCTTTTCACAAAGAGTTGAACATTGCAAAAATGCGACATTCGTGGTTTCACGATTCAAGTGAAGACTCGTTTATAGAAGTTTATTTTGTAGGCGAAAATGAATTAGAAAATACAGTAATTCCAGATTTTTTGAAAACATTTAGTATCAAAAGGTTTAATCCGGATTTGATTGTTGAAAATGTGTTGATAGTTTTATCAAACGGCTTTTTTTTGTGCTAAATTTAACGAAAAATGATTGAAGCTTAAAAAAGGGAAATTATATTAAGTAGAGAACCAAAATTAATTGTCAATTTTGTTTTGCTAAGTGCTTATAACTAATTAAGCATCAAAGGTTTTTCTCAAAAAAAAAATAGCTCTGGTGCTTTATTCTATTTTGTGATGAAAAAGTACTATTCTAAACAAAATACTTTATTTCTTTTTATAGAAGTAGAATTAAAATTGCTAAAAACCTTATATAATAAAGCTTATTTTATGAAAAAAATAGAAATAGTTTGGTTAAAATTTAAATTTGTTAAGTTATTTTTAAAATATTTTGTATTTTTGACTTTTCTTTTAGTATAAATAAGCTGAATTTTTTTTGGTAATCGTGGCTGAAAGAAAACGCATCTTTTGCGTTATTTTGAAATTTTAAAATCCTCATTTACATCCGATATAAAATTTTATGGAATCAATTGATAAAAAAGATTTTTATCCTTTTTTGGGATTAGCAGCTTATAAAGAGGAATATAGCTCTGTTTTTTTTGGGAGGAAAGAGGAGGTTTCGCATTTACTAAGGCGAATTAATGACAATATTGCAACTTTGCTTTATGGCAAATCGGGAATAGGAAAAACGTCGATAATAAAAGCTGGCTTAATGCCAGAATTGCGAAAAGAATATATGCTACCTATCTATATAAAAGTAGATTACAAAAATAAAAGGGCTACTCCTATTGAACAAATTAAAACAAAAATATTAAATAGATTACGAAGTGTTGATGAAAATATTCCTGATTTTCAGAATAGAACATTATGGGAATATTTTCATGAGCATACGTTAATGAACGGAATGCTTAAACCTGTTTTAATTTTTGACCAGTTTGAAGAGATTTTTAGGTTAGAGAAAAGGTATCAAAAAGAAGTAAACGAAATAATTATTGAAATTTCGAATTTAATTGAAAATCAAATACCTGCACAAGTAAATCAGCGCAAAAAGCAAAGTGAATTGCCTTATGATGCAAAAAAGCAGAACTATCGCATCGTTTTGTCGCTACGAGAAAGCTATTTACCTAACTTTGAGGATTTAAGTTCTTTCATGCCTTCTATAAAAAAAAATAAATATAAGCTCTTGGAATTGAATAGACAGGCTGCGATTGAAGTTGTTTATAATGCTGGTAAAGAGATAATTACAGATAAAAATGCGGAAAGAATTGTTGATTTAATCTTGACGGATTCGATACCTGATTTTGGGAAGCATTCTGAGAATAAAGAATTGATTGATAGCTTTTTAATAGAGCCTTTTATCTTAAGTTTGGTTTGTTACGAAATAAATGAATTTAGGATAAATGAGAACTATGCAGAGCTTTCGAGCGAGTTAATAGATAAAATAGAGATTAGTAAAATAATAAAAGATTTTTACGAAAATAGTACTTCCGATTTGCCTAAGTTATCGAGAAAAATAATTGAAAATGTGCTACTTACTTTTGATGGTTATAGAAAGCTTGAGAATAAAAGTGAGTTAATGCAAAAAGAAGATATTTCGGAAGAAGAGATTAATAGGCTGGTAAATAGGCGAATAATACGCACAGAGCAATGGAATGGAAGTGAACATTTGGAGTTGATTCACGATATTTTAGTGCCAACGGTAAAAAATATACGCGATAAGCAGATTGAAGAAGAACGGGTAGAGAAACGGGAAGAGGAATTGCGCGAAATTAGGCGGCAAGAAGAACAGAAGCGTTTGACTCAAAAGCGAAAAATGCAAATAGAAGCTGAACATCAAAAACTTAGACACAAACAGCGTTTTAAGTTTATTATGGTTATTTTTTCTATTTCAGTTTTTGCATCAATTGTTTTGGGATATTTATGGATTTATGCCAGAGAACAGAGCGAAAGAGCAGAGCTAAAAGCCAAGGAAGCTGGTGCAAACTATATTGCTGCTGATGGCTTGATGCTGTCTGAAACCAATCCAACAAAGGCTTTTTTGCTTTCACGCTATGCTTACAACCAATCGCCGGAAAGTAAAATGTCGATAAGGGGTATTATGAAATCGTTCTATGAAGGTAATTTTTACTCTAATATTTTGGAAGATAAATCGGTAACACTTCTAACACGAGTTTTGCCTCAAACGGGTGATATTATTATAGCCAAAGATAGTATTGTAATGATTTACGACTCAAATGGTTCTAAAAAGTATGATTTTTTAGTTCGTGGTCATATTAAATGGTTCGAAATATCAAAAGATGAAAAGCAAATTTTAGTTGCCACTGGAAAAACGGCATTACTTTACTCGATAAAAGGAACAGAAAACCAAATTTTTAGTGGACATGAAAAAAATATTAGTTTTGTTTGCTTTTCGCCCAACGAAAAGTTTATAGCTACGGCAAGCAAAGACAATACGGGTATTATTTGGGATTTGAATGCAAATAAAAAAATGCAAATAAAGCAGAAGGGCGATATAACAAGTATTGATTTTTCGCCCGATGGAAAGAATATTTTGAGTACAAGTAAAAATAGAGAATTGGCTATTTGGGATTTTGAAGGGCAAAAATTGAACACCACCGAGCTAGCAGGTGCTATCGAAATGGCAAAATATACTCCCGATGGAACAAAAATAATAGCAATTACAGATGCTCCATCGATAAGTATATTAACAAACAATGGTGTAGAAATAGAAACACTCAATTTGCAAAAGAAGATAAATAGCTTCAGTTTTTCGAGCGATGGGCAATATTTTGTATGTGCAGGCAACGATGGTGTAGCTTCGTTGTGGGATTTGGAATTGAATAAATATTCTGATTTTAGAGGACACGAAGCTCCTTTATTGTCGGCGAGTTTGTCGAAAAATATGGAGTTTTTAATTACATCGAGTTCAGACAATACAATAAAAAAATGGAAAATTCCATCGCTAAAACCTTATACTTTGAAAGAAACCGAAAGTGCGGCTTTCTTTGTGGAGGTTTCTTCCAAAAAGCAGCGAATTTTGTATTCGATAAAAAATGATTTTTTTGTTTGGAATAAGGAAGGTAAACTGTTGAAAAAATTCACAAATAAAAGCAGGATTTATTCGGCAAAATTTTCAAACTCGGAAAAATACATTGTAACTTCGAGCAATGATAGCTTGGGGAAAATTTGGGATATGAAAAGCAAACAACCCATAAAAATACTTAAAGGGCATAAAAACGAACTGCTAAATGCTCGTTTCTCTTCTGACGATAAGCATATTATCACAGCAAGTAGAGATGGTAGAGCAATACTTTGGGATTTGAATGGAAAAATAATCAAAATATTTGAAAATAAAACAAAACAACCCGTTTTAGATGCCGCAATTTCGCCAGACCAAAAGTACGTGGCGATTGCTACAGAGGATCAATTCATCGAAATTTGGAATGTGGAAGAGGGAACATCAAGAAGATTTTTGGCTCATGACGCAGGCATTGTTTCTATTGACTTTTCGCCACAAAGCGATAAAATTTTGAGTTCGGGTGTTGATAAAATAGCTAAAATTTGGGATTTGGAGGGTAATCAATTGAAAACACTCAAAGGGCATCAAGAGCGTTTGAATTCGGCTGAATTTTCGCCCGACGGAAAATATATCATCACCACCAGCAACGACAAAACGGCTAAATATTGGACAGTAAATGGCGATGAGCTTTTCACATTCGACTATCATACCGACAAGGTAAATGCCGCAGTTTTCACTCCCGATGGAAAATATATTATTTCGTCGGGAAATGATAATAACATAAAAAAATGGCCTATAAAAATAAGCGAAATTTTTAGATTAATTGATAATACAAAAATTTACGGGAAAATTTGGGAGTTGGATAAAGAAACAATTGAAAAATACGAGCAATTCTTTTAGTTTACTTTAGGTTTTTTCCTATCTTTGCAACGTTCTAAAAAAATAATCATTAAAGGCGAAAGCCGACTTAACTAAAAAAATATAGAAAAAAATGAAACAATTAACAAAACTTACATTACTAGCTATCGTATTTTTAGCAGTTTCGTGTTCAAAAAATGCCGGTGAACTTATTAAAGGTACATGGACTTTTGAGAAAATAGAAATATTGAATCACGATGAACTTATAAAACAACAACTTGAAACAAGTACAATTCAAATAGAAAAAGATATAGAAAAAATAAAAAAACAAATAGACGAATCGAAAGATGAAGCATTGAAAGAAGTGCTTGAAGCAAGCTTAACTCAATACGAAACAGCTTTAAAAGAACTTCCTGAACGTGCCAAAGAAGCAAAAGAAAATACACAAAAAAGCTTTGAAGCCCTTATAGGAAAAGCAACTTTTACTTTCACCGAAGACTTTAAATGCGAACGAAAATTGAGCGTGGAAGACATTACAATGGGAACTTGGAGAATAGAAGATGGAAATAAAGCGGTATTTATTTCGGAAGAATTCAATGGCGAAGTAAAGGAAATTCGTCATGAAATAGAAGAAATTTCGAGCGATAAATTAGTTTTAATTCGCGTAGAAGAAAATAATGACATTACAATGAAAATGCGCATGGAATTGAAAAAATAGGTAGTAATGCTATTTTATTTTTGAGTAGCCCCTTTGCTATTTGCTTATTTTTAAGCACTTGGCAAAACAAAATTCCCAATTTATTTGGTTCGCGACTAAAAAAAGGTTTTTATTTCAAAAAAAAAGCTGCCCAAATGGGCAGCTTTTTTTATATTTTCAATCCATCTTTGAAGGGCAGAAATGTCATAAAATCAGCATGATGCACCACGTAAGCTTCAGTAGTTCTTTTTACCAAATCACCTTCATGTGCGTGAGCAGCAATAATATGGCAAACTTCAGCCGGAACTCCGCAAGCCTCGGCAAGCGAAACTCCCGAAAATGGGTGACGCAAATATTTTCCGTAATTTCCTTGAATTGCTTTACCTTCTGCATTTAGCTCATATTCAAGCAATTTGCCAACATCAGCAAGAATTGCACCTGATATAAGAACGTCCATATTTACAGGCAAATCAGTTCCATAAAATTTATTCATCTGATTTCCAGCATCTCTAGCAATGTGCACAACCGAGCGCTTGTGTGCCATGAAACTTACTTTCAAATTTGGCACAAGCAATGTAAAAGGTATGGCATTCAAGTCATTGGATGTAAGTACACTTTTATCGAGAGCCAATTGCCAAGTTTGAGCAGTTTTTTCGCGCAAGTCTTGATTTTCAATCCAAGCCAATTCTTCGCCCCAAAGTTTTTTTATTTCTTCAGTCATATTCAACACCTTAGTTAAGTTTAGCAATAATAGCTTGTGCCATTTCTTGAGTTGATGCCGCACCATTTTTTACTGCATCGGGCGCACCACGCATTTTCATCATATCGTAAGTTCTTATTTTTCCTTCCGAAATAACTTCGGCAACAGCTTTGCGAATTTTCTTAGAAATTTCAGCTTCTCCAATGTAATCGAGCATCATGCAAGCAGATTCAATCATTGCAATTGGATTAACGATAGAAACCTCATAATCAGCATATTTCGGTGCAGAACCATGCGTAGGTTCAAAAACAGCTACACCACTTTCCGACCATTGTGCACTGCACGCAAATCCTAAACCACCAATTAAACCGGCAAAACCATCTGAAACAATATCGCCAAACATATTTCCGGCTACAATAACTCCGTAAGTTTCAGGGTTTTTAGTAAGCCACATCATTTGTGCATCAATGTTTGTGTTCCAAAGTTCAATTTCAGGATAATCATTTTTTTGAATTTGCTTTGCCATTCGGTACATCATGCCCGAAGTTTCTCTGATAACATTTGGTTTTTCGGCAAGAGTAACCGATTTGTAACCATATTTTCTGGCATGTTCAAAAGCAGCTCTTAAAATTCGTTCGGTAGCATTTTTTGTAAAAATACGAGTAGAAATTGAAATTTCTTCTTTTGGAACGTCGCCAAAATTTTGTTTAAACTTTGGGTGAGTCATAAACGCGTTGTAAACCTGCTCGTTAGGGTTTGACCACTCCACACCACCATACAAACCTTCAGTATTTTGGCGGAAAATTACTACATCTACTTCAGGCTCTTCTATTTCAGTGCCAATACCTCTTCTTACAAAATTCAAAGGATTGCCTTTGTAAGTTTTGCAAGGGCGCACACAAATATCTAAATTAAAGTATTGACGCATTCCAACGATAGGGCTCGAATACACCAAACCTTTATTTTGTAATTCAGGAACTAGCTCATTAGCAGCTTCTTCCTTTGGTTTTGAGGTAATTGCTCCAAATAAACCAATTTTATGCTCTTCTAATAATTTGAGCGTTCTTTCGGGCAGTGGATTTCCTTCTTTACACCAAAAATCCCAACCTATATCGCCATTTACATAATTGGCTTCAAAACCGGCAGCATTTAATACTTTAATAGTTTCTTCCAAAACCACTTTTCCGATGCCATCTCCGGGCATAGTTACAATTGTTCTTTTAGACATAGTTTTATTGTTTGTAAAAAAATTTAGTTTCTAAATAACATGTACGACAACTTTCTAACGCATAATCCAAATATAATTAACTTATGATTAAGTAATTAATATAAAAAGAAAGTAAAGTTAGTTTCATTTATCATATCTATTTATAATTTTCTAAAAAAGAAAATTTGCACCAAAAATAGTTTTTTTATTGAAAACAAAAACATGAAATTTTATGTTATATAACTTATTTTCACAAAAAAAAAGAGCAATTGATAAAATTGCTCTTTTAGTATTTTAGTATAAAATTTGCTTTTAAAATTCTAACTTATTTCAGTATTTTAAAACGCTACAAAATTAAGCTTCCGAACTGTCTATCATGCTAATTTTTTGCTTAATTTCATCGGCTTTTTGTTTCGATGTAACAATTTGATTTTTAACATCTTGAATCAAAGCATCAGCATTTTTAGTATTTGCAAAGAAACCAATATTATTTTCGAGAGTAATAATATCATTGGTAATTTTTTGCAAAAGTTTTACTAATTTTTCTCTTTCGCCTTTCATTTTAGCTTGTCCACCGCCAGCATTGGAAAGTGTTTCAATTTTTTGCTTAAATTTAAGGCTATTTCTTTCTTTTTGATTCATGTTAATTTTGCCAAATTTAGCATCAAGTTCTTTTCTAAAATCAGAAATTAACTGGTCTTTTTTATCAAAAGGAACATGTCCTATTTTGAGCCATTCGTTTTGCAAATCTTTCAAGGTTTGCATTCCTTGCTCAATACTTTCAGATTCATTGAAATTTCTAATTTTTTCAATTATTTCAAGTTTCAATTTCAAATTTTCGTCTTGAACTTTGTCGATTGAGTTGAAATGTTCCGATTTTTTGTTGAAAAAATAATCGCAAGCAGCTCTAAATCTTTTCCATACAATATCCGATTGTTTGCGTGGTACAGGACCTATTTCTTTCCAGCGTTTTTGAAGAGCAATAAATTCGTCGGTAACTTTTTTCCATTCAAAACTTTCCTTCAAGCTTTCGGCTTGTACACAAAGGTCAATTTTGAGTTGCAAATTGTTGGTTTGCTCATTTTTTAAGCCATCGAAATACGTTCTTTTCTTTTGGAAAAACAAATCGCAAGCCTCTCTAAAACGTTGATAAATAGTATTGTTTTCTTTTTTAGGAGCAAAACCGATAAGCCTCCAAATTTTTTGAAGTTCAATAATTTCTTTCGATTTATCGTCCCAATCTTTTATGGAATCCATTTCAAGGGCATTGATTTCGTCAACCTTTTCGCAAATAAGAGTTTTTGCTTTTAAGTTGTTCATTTGCTCTTCTTTAAGAAGCTCAAAATGGTCTTGGTGGTTTTTATTTATTTGAGTAGTAACTCGTTTGAAACGTTCCCAAAGTTCGTCTTTTTTCTCGGAAGGTACCGGACCTGCTTCGCGCCAAAGTTCGTGCAAATCTTGCAAGCGCTTAAAAGCTGTAACTACATTAGGTTCAAGCAATAAGCCTTCAGCATCATCGCAAAGTTTCGTTTTAGTTTCCAGATTTTTCTTTAAATCTAAATCTCTTAGAGCATTGTTAATTTTCACGTAATCATAGAACGATTCAACGCTTTTATGGTAATTGTCCCACAATTCTTTTACCGAATTTTGAGGCACAAGACCTATTTCGCGCCATTCTTGTTGAAGCAAACGGAATTCATTGAACGTGTCGTTAAAAGCTTCTTCTTTATTGATTAAATAGTTAATTTTTTCAATAATTGCGTTCTTTTTCGCTAAATTCTCTTCCTTTTCTTTCTCTAAATTTTTAACAAATTCTGCTCTCGCATTTTTGTAAAGTTTCAGAAGTTCTTTAACTTCAAGCTCTAATTTGTCTGGCTCGGCTACAAATTGCGTTCTTTCTTCTTCAGGAAGCTCTTGATTTTTTTTATCAAATTCATCACTCAAAACTTTTAATTCAGCGTTGTGAATTTTGTAAAAAGATTGCTTGATGCCTTCCACATCGTTGCGAATAGCGTTTACATCGCCCTCAGAAATAAATTGTCTAAGTTTTTCAGCCAATTCAGACTTTGAAAATTTTGAATAATCAACACTTTCTACCTGAATTTGTTCCTCCTCTTCTTCTAGATAATCCTCAGTTTCGGGCATAGAAACGTAAGCAGGAACCTCGGTTGCAACAATTTCATCAATCGTTTGTTTTTTCTCTTCCACTTTTTGAGTTTCTTGAGCAACAATCTTTTCTTCTTTTTTTTCTGGTTGAGATTTCGCCAATTCCGAAACATCGTAAGTTTTTCCAGTTTTAGCGGCAATTCGTTGAAGAATTTCGTCGGCAACGCTTAACTTTTTTTCACTCTTTTCAACAGAAACTTTTGCGTCAGTTTCATTGTTAATTACTTGATCATTCAAATTTTCACTCATGAGATATAGTTTGGAATCATAATACTTTAGCTGTTTTTCAACTTGCATTTTTCTTTAAAAAAAACACAAAAAACAAGCTTGCTTAGAGTTTAGTTTTAAAACTTAAAATAATAAATTAAAAAACTATGATAGCTTACAAATTTTGTTTTGTTTTGCCCTTAAAGACTTTAATTTTAATTATTAATACTATTGATATTCAAAACATTAAAACTAAAATAAATCATACAATCTCTTTTAATTTTGCAATTTTTGAAAGTACGAAAATAATTATTCTAAGAATACGCCCAAAATAATTAACCAAAAAAATAGATTAAAATTTTTATACTACCCAATTTTTAGCAAAAACAAGATACCTAAAATAAACTAATATATTGATAATAAAAGCTTTATTAAGAATAATTTGAGTTTAACATTTGAAAAAGCAAAGGTTAAAAAAACTTTTTCGCCTCAGAAAATAAACATATTTTCTTTTTTTTATAATAGCATTTTGAAAAATGGTCAAATCTTATGATATTTGCAAAAAAACAGAATAGCAAAAGAAATGAGAATAGATATTTTAACAGTAATGCCCGAATTATTAGAAAGCCCTTTCAAGCATTCTATCATGAAAAGAGCAATAGAAAAAGGCTTGGTAGATGTTCATATTCACAACATTAGAGATTATTCACAAGACAAACACAAAAAAACCGACGATTACGCTTTCAGTGGCGAAGCTGGAATGGTTATGACCATACAACCAATTGATTCACTGATAACTAAACTCAAAAACGAACGTAACTACGACACCATTATTTATACCTCTCCCGATGGAAAACGATTAGACCAAAAATTGGCTAATTCGTTATCTACGTTAGAAAATATTATGATTTTATGTGGTCATTACAAAGGAATTGACCAACGAATTAGAGATTTTTTGATTGACATGGAAATTTCCATTGGCGATTACGTACTTTCGGGCGGCGAACTTGCTGCAGCTGTAATTTCAGACAGCATCATTCGATTAATTCCGGGTGTTTTGAGCGACGAAACTTCTGCTCTATCTGACTCATTTCAAGATGATTTGCTTGCTCCACCAGTTTATACTCGTCCGGCAGAATATAAAGGAATGAAAGTTCCAGATATTTTACTTTCGGGCAATACAAAAGCTATTGAAAATTGGAAACTTGAACAATCGCTCGAAAGAACAAAAAGGTTGCGACCCGATTTATTAAAATAAGTTTCTTCAAAAAAAAAGAAAATAGCTAAAAAGAGAAATTATTTTTATTCAAACTTCAACAATTTCAAAAAAATGAAAAAAATTTTAATCCCTTTCTTATCTTTATTTTTACTTGTTGCCTGCAACAACGAAAGTGAATCCACTAAAAATGTAGATGACTTAAAATCAGAAGAATTAGACAATGAAAATGTCAATTTAGAAGAAGATTTAGGCGAATTGGAAAATGAATTAGAAGAAAACAAGGACAGTTTGAAAAAATAAAATTTGTTTTCAAATTTTGTAAAATTTGCCTTGATAGGTTTTTCTTTCTTTCATGCGTTTTTCGATTTTTGCTACGATTTCAAAATTTTTCAAACCGTTCCAATTTGGGCTAATTATCATATCTCTAGGCGATTCGCTAATGAAACGCTCTATCATAATTTTGGGGTTCAAAAGCTCTAAAAAATCGATAACCAATTCAATATACTCTTGGGCAGGATAAATATTGAAAATGCTAGGATTTTCTTCAAATTGTTTTGCCATTTTTGTACCTTTAAGTATTTGTAATTGATGCAGTTTCAAAACATGAAAAGGCAAGCTCGACAGCTCAACGGCTTGTTGCAATATTTCGCTACGCGACTCGCCTGGAAGCCCCAAAATGAGGTGCACTCCAGTTTGCAAATTGTATTTTTCAGTTAGCTTCAAAGCAGTGATGGTTTCTTGATGTGTGTGCCCTCTGTTAATAAACTCAAGTGTCTTATTATTAGTCGATTCCACACCATATTCAAGCACCACAAAATAATTTTCCGACAAGCTCTTTATATATTCAAGCTTCTCATTATCAATAGCATCAGGGCGAGTTGCTATTACTAGTCCTATTACTTTCGCGTGCGAAAGAGCTTCAGAATATAAATTTCTAAGCGTTTCCAAATCGGCATACGTATTAGTATAAGCTTGAAAATAAGCTAAATACTGTTGCGTTTTGTATTTTTTCTCAAAAAAAGCAATTCCCTCATTAATTTGCTGATTTACAGATTTTTCTGGCGAACAATAAAAAGGATTAAAACTTTTATTGTAGCAATAAGTGCAACCTCCAAAGGCTTTTTTGCCATCACGATTTGGGCAAGTAAAACCGGCATCAATCGCAATTTTTTGAACTCTTTCGCTAAATTGCTGCTTAAAAAAATGATTGTAATTGTTGTATAATTGCATTTTTGAAAATTAAAATAAAAGTATGCAAATATAACAGTTTTTTGTTATTTTCAGGAAAAATGTGCATTAGTCAAACAAATTTGAGTCAATTATTTTACCAACTTGAGCTTCCAATTCTGTTTTTGATGTGCATGTTACGTTCACAAGACGATAAGGTTTTGAGCCTAAAAACATATTCCAACGCCAATCTAACTGACTGATTGTTTTGTGTTTACCATTATCGTACCACCAAGCGGTGTATAAATTTTCGCCAGTTTTGGCTGTTAAAATTGAAAAATAAACTTTATGCGCATTTATCGAAACGATTTTTTCGGCAGAAAATTCGTAACCACTTCCTTTCCAACAAATTATAGGCGTATGGTCTGCACCATAAAATTGAACTGATGGTTTTATATAAATAAGCGTTTTCTCATTTTTCAACTGAACAATATTTTGATTAACTATTTCTTTATCAAATCCTTGCAACTCAATTTTCAGCGCAGATTCGTCAAAAGTATAGTTTCTAAATTCTGCTCTAAAAAAATTTAAAACTGAAAGTTGCAACAAGATTATTAAGCTAATAATCAAATACTTATAATTATCAAAAAAAATTCTAACCTTCGATTTTTTGTCCATAGCTTCGGCTAATTCTACTTTTTCATCAATAATTATCTTCTTAAACCGAAAAACTTTTTTCGTAATAAAAAAGATAGGTAAAATCACATACAAACACAATGAAAAAACGCCCAGTAACTCATGCGTAACAGTCTCAGGAGCAGCCTTAAAAACAACAATTCCTACAATTCGAAATAAATTGCTAATCACATTCAACAAAAAAGCAATAAATAAAATTAAAATAATCTGCCAAAAAGAAGCTACTTTGTGAGTTTCCTTTTCTATTTTTGAAATAACATAAAGAGTTAAAATAAAGCCAGTTGTGAGTAAATTTAAGCCCATACACTCAGGTGCAACTTTGTAAATTTCTTTTCCTAGAAAAATAATATTTCCCGAAAAAGAAATACCATCATAAACAAAAGCTAAAATATTGGCAGCCAACTCTGTAATAAGCAAGCGAATAGGAAAACCAAAAGTATTGAAAAAAAATGAAGCCAAAGGAGAAAGTAAAAGCATCAAAAAAAAAGGCAAATTATTAAGCTTTCCGTAATTGATTTCGACCAAAAATAGTAGAAAAAAAGCAAAACCAAAGAAAAAAAGTGATTGAATTTTCAAAAATGGATAAAAAATAAGTAAAAAAATAGCAAACAATCCAAAACGTGCGCTTTTTTTGTTCTCGAAACGCACATAAAGCACAAAAGGCAAAAACAAAAAAGTTATAATTTGCTGAAAATCAAAACTAAAATAAAATATCAAATTTTGATAACTCGCTAAAAAAGCTAAAAAAGCAAAAGCTATAATTTTACTAATTTTTTCCATCATTTTATATATAATGCAAGTTTTCCAAAGTTTATGCCTCAGAAAACCTGCAAATTTTTAAATATTATCTACCAAAAAACTTTTTAATTGATGTGATGAGAACAACAAGTATAGACACAACAATTAAAATCCATTCGTGCGGTTCAGGAACTCCGCCATGTCCCAAAACAGAAGCATTTCCGAGAGTATTCTGATTTTCGTCTATATCAAATCGTTCGTAATCGGCTTGCGATTCTAGCACTATCAGGCTAGAAACGGGGCTAACAATGTAAGCTTCTTCTGCTAAGGTAATTAAGTTATCTGTGATAAATTTTTCGTCGAAAAAGTTTTTACCTGCTTCTTGCACAGTTTTATTATAGGCAAACATTCGCAACAAATGGTCGGGTGCACCAGTGTTTTCAACTCCTACTACTTTCTTTATCAGCATGTTTGCTTCCGTAATCGAAACCTCATTTTCGGCAGTAGAAACCACAGGAAATTTACTATTTTTGGCTATTTTTTCTAAATCAGCCAAACTACCTTCCATATATTCAATGGCTCTAAATTGTTTCAAAGTTTTTAAAAATGGCGAAAGTGTATTATTGAGATTAAATAAATAAATAGTTTGGCTTTTTGTAGTTAAAAATTTAGAAAGTTCTTTCATAAAATTACTTTCTTTCAAATCGGAATAGTTCGGAGAATTTTCTGTCGATTTTGAAATAACCAAAGCCGAGTTCGATTTTATTTTATGGAATGGGAGCAAGCTGAAATTCAATGAATTAATACGCTTGAAAAGTTCATCTTTGTTTTGTTCGGAAAGTTTTATCATTTCATCAAAATACACAAAAACTTCTTTGCCTTTAAAAAAAGACAAGACTTCATCAAATTCATCTTCCGACCATGAGCTATTGATGTCAAGAAAAATAGTATCCATCGAAATCTTTCTATTTTTGGTTTTAAGCTCCGAAAGTGAGTAAGAATTGTTTCCAAAAGAGAATGATTTGCCAGAAATAGGAAGTTTATCAAAAGAAATTGACCAATTTTCGATATATGAGCCGCTATATTCAAATTTATTTTGCGCTATTTCGTCAAAATAAGAAGGAATTTCTAAATTTTCCATCTTTTTATCTGCTTCAACAATCAAAATTGTGGTTTCGAGAGTCGATTCTGCTACTGGACCTTCAAAATTCACATTATCAAGTATCAATTTTCCATTTTCCAATTTAAGCGGAATTGTAACTCCTATTTTGAAACGTCTATTCTCTTGAGGTGTGCATGGGAAAACATTGACAATCAACTTATTGCCCTCTTGCCAGTGCATTACCGATGGGTCGCGAACTTCTACACCTACAACCGTTGTGTATGCGCTATCTGCCTTATTTTTAGTGGTTAAACGCGATTTTTGCTCTTCGCCGTTTATCCAAAGCGAAAGAGAACTTGCCACAGAACCTTCTGGCAAATTAAAAGTATAAAGTGCTTCTTGCTGATTCCACTCGTATTGATTTGAATTTTTTACCGAAATAATTTTTTCGACATAAGCTAACCTAAACTCAGGATAAATACGAATATTTGTCAATACTTCGCTAGTTTTCAAGTCTTTGCCTGTCCATAGTTTTTGAGTTGCTTTGTGCCTATTTCCAAAAAGAGTGCGTAACACCTTAATTCGCTCTTCATCACTGATTTCCAATTCCTTAGTAAGTGCAGCAGCCATTACAATAAACGGGTTGTGTAATTTTTTTTCACTAAATGAACCCATATTAGGCGAAAAAAAATTGAAAGAAGTTCCTGAGTCGTAAACAAAATTTCCTTTCATGATTGTTTCTGTAATATTATCATTATCAATTGATTGACTTAGCAATATCCAAGTAGGTAAATCGACCAAAGGGCGTGTAATTATTGAAGCGTTGGCAGTGTGAATCCTTTGATTAGCAGTATTATAGGCAGAAATATAAATTATGGTTATGGCAATAGGCAAAGCAACTCCAAGGTAATATGCAAGGGTTTGCAAAAATGTTTTTCGTGCTCTAACTACCTGCACCAACAACGTAATGAGCAGAATGATAGGCATTAACAAGTGAATAGTAAATCCAAAAAACACCAAACCAACAAAAGCAAATGGCATGGTAGGCATCAAATACAATGTAAAGTAAAGTGCTAGCATAGAGCCTATTCCCAAAAAGAAAAAATTAACTGCCGAAAAATAAGTTTGCATTGTAGGAAAAAAAATTTGCAAACCTAGCGAAATGTAAGTTGCAAAAAAAGCTATAAATAACCAAGTTGGCATTTCCGAAAACACATTTATTTCGAGATTTATAGTAAAACAACTGATAGTAAGCAAACTAAGCAGTAAAAAAAAATGCCGCACATCGAGTTTAAAAATGCGCCAACCATTTGCCACCATGTTATTTATTGTAATTGCAATGAAATAAGCAATTCCTATAAAGTAAACTATAAAAACAATAAAGTCGTCAGAATGTTTTAGTCGTGCAAATAAATTGTACATAACTAAAGATATGGCATTTAATAAAATGCCTAAAAGTATCATCAATTGCGATTTTGAGTTTGTTGTTTCCATTTTAATCATTTTTTTTAGTTTATTTATTAAAAGTACTTTGAAATACAAAGCAAAAATAGAAAAAAAATTAGTCTCGTTTTTTTACAACTTCTTGTGTATTAGACAAAAGCTTGTTTAAATTCTCTAAATGCAAATTAAATTCGTTGCGACCTAACAGGCTAGCCCTGTAAGAAGTTTTAGGCTTTTTACCAACAAATTGCTTACGAACTTCCATATATTCTTCTGATTCCAAAGCTTTTAGATGGCTTGCTAAATTTCCATCGCTCACTTCGAGAAGCTCTTTGAGTGCCAAAAAATCGACCCAATCATTGACCATCAAAATAGACATAATGCCAAGCCTGATACGACTTTCAAACATTTTATTCAAATTAGCGATTATATTCATGGCAAGAAATTAAAAATTACGAACTAGTAAAAAAGCTTAATTTCTTTCGTACTTAAAATACATCAACGTGCCATAAATAATATGCAGTACACCAAAACCTACAGCCCAAAAAAACAGCCCATAACCAATAAAAAACACGGCAATTAGCCCCAAAAAAATTTCTAAAATTCCCAAGGCTCGCACATCATTTAATGTGTAATGGCTTGCATTGACAAGAGCTAATCCGTAGAAAATGAGAGTAATAGCAGGCAAAATTGCCACTTCGCCATGATAAAGAAGTATCAAACCAAACAATCCGCCAGCCACTAATGGAATAAACAAATTGATTAACAAGCGTTTAAATGTATTATCCCATATTTTATCGCCTCTGCGCTTTGCCTTGCGCCAAGTAAAATAAAATCCAAAGCTCAAAGCCAAAAGTAAAACGCTTAGAGCATCGGTAAAAACAAACAATAAAAATTGATTACGAGTTTGAGAATCAGCAAAATAAATCATATCTTGGGTTTCGCCATAATAAAAGGAGTAATCAAAATACACATAAGCAGCCATTGCACCAAAAAGTGCAAAAACGCCAATAAATACGCCAGACAATCCACTTAATGACAAAAATCGTGTCGATTTTTCCATTAACGACCGAATTTGCTTCAAATCACTGAGATGTTGTTCTTTTTGAGTCATTTTGCGCTGTATAAAATAAAGTACTTTGAATTGCAAAGCTAAAAATTAGCCTTCACATAAACAAATAAATTTGAATATTTTTTTCAAAAAAATGTTACTAGCTGATTTACAAAATGATACAATTTTCAAAAAATATACCTACAAGAAAGATTGTTTTTTATGAAAACAATTTATCTTTGAACTTATGAAATTATAAAATAATTTATGTTTTCAATTAGATAAAAATCTATTAATCAATATATTAATATTTTAAAATTTAGCTTAACTTCTAAATTTTAAAACATAAAAATTCAATAAATTATAGCCTTAACTTATTTTTTGCATGAAAACTCACTATCTAGCCCGTTTTTTAATTTGGCGCGTTCGGCATATCAGCAACCGCAATTTTATACTCATTCTCAGTACATTAGTAGGAATTGGTGCGGGATTAATTGCGTATATTCTAAAAACAACAGTTTTCCATATTCGGAATCTTTTTGTCGATAGGCTTGACGTTGATACTGAGCTATTTTGGTTAATTTTTTACCCAAGCATTGGCATTTTGATAACTGCAATTATGCGAAAACGCATTTTGCGCGATAACAGTTTGATGAAACGGCATAAAATTTTTTCGTCGATGCTAGGCGGTGCGCTCACTGCCGGCTTTGGAGGTTCAGTAGGGCTGGAAACTCCTGTCATTTCGTCAGGTTCAGCCTTGGGCTCAACTTTAGCTAAAGAGCTGCATCTCAGCTACAAAGAAATAACGTTACTCTTAGCGTGTGGTGCTTCTGGCGGAATTGCTGCCATATTTAGCACTCCTATTGCAGCTATTGTTTTTGCACTGGAAGTTTTACTTATTGAAATTTTATCAAACGAAAGTATTTTGTTTAGTTTTACAAAAACAGAAGAATTTAGTGGCAACGATTTGCTATTTTTTATTATTTTAGGAGTTCTTATTGGTTTTTTAGCTATTTATTTTACAAAAACATATATTAAAATAGAAAATTATTTTTCTAAAATAGAAAATTATTATAAAAGAGTAGCTATTGGTGGACTAATTTTAGGGCTACTTATTTTTATATTTCCAGCACTTTATGGCGAAGGTTTTATGACTATTAGGGCGATTTTGAATCAAAATTACGAAGATATTATCTATTTTAGCCTCTTCAAAAATTACAGATACGAATTTTGGGTAATTGTCGTTTTTTTTGCACTTCTTGCATTCATCAAAGTAATTGCGACTTCGGTAACAATTTCGGCTGGAGGAATTGGAGGAATTTTTGCGCCATCACTTTTTGTTGGTGCCATAAGTGGATTTTTATTTGCCTTTATTTTCAACAATTTAGGTTTTGAATATCAGCTTTCGGTTATAAATTTTACCTTAATTGGAATGGCGGCTATGCTTGGAGGCGTGCTCCATGCGCCGCTAACAGGCATTTTTTTGCTCGCCGAAATAAGTGGCGGTTATGAGTTAATTGCACCACTAATGCTTTGTACTACAATAAGTTATATTACAGTAAAAGCTATTTACAAAGAATCGATTTTTACTTATCAATTAGCCCAAAGAGGCGAGTTAATTACGCACAACAAAGACAAAGCGGTATTGACTCTTATGCGGCTTAAAACGTTGATAGAACATGATTTAGAAACAATAAATGTAAATTCGAGCCTTCGTAAATTGGTAGAAAAAGTAAAGATTTCAAAACGAAATATTTTTCCTGTTTTGAATGAACAATCGATGCTGGTGGGTATTATTTTGCTCGACGATATTCGCGAAATTATGTTCAAACCAGAGCATTACGATACGGTTTTCGTGCGTAGCTTGATGAATTTGCCACCAAGTTACATCACAACTGAAGACGATATGAGATTGATAATGAAGAAGTTTAAGGAAACAAATGCCTGGAATTTGCCAGTAATAGAAAATGGAAAATATTTAGGTTTTGTTTCAAAATCGAAAATGTTTGAAGCATACCGAAAGCTTTTATTGGAAATTTCGTCGGAATAAAAAAAGAAAATAGTCGTTAGTTTTTTGCAAAATTTTAATCTTTTTTTATTGAAATTAAAATTCAAAAAAAAGAATTTAGCTAAATTTTGCAATAACTAACGACTCAAAAAAAAAAAGGGTTATTCAAAAGCTTTAAATGCCTCTTTAATTCTTCCGATAGCTTCCATTAATTGCTCTTCGTTGATAACCAAAGGTGGCGCAAAACGAATAATGTGTCCGTGAGTTGGTTTTGCCAAAACGCCATGTTTCGACATTTCCACGCAAACGTCCCAAGCTTCTTTTCCATTTTTAGGCTTGATAATCACAGCGTTCAAAAGACCTTTTCCACGCACAAGTTCTATCATATCCGATTTGATGGCACGCATTTCGGTGCGGAAAATTTCGCCAAGTTTAAGGGCGTTATCGGCTAATTTTTCTTCTTTAATGACGGTAAGGGCAGCAATTGCAACCTTTGCAGCGAGAGGGTTTCCGCCAAAAGTAGAGCCATGCTCGCCAGGTTTTATGGTAAGCATAATTTCATTGTTTGCCAAAACAGCCGAAACAGGGAGTACTCCACCCGAAAGTGCTTTTCCGAGAATCAAAATGTCGGGTTTAACATCTTCCCAATCTACAGCAAGAAGTTTTCCGGTACGAGCAATTCCGGTTTGTACCTCGTCGGCAATAAACAAAACATTGTTTGCTTTGCACAAATCGTAGGCTTTTTTCAAGTAACCTTCATCGGGAACAAAAACTCCAGCTTCGCCTTGAATAGGTTCCACTAAAAATCCAGCTACATTTGGGTCTTTCAATTCATTTTCAAGAGCTTCGATATTATTATAAGGTATTTTTACAAATCCGGGAGTAAACGGTCCGTAATCGCCATAAGAATCTGGGTCAGTGGACATTGAGATAATTGAAATGGTTCTTCCATGGAAATTATCTTCGGCAACAATAATTTTAGCTTGGTCTTGAGCAATGCCTTTCACTTTGTAAGCCCATTTGCGACAAAGTTTTAGGGCAGTTTCATCAGCTTCGGCACCAGAGTTCATTGGCAATACTTTGTCGTAACCAAAAAATTCGGTTATAAATTGCTCATATTCACCAAGTGAGCTGTTGTAAAAAGCCCGCGAAGTAAGTGTAAGTTTTTGGGCTTGCTCGGTAAGCGCAGCGATAATTTTGGGGTGGCAATGTCCTTGATTTACTGCCGAATAAGCCGACAAAAAGTCGAAATATTTTTTTCCATCGGTGTCCCAAACATGTACACCTAAGCCTTTGTCGAGCACTACGGGCATTGGGTGGTAGTTATGTGCACCAAATTTATCTTCTCTTGCAATATATTCTTGCTGTGTCATTCTAAAAAAGTTAATTAAAAGGTTATTAAAATTTTTTCTGTTTACAAATTTCTAAATTAATTTTGGTTTTACAAACTGATTTGAAACAAAAGCTTGTTTGTGTTAAAAATGAATAAGGTAAATGTCTGATTATGAATAAAAAAAATGACAATAATGCTATTAAACATAATTTTTAATTAATCCTTAGACGCAAAATAATTGATAATGCCAATTGGTAAGTTTTGAATAGTGAATAACTTTTTTTTCTTTTTTTTGCTAAATTCTAATCAAAAATTAGAAAAAAAAGGAAAAAAAAGGAAATTTCTAAGTGATAAATCGTGCTTTATTGTTCAATTAATTTACCACAAATTAAAAAAATTCAAATACCAACTTTCGGGTTATTGAATCGAAAGAATGGATTTTTAAAGCCTTTTCAAAATTCCATAAAAATGTGCTGAATTATTAAAATTAAAATTTCATTCAAAATTTTGAATTTTTAGTATTTTTTTTTATACTTGCAAGAAAAAAGTATTTTTTTATGAAACAAAGTTAATTCTAAATGCGTATAACACAAAAGCGTTCATTTAAGACTTTTACAAAATTACTATTCAATAACTAAAATTAACAAACAATGTTTAGACAACAATTAAATCGACAAAATCTTCTGTCAATTGCTCTAGTAAGTCTATTTCTATTTCAAAGTTGCGAAATGAAAGAAATCTTAAATATAGAGATGTCAGAGGAACAGGAAATTAATAAAGAATTTAATTTCCAAACCACTCAAGAAATAGAATTTAGTGTATATGTTCTAAATTCGCACGGAAAATCGTTGAAAAATGTTCCGTTATATGTTTATGATTCAGACCCTTATAATTCAGATGGTGTTTTTGATGAAACAAAAGCAAGTTTGCTATTTAAAGGAATGACAAACTCCGAAGGTAAATTTGTTTACAAAACAAAAATACCTAATTATTTAAAACAAATCTATATTTGCCCGAAATATATTGGAGTAGCCGAGAAAGCGGTAATAACAGTTAATTCACAAAATGAACTTTATACCCTTGGTGGTCAAGCTCCAGCAAATATAGTTAGCAAATCGAGCACAAAGCCTTCAAAAATAGATGGTTACTTAACATTAGGTACTTGGAATACCATAGGTGTGCCCAACTATTTGGTTTTAGAGAATGACGATATTTCGAGCGAGCTATTGCAGCGCATCAATGCTTCTTTACCTGAAGGCAAAGCGGTTCCATCGCATCACCCTGAGTATATTACCGAAAAAGCTCAAGAAAATATTAAGTTGCTAAACAAAGCCAAACTTTGGGTAACTTTTGTTCACGAAGCGGCTGGCTATAAAAATACGCTAGGTTATTATACTTATCCTACAAATAATCCGCCAAAAACAGCTAGCGAAATAGAAAATTTAACGATTATATTCCCTAATTCATCGTATAAAAATTCAGGTGGTGGATTATATTCGGGTAATAAAGTTCAGTTGAAATACTGGGATAAAGTAAAAAAAGAGTTTAGCGAAACCTTCCCCGAAGGAACAAGTGTAGGCTGGTTTGTAAATGCAAATGGCTGGAATTCGGGTGTTACAAATGGACTTTATCGTCATTATTCAAATTCAGAATTTAATGCCGAAAGCTCAGATGAATTAAAGAAACATACCGTTTTGTTGCACGATTCAGAAAATAAATTACTTATTTTAGGATTTGAAGATATCAGAAGAGATTATTCGAGCTGCGACCAAGATTTTAATGATGTGGTATATTATGTAAAAGCCGATCCATTTACAGCTATCGACTTAAACGATGTAGAAAATGTAGATGCAATAAAAGATACTGACAACGACGGAATTGCTGACAATGTAGATGAATACCCAACTGATGAAACCAAAGCATTTAACAATTATTATCCATCGCCAAATGTTTTTGGAACTTTTATTTTTGAAGATTTGTGGCCCTCTAAAGGCGATTACGATTTTGAAGACTTGGTAATGGATTACAACATCAACCAAATTACAAATGCTCAAAATGAGATAGTTGAAATACAATCGCGCTACATTGTAAAGGCAATTGGAGCAGGATTTAATAATGGTTTTGGTTTCCAACTTTCTGTTTCGCCTGACGATATTGAATCGGTAGAAGGAATTGATTTGCGCAACAATTACATAAGCTTAAATGCCAATAAAACAGAAGCAAACCAAAGCAAAGCTGTTGTGATTTTGTTTGACAACGCTTACAACGTGTTGCCGCGCGTACCTGGTTATTTTGGGGTAAATGTAGAAGTAGATGCTCCTTATATACAGCCAGATACAATGAATTTGACCATCAAATTCAAAACAAAAACAAACATCAATAAATTTGCGCTTCCTCCTTACAATTCGTTTATGATTATCAACAAAATAAGAGGCAGAGAAATTCACTTACCCAATCAATTACCTACTGATTTAGTTGATGTTAGCTTCTTTGGCACAGGTGATGACAATAGTATTCCTGCGCAAGGAAAATACTACACATCGAGCAAATATTACCCTTGGGTAATTGACCTTCCGAACTCTTTCAAACACATGCAAGAGAAAAAACAAATAACCAGAGGCTATTTGTACTTTGCAAAATGGGCTGAAAGCAATGGTACTTTGTTCAATGATTGGTATTTAGATAAAGATAATTATAGAAATTGGGAATTTATTTATCCACACGGAAATTAATTCGTATTTCTAATCCTCAAAAAAGCCTCTTTTTTAGTAAAGGGGCTTTTTTTTGTTCGCCTATTTTAGTATCTTTGAGAAAAATAGATTATTCTGTTTTAATAATTCTTTTAAAAAAAATTACAATAAATTACTATGAAAAAAAGTTACATTATCGTAAGTATTCTATTAATAATAAACATATTAACCTCAAATGCACAATCTCAAAATGATACAATACACAAAAATGATATTCTTTTTGAAAGTGATAGTTTGCTACACCTTACAATCATATCTGACTTTAAAACAATAACTTGCGATGTAAAAGACGATAGAAAATATCACAACGCATCGTTGCTCTATAAAACAGCAAATGGCACAGAACACCATTTGCCTGTAAAAATTAAAACACGGGGTAACTTTAGACGAAATAAGGCAAATTGTGATTTTCCTCCATTAAGAATAAAATTTCCGACGAAAGAAAAAGAAGGAACAATTTTTGAAAACAATAAAAATTTAAAATTTGTAACTCATTGCAAAACAAACCACAAAACCTTCGAGCAAGCACTTTTGCAGGAATATTTGGTGTACAAACTATACAATATACTTACCGAAAAAAGTTTCAAAGTTAGATTATTAAAAATTAAGTATTTAGATGCCTTGGGTGAAAAAGACCCGATAGAAAAATTTAGTTTTGCCATAGAAAATGAGCATGAAATGGCAAAACGATTAGGTGGTAAAATAATTGAATTGCAGCAATATAAACAAACAAACACCGAACGAAACAGCATGATAACCTTTTGTATTTTCCAGTATTTAATAGGTAATACCGACTGGTCGGTTCCGGCTTTGCACAATGTAACTTTGATGTACGTAGAAGGATTGCCCATTTTTGCCATTCCTTATGACTTCGACTGGGCTGGCATGGTAAATTGCCCTTATGCCACACCCGACCCGCTTTTAAACATAAGCTCGGTGCGCGAACGTGTTTATCGTGGCTACGAGTACGAACGTCAAGAGTACCAAAGCGCAATAGACTTATTCAAAGCTAAAAAGAGCGAAATTTATGAACTTTATGCCAATTTTCCGTATCTAAACCACAAGCAAAAAAAAATGAGCACCGATTACCTTGATAGTTTTTATAAAATACTTGAAGATGAAAACTTAATAAAAACATTATTGATAAAAAATGCACGAAGCATTGATTAAATGAGATTTACTAAAAGTTAAATAATGCAACTTGACAGTAACCGAAATTATAGAAATGCGAAAATAATTCTAAATTCGAATCACAAATTGTTACATTGTTCAATTGTTATTTTATCACGAAGAATTGGAGAATTTACAATTTTAGCTAACTTTTTCAAAAAGGCACCATTTTTTTACACTACCAAATTTTTAGAACATTCTATTTGCAAAAAAACTTTCGAAAATTTAAACGATTTATACCAAAATAGTTTAAATTTGCATTTAATTTGAGATTAAGCAAATTTTATACAAACTTTTGGTTTTATTCCAGAATTAAATTTTTAGTGAAAATAAAATAATTTAGGACATAAGTAATTAATTTACTGATAATTAAACAATCAATTCAAAAAAAAATCTTTCTCTCTCAAAAAAAAGAAATTCAATTTTAATTTGTCATTTTTTAGCAAAAAATTGCTATATTTTACTTCAAAAGTAAGATTTTTCTGGAAAACTACCAAGTTTATGATTAAAATAATAGAGGTTAAATAACTAAATACCAACAAAATAAAATATTTAACACGTTAAAATTTCTAATGATATTAAAAAATCTAATCAAAATATATTATCTTTACCAAAGTATATAAAATTAAAATACTAATTATTTCTTCTAAACTATAAATAAAAACCTAACATATAACTAATTAAATTAGAAAAAATAAAATAGCCAACTATTTTTTTATTTATCTAGCAGCATGAGGAAATATAAAAAGAATAACAGTAAAAAAACATTAACTTAAAAAATATGAAAAACCTTGCTTTGTTAGCCTTATTCTTGTTAGTTATAAGTTTTTCAGCCATTTCGCAGCCAGAAATAATAGTTCAAGCAAAACACAATTCAAAGGTTTTGCAATCAAAATACAGTAGTGATGGCGAGTGGTTAGCAACAAGCGACAACGATGGTAAAATAATTATCTGGGATTCTAAAACAAAAAAAAGAGTTAGAAGCTTTGATAATAAAGGATATCCAGCAAAAGCATTGGCTTTCCACCCAAATAAAAACATTCTAATTTCGTCAAGTAACAATAGGATAATAGAATGGAATATTTATAACGGTAAAATAGTTCGCATTTTAAAAGCCGAGCATGATGATTATATAACTAGTCTCGATTTTAGCAACGATGGAAAATACTTGGTAAGCGGTTCGATAGACGAATCGGCAATTGTATGGCGTTTCTCAAATGGAAAAATGAAAAAACGTTTGAAACAAAATTTATTTTATAATAACGCAATTTACTCTGTAAAATTTTCGAAATTTGGAGAGTATGTTTTTACTGCAGGCGAAGACATCAATGTAAATATGTGGGATTGGCGAAAAAATGAATTGATTAGAAAATTCAAACATCACAAATACAAAATAAACAATATTGCAATAAACAGCACTAGTAGTTTGATAGCATCGGCAAGCAACGACAGTAAAATAAATATTTGGAACATTAATTCGGGCAAAAAAATAGCCACTTTGCAATTGCCCAATAGCGATGCTCCTGCACAAAATATAGCCTTTCACCCAACGCTCGATAGAATTATAGCAACCTATTATAAAAATTATACCGATTCTACTCGCCTTTATACCAAAGAGGTAGTAGAAGGAAAACTGATAATGTGGGACATAAATAAATCGAAAATTGTTTGGGACAAAGATTTATTGGGAGGCGTTTTAGATATTGATATTTCGAGCGACAAAAAAAGTTTTATCACTGCCAATAGCGATTCAAACATAAAAATATTTAATATTAGTAATGGACAACAAACTTATACATTAGGCTCTGAAACGCAAATTAATAGCATTGTATTTGTGCCCGAGCGCAATGAGTTCATTACTGCTCTAAATAATGGAATTATCAAAATTTGGGATTCTAATAAACTCAAAATAAAAGGAATACTCGAAACAAATATTCCACAAGCAGTATCTGCCATTGACTATGATTATGCTTCGGGAAATTTAGTTGCAGCCATTGGCTCTACTATTTTTATTTGGAATTACGACTACAATGAAAAAAAATATCTATTTTCAAATACCTTCAAAATTAGTGAAAGCGATATTACAGAAATAAAGCTAACTGACCTATCGAGTAAAATATTCATCAAAAGAAAACTCTCGTACAATAAATTTGATATAGATAAACTTCCCGCCTATAAAAATGGAATAATACCCGAAGACTTAATCGATAATGTGGATTCAATTATAGCCGAAGTTTATAATCTAAAAGGCGATATGCTTTTTACTTACGACGATATTTTGCATGAAAATATCCATTTTGCCAACAACAACAGCAACCTTAAAATTGCTTTTACAAGCTCAGAAAACGATATAATTGAAAGTGATTTTAATAGCGACATGACCAACAGCAACTACATCTACAAAGAAGAAAATATAATGAATACCAATTCTTTGATAGAAAGCTTAGCCTCAAATGCCTCAAAATTAAGTAGTAGTGCATCTAATTACAAAGGTTTTGTACAAACACACGATAAAACAGCAGTAAAAAATGCTGAAAATAGTAAAGTACTAAAGCTAGAACAAAAGCGTTTATCAAAAATAAATCCGGCATTTACAATTAATAATAAATACAAATACATCGATTACAGTGCAAATGGTGAGTATTTGGCAGCTTGTGGACTTTTTGATTATATCGAACTATACGATTTGATAAAAAAGCAAAAAAAAGAAATAGGTAGATTTAGCGAAGCCGTTGAATTTTTTAGTTTTAGCTCTGATAACACAATGCTGGCAACAATTTCGGGCAAAAAAATACAAGTTTGGAATGTTTTAAATGGAGCTCTTGAAAATGAAATTTCGAGTAAAAACATACTCAAAGAAGTGCATTTTTTCGACCAGAACAAAAAATTACTCTCTTATGGACACGATGATGGCATCAAAATATGGAATACCGAAGATTTAGAGCCAATAGCTACCATTATTTCTGTCGGAAAAAGCGATTACATCACACTTTCAGACGAATCGTACTATGTTTCGTCTGAAAATGGAAGCCAAGGCGTAGCATTCTATGTAAATGAAACTTGTATTCCGGTGGAATGTTTCAAAATGAAGTATTCGCGCCCCGAAATTATAATGAGTAAATTAGGTTCTTCTGACAATAATATAATAGCAGATTATTCAAATGAATATACTGCAAATTTAGAAAAATTTGGAATAACCAAAGACGAATTTGATTTATCGCACATTCCAACGGTAGAAATTCAAAACAAAAGTGAATTCAAATGGTTCACAAACAACAGGTTAATAAGTTTAGATTTGAGAGCCACTGATTTGTCGTATGATTTAAAACGAATTAATATTTATGTAAACGGTGTGCCCATTTTGAAACCCAATCAAATTGATATAAGCCACAATAAAACAGACAATTACACGCAAAAATATACCATAGAACTGAATATGGGAAAAAATGTAATTTATGCTTATACAACCAACGAAAAAGGAGCAGAATCTGTAAAAGATTCGCTCATTATTACATTAAAATTAAGAAATGATGCAGAAGAACCAAAACCTGATTTATACATCATTGCCTTAGGAACTTACCAATTTGCCGAAAAAGAGTTAAATTCGGAATTTACACTCGAAAGTACCCGAAAACTTATTCAAATATTAGGAAAAGATAAATCAAACTACCGAAATATAATCATCGACACACTTTTCAACGAAGAAGCATTGAAATACCAACTTTTGAGTTTAAAAAGAAAATATAGACACGTAAAAGTTGATGACCAATTTATTGTCATTTCGTCGGGCTATAGCGTTCTGAAAAACAATTTTGACGTTTATTTTGCAACACACAACATGAATTTCGGCGACCCTGAAAAAAATGGAATTGCCCATACTCTCATCAATAGTATGTTGGCAGAAGTTCCTGCTCGAAACAAAATTGTAATTGTCGATTCGTGGCAATTTATACAGAACGAAACAGCCAAAAACCTTGATAAACAAACAAATAAAGAGCTTTCCGAAATCACATTCGGTTCATACGACCCTGCAAAAAATATACGCAAAGACATTTTTAAAGAAATGTACAAAACATCTGGAACAACTGTTCTTTTTACAAATGGAATTAACAAAACTGACCAAAAAGTCAATTTAATTACCAAAACCTTAGCACATGGTTATCGCAAAAAGAATGCAGATTTTAACAATGATGGAATTATTTCGAGCCACGAGATAAACAATTATTTCGACTATCAGCATACTTTAATTGAAGAATCGGAAACAGAAAAAAAGGTAGCTGTTTACAAAGAATTTTAACGAAAAACATAACGTATTCAAAAGAAAAAATCTGGTATAAAACCAGATTTTTTTTTGCACTAAAAAAAGACTTCTAAAAAAAATTACATTTCGCTTAGTTATAACTCTCTATCTGTTTGTTAAGTCTCTCAATGGTAGCTTTATAAATGGCAATTTCGTGCTCTGTTTCTTCTTGCTGCTCTCTAATTTGCTCCATATTTTGTCGCATTTCTTCTTCCTGCGCCAGCATCTGTTCTGCCTGAAAATTAGAATCTTCCAATAATTTAGTGGTTCTTTGATTTATTTTGATAGTAGCAAAAGTAGCCGCAATAGCTTCCGAAACCTTCTCAATAAAAGCTTTCTCATATTTATCCAAAATACCAAACGACGCAATTTCAATAACACCTTGCACTTCTTCATTGAAAATAAGTGGCACTATCATAATGTTTCGTGGAGTCGATTTTCCCAATCCAGAAGTAATTTGTGTATATTCTTCGGGCAAATCGGTCAGATAAATAATTTCCTTTTCTAAAACACATTGCCCCACAAGGCTTTCACCTATTTCTATTTTTTTCTCAGAATATTTGCGCCTTTCAAAAGCATAAGTAGCCATCAATTGCAAATGAACATCAGATTTATCCTCGTCATTTATAATAAGTATTGCACCTTGATTTGCTTTTATATATTTTATCAGTTCGCTAATTATTTTGTACGAAAACTCAGAAACGTTAGACGATTCACTTCTCAAAAGCTCGGCAAAAATAGCCAAACCTGTGTTTATCCAATTTCGCCTTTCATCGGAATATTTATTTTTCTGGTTTTGAATTTGAGCATTTGCCAAGCTGTTGCGCATATCGAGCAGCAAAGACCCAAGTTTATCATTTGCACTAAGTTTCACATATTCAGCCTTGTAATTTCCCTTCCCTACTTGCGAGGCAAAATTGGCAAGCGAATGCAAACCTTTTACCAAATTATTCGTAGATTTTGCCATTTCTCCCAATTCATTGTGCGAATAAATTTCTAATGGCTCAATGTCGTCAATTTCACCCAATTCCAATTTTTTTAAAACGTCTGTTACCTGAAGAACAGGCTTGGTAACAGAATATAACAAAAATATCAAAACGATTACTAAAATAACAAAACCCACACTTGCAAATAACACTAAATTAGAAAATCGCTCTCTAGCAGCTTTTTTAATTACAACATCGGGAACTGCAATTGCCAAAGCCCACGAATTTTCGTAAGTTCCCACATGAATTGGTGCAAACGACACGTAATAATCTTTTTTGTCAAAAAATTTAGTACGCACGCTAAAAATTTCACCTTTTGATATTTGATTCACAATTGCCGTATTTTCTTCTAAAAAAATATCATTCAAACTATGACCAAACATTGCTTTCTCGTTAAAAGTAACTAAAGTTCCTTTATTGGTAAGTAAAAAGGCAAAAGTTTGCTCAAAAGGAGCAATAGAATTAGTAAATTCTTGCAGAGTATTAAGCGAAAAATCAATACCAACAACACCTGCAAATTTTTCATCAACAAAAATAGGTGTAGAAAGAGTTGTTTCGTAAAGTGAATCCGTTTTATTCACAACCGACCAATAAGGCTCCGAAAGCGACTCCCGTTTTTGTTCTTTAATTCGATGATATTCAGTTACTTTTACCACTTTACCAATATCAGCAGAATCAAGCTCTTTAACAATCTGCCCATTATATTTTGTAAAAGAAGAACTAACTCTTCCCGATTTTTCACCCCAATTTTCATCAAAAACAGATAGTTCGCGCGAATCCCAAACAGCCAAAAACAGCTCATTTTTTTTCAAATTTTCCCGAAATAATTTATCGCGCATCGATTGGCTCAGTTCTTCTGAAAGAAACAAAGTATTCTCATTTACAGTGGCTAAAGCCCTAGCTACACCTAAATAACCTTCAAACCGAGCACGCACTTCATTTGATTTTTCACGCACCAAAGCATTAATCATCTCTTCCGAAGTTTGCTGCGTTAAATGGCTGTAACTGTAAATAATAACGCCCAAAATTAAAGCATATATAAGCAAAGATGCTGTAATTATGGTAAAAACTATTTTTGTATTTAGCTTATTTTTCAAGGAGTAATGGGATTTTAATTTACAAAAATTGCTTTGAATTTCAATTTCAAAGATACGCTTTTCAATTAAAAAATAAAAAAGTTTTCTACTAAAAAATAATGAAAATTTACATATAAAAAAGTTCAATTTTCACTATTTTTTTAAAACAATACAAAATTTGAACTCTAATTATAGATATAAAAAATTGTTTCTTTTTGTAAATATTTGATTTAGTATGATTTAAAGACTATTCTATTTAGAATTATTCTAAAATATAAAAAAAATATAGTTAACACCGATTAATTAAAACATAATTTTTAATTTTATAGAATGATATTTTGAAAAAATAAAAGATTATTTTAAGCAAAAACAAAACATAACTAATTAATATGTAAATACTTAAAGCATAACAAAGAGGAAATAATTCCTTTTATTGTGTTTTTTATTCACAAAATTAGATAATTACATACAAAAACAAATCAATACCAAAAATACAATAGTGGAAACCTGAAAAATAGATTTTTTTGAGAGGAACATAATTTTAAAAACGCAATTTAATTTTATATAAGCCTTTTAAAATATAAAATCAGCCAAAAAAAGCAATTCAGTAAGAGTTCCACATAATCAATTCTTTACAAACAATGAGAATAAATAGAATAGCTGCAAAAAAACTACAAACAGAGCCAAAAGAAGTTGATTTAAGTTTGATAGACTCTCTGATAAAAAAGTACAAGGGAAAAAATGGCAATTTAATTCCAATCTTACAAGGAATACAAGCCATTTATCGCTATTTGCCCGAAAGTGCTTTAAGAAAAATATCGGACGAAACAGGACACAAACTGAGTGATATTTACGGAGTTGCCACTTTTTATGCACAGTTTAGACTCAATCCGGTAGGCAAAAACATAATCAAAGTTTGCCACGGAACAGCCTGCCACGTGCAAGATGCCAAAAACATAACCACTGCACTGAAAGAACATCTCAAAATCGAAGACGGACAAACAACGCCCGATGGCTTGTTCACCCTCGAATCGGTTGCGTGCCTAGGCTGCTGCTCGCTTGCACCCGTTATGATGATTGGCGACGATACTTTCGGGAAGCTTTCGGGAAAGTCGGCAGTAAAAGTCATAAGAGATATAAAAAAGAAAGAAAATAATTAAATGGGTTGAATTGCAAAACAATACAACAAGAAAAGCCATTTAAAAATAAAAAGTAAACATGGAAAAGCTAAAACTAATAGTTGGAATGGGAAGCTGCGGAATTGCTGCCGGAGCAGGCAAAGTTTTCGACAAAATAAAATACCTCCAAAACAACGAACAGCTCGACATCGATTTAGACCAAACTAGCTGTGTAGGAATGTGTTACAGAGAACCTCTTGTAGAAATTATCGACAACAATATTTCCTATTTATATGGAGGAATTGACGAAGAAAAAGTAGAAGAACTAATAGAGCACCACCAAAAATTTCATCTTCCCATAAAAGAATTAGTTGTAAAAACCGAAGAATTTAAAACTATCGACAACGAATTTACCGACTCGCAAGTAAAAATAGCACTTCGCAACTGCGGCTACATAAATCCCGAACGAATAGAAGAATATATAGCCAATAATGGCTACAAAGCAATCACTAAAATTGCAGAAAACAGCCTTTCGCAAGAACAAATTATCCAAAATATAATTGACTCAGGGCTTCGCGGACGAGGCGGCGGCGGTTTCTTAACCGGATTAAAATGGCGTTTTGCCAACAACAATAAAAATGCCGAAAAATATATTATTTGCAATGCCGACGAAGGCGACCCGGGAGCATTCATGGATCGCTCAGTTTTGGAAGGCGACCCGCATTCTGTCATCGAAGGCATGATAATTGGGGCTTACGCAATAGGCGCAAACGACGGTGTTATTTATTGCAGAGCCGAATATCCTCTGGCTATCAAGCGATTAAACATTGCCTTAGCACAGGCACGCGAAAAAGGTTTTCTTGGAAAAAACATTTGTGGTATCAAAAATTTTAATCTCGACATTCACGTAAAAGAAGGAGCAGGAGCATTTGTTTGTGGCGAAGAAACTGCTCTAATAGCCTCAGTAGAAGGCGAAAGAGGAATGCCGCGCAAACGTCCGCCCTTTCCAGCAGCTTCAGGTTTATGGAAAAAACCAACAAACATAAATAACGTGGAAACTTTTGCAAATATTCCTTGGATAATTTTTAATGGTGCAAAAGAATACGCCAAATATGGAACAGAAAAAAGCAAAGGAACAAAAGTTTTTGCCCTTACTGGAAAAATAAATCGCGGTGGTTTAGTAGAAGTTCCCATGGGAATTACTATCAAAGACATCATTTACAAACTTGGCGGTGGTATTCAAAATGGCAAAAAATTTAAAGCCGTTCAGCTTGGCGGACCATCGGGCGGCTGTATTCCTGCCTACCTCGACGACACCATTGTGGATTACGATTCGGTAAATGCCACAGGTGCCATCATGGGTTCGGGCGGAATGGTTGTAATGGACGAATCGACCTGCATGGTGGACATGGCGCGGTTTTTCCTCGATTTTACACAAAAAGAATCGTGCGGAAAATGCACCTTTTGCAGAATTGGCACTAAAAGAATGTTAGAAATATTGACCCGAATTACCGAAGGCGAAGGCAAAGAAGGTGATATTGAAAAACTGGAAGAACTTTCGTACCAAATAAAAGATTCGTCGCTTTGTGGACTTGGGCAAACTGCACCAAATCCGGTACTTACAACCATTAAATATTTCAGAAACGAATATGAAGCTCACATTCGCGACAAAAAATGTCCGGCAAAAAGTTGCACAAAATTACTCACTTACGAAGTGATTTCTGAAAATTGCACAGGCTGTACAATTTGTGCAGTAAATTGCCCAACCAACGCAATTGATGGTGGCAAAAAAACAATTCATTTTATTCGCCAAGATGCATGTATTAAATGTGGAGCTTGTCTCACAAAATGTAATTTTGATGCAATTAAAATATCGTAAAAATTCCAATTTATTCATCTATTTTTTCATTAATTTCAGTTTAAAATTATAAAAAATGAATGAAAATTTAAAGAAAATAAAGCGTTTGCCGATAGCAAGAGCTGAGTTTAGAAGTTTTACTTACGAAAACTTTTGCTATGTAGATAAAACTCAATTTATCAAGCAATTAGAATCAGAAGGAACTAAATATTTTTTCCTTTCTCGTCCACGTCGTTTTGGTAAATCGCTTTTTCTCGATACGCTTCGTGCCGCTTTTGCAGGCGAAAAAGAACTTTTTGTCGGTTTGTTTTTAGAAAATAATTGGGATTGGGAAACAAAATATCCAGTCATAAAAGTTAGTTTTGGCGGTGCAACAATAAGTAATATAGCTGAATTTCAGAACTCTACAAATTTTTCATTAAACATAATAGCCGAAAGCTACCAAGTTGAATTAGCTGAAAAAAATTTCCCTGCAACTGCATTCAAAGAGTTAATTAATAAGTTAACTAAAAAATACAATCTTCCGGTAGTAGTTTTAATTGATGAATACGATAAACCTCTTTTAGATAATATTACAAAGCCAGAAGCAAAAGTTTTGCGGGAAGAATTAGCTTCCTTCTATTCGATACTCAAAGAAGAAGAGCGAAATTTGAAATTTGTGTTTATAACTGGAGTTTCAAAATTTAGTAAAACAAGCATTTTCAGCAAGTTAAATAATATTGTAGATATTTCGCTCAATGTAAAATATGCCGATATTTGCGGTTACACACAAGACGATTTAGAACATATTTTCGTTGATTATCTGCATGATGTGGACTTAGAAAAAGTAAAATCGTGGTACGATGGATATAATTTTTTGGGCAAAAATTTATACAACCCTTTTGATGTTTTATTATTTTTGAACGAAAAAAAATACAAACCGTATTGGTTTGAAACTGGAACGCCAACTTTTTTATTAGAGCTTATAAAAGAGCGTAAATATCACGTGCCTTCCCTTGAAAATGTTACGATTAGTTTATCGCAACTAACTGAATTTGATATTGATAGAATTGATTTAATCGTTCTACTTTTCCAAGCTGGCTATCTAACTATTGCGAAGGAAGAAATTTTGGGCGACGAGTATTTTTATGATTTGAAAATTCCAAACAAAGAAGTGCGTAAAGGCTTGTATGACTACTTATTGCGTATGTTTTATGCCATCGAAGCCGATACAAATACGCGCACAAAATTATCGATTGCCATTTACAATTCGATAGCAAATAAAAAACCGGAAGACTTAGAAAATGCTTTTAAATCTTTCTTTGCAGGAATTCCGCACGATTGGTATCGAAAAAATAACATTTCGGAATTTGAAGGATTTTATTCTGCGCTATTTTATGCTTTTTTTGCTGCTTTGGGTTTCGATTTAGTAGCCGAAGATACAACAAACAAAGGCAAAATTGATTTAACTGTTTTTTCCAATACAAATGTTTTCATTTTTGAATTTAAAATGAAAAACAATCAAAAAAATGCACTTCAACAAATAAAAGATAAGAAATACCACGAAAAATACATTAAAAAATGCAACGAACTGTATTTAGTTGGAATTGAATTTGACGAAGATGAAAAAAATATTTCTAATTTTGAATATGAAAAAATTCAATAATTAATTATAAATTTTGAGTTAAAAAGAAATTATATTATAAAAAACAAACAATTTTAGGCAAAAAACATAATTTATACTTTCAGAAAGATGTCGCAAATAAATATAACAATAGATGGCAAACTATATAAAGCTGATAATGAGCAAACTATATTAGAATTTTGTAATGAAATAGGAATAAAAATTCCAACACTTTGCCACGACCCACGCTTAGAGCCTTATTCGTCTTGTTATCTGTGTGTTGTGGAAATAGAAGGTGCACGCGGATTACAAACTTCGTGCTCTACCAAAATGGCAGAAGGCATGAAAATACAAACCAACAACGAAAAAGTTCGAGCCTCACGCAAAATGGCGCTCGACCTTTTGCAAAGCAACCACTTTGCAAGTTGCCAAGCTCCTTGCAAAAGTTCGTGCCCTGCCGGAGTTGATGTGCAAGGCTATATCTCGCTGATTGAAAAAGGATTATACCATGAAGCTGTAAAATTGATAAAGGAAGTAAACCCACTTCCCGCCATTTGCGGACGCGTGTGTGTGCGCCCATGCGAAGCGGCGTGCAACCGAAATTTTATGGAAAACGAAGGCACGCCCGTGGGCATTGACTATATGAAACGCTTTGTAGCTGATTTTGACTTAAACTCAAAAAATCACTATAAACCTGAAATACAATCAAGTACAGGAAAAAAAGTGGCAGTAATCGGCGCAGGTCCGGGTGGACTTTCAGCAGCCTACTTTTTGCAACAAAAAGGGCATCAAGTAGATATATTTGAGGCAAACAACCACGCAGGTGGCTGGTTACGCTACGGAATACCCGAATATCGTTTGCCTAACAACCTACTAGACAAAGAAATAGAAACAATTACCGAACTAGGAACAAATCTATTCTTAAATCAAAAACTTGGAGAAAATCTAAGCTACGAAAAACTAAAAAAAGAATACAATGCAACTATCTTAACCATTGGTGCTCAGAAAGGTACACTTTTAGGTGTGGAAGGTGAAGAAGCAGAAGGAGTTTATTCAGGCATTGATTTTCTGCGAAATATGGAACAAACAGGTCAAAAATATGATTTTTCTGGAAAAACGATAGTGGTAGTAGGTGGCGGAAATACCGCAATGGATTGCTGCAGAACTTCAATTCGGTGCAAAGCCGAAAAAACTTACGTCATTTATCGCCGCACCGAAAAAGAAATGCCAGCAAATCCGATAGAAATTCACGAATCGAAACTGGAAGGTGTTGAATATCTATTTCTTACAAACCCAACAAAAGTAAATAAAGACGAAAATGGAAAATTAAAATCCATAACTTGTGTGAAAATGACTTTGGGTGAGCCTGATTCGTCGGGTCGGCGTCGTCCAATTCCTGAGGAAGGCTCTGAATTTGAAGTAAATGCAGATTACATTTTGGCTGCAATTGGTCAAAAAGTAAATGCCGATTTTATAACCGACATCAATAAATTTGCCGAAAATGGAGAATTAAAACTCAGTAAATGGGGAACAATTCAAGCCAATGAAAAAACGCTGCAAACCGATATTCCGTCGATATTTGCAGCCGGCGACGGAGTTACAGGCGCAGCCACAATAATCGAAGCCATAGCCCAAGCTGGAATCGCTGCCAGAAGCTGCGACCAATTCATTATGGGACAACGAATTGAACCAAAACCCAAAGAATTTTTAAGCAAAAAATCTAATTTTGTGAAAGCAAGCCCAAAAGCATTCATGGGCAAATTTGAATATCAGCTAAGAAAAGAGATGCCAGTTTTAGACGAGAAAAACCGAATTAATTTCGGTGAAGTAGAGCTTGGCTACACAGAGGAAATGGCATTGCAAGAAACTGCTCGCTGCTTTGAGTGCGGTTGTTCGGAATATTTCAGCTGCGATTTGAAAGATTATTCAACTGAATATGGAGCTGAGCAAGAAAAGTTTAAAGGTGAATTTAAAGCACGTCCGGTAGATTTTTCGCACCCATTCATCGAAATTGACAACAACAAGTGCATTTTGTGCTCGCGTTGCGTTCGCATTTGCAAAGACGTAGTTGGAGCAGGAGCTTTGGGCTTAATAAACAGAGGCTTTGATACTTACGTAGCTCCAAGCATGGGCTTGTCGCTTACCGAAACCGCTTGCGAAAGTTGCGGTTTGTGCATTTCTACTTGCCCAACTGGCGCAATAACCGAAAATGTTAAATTCAAATCGGGTCCCGTAAAAATGGATAGCTTTGAAACTATATGTAACTATTGTTCAATAGGTTGCAAACTTACTATACATCACAGAAGCGGCTTTGTAATGAAAGTAGCAGGCGCAAACGGACTAGTAAACAAAGAAGGCAATCACTGCAAATTTGGCAAATTTGGTTACTCTTTTTATAATGATAAAACACGAATAACCAAGCCTTTGCTAAAAGAAAACGGCGAATTTAAAGAAATTAGCTTTGAAAAAGCATTTGCTATCATAGCTGAAAAAATAAAAGCGGTAAAACCAGAAGAAAACGCATTTTATGCAGGCGCACGTTTAACCAACGAAGAGATTTATTTAATCCAAAAATTGGCTCGTGCAGGAGCTAAAACAAACAATATCAGTAGTTTTCACTATGCACAACGCGAAAATGGATATATCAAAAATTCGTTCGACAATGTGCCGTTTGAAGAAATTTCAAAAGCCGGAAAAGTGTTTCTATTTGGTGCTGAACTAAATAACGACAATGGCGTAGTTAGTTTCATGGTTCAAAACGCCAGAGCTAAAAAAAATACAAGCATTGATTTGATTACCAGACTCGAAGACAGATAAAATCGTACTATAAATTTATAAAAGCAGTAAATCACTATTTACTTACAAATAATCTTCAAAATCAATTATTTATCGATGGAAATTCGCAAAATTTTGAAATTTACAAAGAGCAATTATTGAAAGAAAATTTTGATGAATTAGTCAAAGAATCAGGCGTTTGCTGCAAAGGAACGATTATAAATTTTGCAAGCGAATACAACAAAACTCACAATGCCATAATAATTTTCTCGGAAAAAGAAGTTTCAGCAAACGCAAGCTTTGAATTACAAAATTTAGCTCTTCTGACCGGAAAACTTGGAAAAACAGCCAATGGCATTATTTCGCTCAAAGAAAAAAATAATTCACAAGCACTTTTCGACATGGGAAGTTTTTCAGAGCTAAGCATTGGCTCAGCCGACTTACACAATGAAAATG
>JAIFNL010000159.1 GCA_020047755.1 Bacteroidota bacterium
ACAAACTCATTGTAAGTAGAATAACTTCCCACCGAAGCTAACAGCTTGCCCGAAAAGGTATTGAGCCAATCCACCTTGTTGTTTATTTGAATGGCACCGCCCAAAGCTCCACTCACGTCGGCGATGGTACTTCCGCCCGAAGCAAGGCTCAACTCATCGACCAAAAACATAGGAAGCAGCGAAAAATCAGTTTGTCCAAGCATAGGGTCTTTGATACTCAATCCATTCCAAAGCAAATCGGTATGCGATGCGGCTGTGCCTCGAAACGAAACGGTAGAAAGTGCGCCGCGTCCATTGTTTTTCACAAATACTGCGCTGTGTTGCGAAAGCACTTCGCCCAAAGAAGCATTGATATTTTTTTTGAGCAGCAAGGTGTCGAGCTTCACTTCATTCATGCCGCTTTCTTCGAGTATTCTGTGGGCTTTTACATCTATTTCGTCGATAAAAACAGTATCGTTGGTGCTTTGTGCAACAAGCAAAACAGGAAAAAGCAAAGCAAGAAAAACAAATTGTAAACGCATGAAAATAAGTTGAATATCTTAAAAATAGTAAACGATAACACTGCAAACCAAATGAAAAGCAAAAGTACTATTTTTTTTTCAATTAGAAATTGTACGAAATTTAGAAATCAAAAAGAGAGAAAATAATAAAACAGACTATTTTTTCTTATCTTTTTTTTATATCTTTGATGTTGGTTTGTGTACATTAAAAAACATTCCTTTTTTTTATAAAATCAATAATTAATTATATACTAATGAATACGAAAGTAGATAAATATATAAAAGAATTTGCAAAAATAGCCAATACTTGGTTATCGGATAGGCAATGGATTTTAGATTTACATAAGGCATACAAGGAATTTTTCAAACAAGAAAATTTAGAAAAAGCAGATTGGAATTATTTTCAAAACCTACGAAAACTAATACACTCATTTAACGCTTTGCCTCTTGCAGGTGCAAGGGCTTTGGGAAAACCGAATCACCCAATAGAACATTACAGAAAAGTTTTTTTGTATTTGAAATATGGACAAGATTCCGATGCTGTTCGTTTTACTAATTTGATAGATAAGAAAAGTGGATATTCGCTGGCATATTTTGGAAAATCGGCAATGAGCGAGCTTATTGGGCAGGCTTTTCCCGATAAATATGTTTTTTATAATTCGAGAGATATAGAAGCCCTTAAATTTTTAGGCTTTCAGCTAAGCGAAAAGGAAACTTTTGGCGAGTTTTATATTGCATACAACGATTTGATTTTAAAAGAAATTAATCCTATTTTTAATGCGCACATTAAAACTAAATTTGATGAAATAATGCCACGCGGTTTTAGAATAGACCAATTTTTTAGCTGGCTATACGAAGAAAAGATTTTCAAAAATATGAAAGACCTTGAAAATAAAGACAATGTAAAACCCAAAGGTAAAATAACTCAACTCAATATAACTTCTTTTAATCAATTTAAAAATACAAATTTCGATTTTACTTACCCCAAAGGGCACAGTTTAGAAGGAAAAGCACTACACAAAGTTTGTTTTATTGGACAAAGTGGAACAGGAAAAACAAGCTTACTTAGAATAATAAAGGAATTAACGTCGCTCAATTTAGCTAATTTTTCAAATCTTACTGAAAAGTCCGTTGCCATTCATTATCGCTTAGCCGATAAAGACGAAAGTCGAAAAATAGAATATAAGTTATTGCTAACCAATGGAGAAATTAAATCGCAGATTGAAAAAACAGAATTAACACACGCAAAGAAAAAAGAGCAGCCAATTGAAATAGAAAGTCAAATAGGAGCAGTTGCCTTTCCTTCATTGATTAATTTTCCGGCAGAAATTATTTCTTCGCAACTCAAAATGCTAGAAAAAACGATTTCGCCCGAAGCAGAGCTACAAAATGAGTATTCATTTAAAGAAGAAATTATTGATTTTTCGCTTCAGGCAAACAATAATATTGTCGAAAAAATATGGGAAAATTTAATTTTACGTATTCAGCAATACAATGAGCAAGTAAATGCGCAAAAAGTAATTATGGCAGATGCAATTTTGGCAAATCCTGAGAAGCAAAAAGACATTTTACTTAATTTCGAAGCATGGAAAAAAGAACATCTACACCCCATAGATGACTTGTATGAAAAATATTTGAAAAAATTTCTGGAAAAATTCAATCTAAAAATAACTGCTGCAACCGAAAGTGGAAAAGTTTTTCGATTTGAACCAATTAACAGCCAGCAAGAAATAGAAGCCAAATTTTTGAGCACAGGTTCGCAGCAAATCATCTTACGTACATTGCAATTTTATAGCCTTTGGGACAAGGACAATGAAACTGGGCTTCCACGCAACAGTATTATTTTAATGGACGAACCCGAAAACTCACTTTATCCTGATGTTCAGCGTGAAATAGTAACTCATTTTGAAGAACTAACCGAAAATTGTCAATTTTTCTATGCTACACATTCGCCCATAATTGCTTCTTCGTTTGAACCTTACGAACGTTTTATATTAAAATTTGATTCTCAAAAAAATGTTATTGTTGAAAAAGGCTCAGCACCCGCAGGTACGCATTTCAACGACATATTGTACAAGGAATACGATGTAGAAACTCTCGGCGAAAAAGGCAAAGAAATGTGGAAACAGTTTATTGAATTGCCCAATCAAATTTTGCTCGAAACCGATAACGAAAAAAAGCAAGAATTAATGAGTGAATATCTTGAAATTGGGACAACTTATAATTTTAGAGCAAATGAAATATATACAAAAAAGTGAGGATTCGCCAATCGTCGAAAAAGAACTAGAATATCCCAAAGACCATACTCAAATTAGAGAAATTCTTTCAAAAGAACAATCTTATTTTTGTGCTTATACCGAAGACTTCTTTTCGGTTGGCTATGCCGTAGATATTGAACATTTCGACCCAACACGCAAAAATATTCCCAGAGACTATTTCAATTGGTATGCGGTAGGACATAGATGGAACAACAAAAAAGCAAGCAAATGGCATGACTATCAACCAATATTGCATTTGTCTGACCCAAAATTTGAAGAACGAATAGTTTATAATACGCAAACGAATACTTATACAACAAAAGCAAACGACATAGAAGCCGAAAATTTGATAAAACTCCTAAATATAAATGACTATGATTTAGCCAAAGAGCGCGAAAATTATATTCTCTCCTTAAAAGTTTTATTGGGTTTGTGGAATAATTCATTGCCCGATTTTATTGCTTTTTTAAGAAAAGGGAATCATCTTAAATTTCGACGTGCCGTTGAAACTACATTCGATATAAAGCTTTAAAAATTTAGAATAATCAAAGAACAAGCTCACAAACAAAGACTTCTATCAAAAATAAATTTTCATAAAAAAAAGCAAACAAATTCAAAATATATCTTTACCTTTACGTTTATTTTTGTATTCACAAAACAAAGTAGCAAAATGCAAATAGTAATAGTTATTGCAGTCATTACACTCATTCTTTTATCGGGTGTTAAAATAGCTCAAGAATATCAAAGAGCTATTGTGTTTAGGCTCGGACGCTTTCAGTCCATCAAAGGTCCGGGTCTTTATTTGCTCATTCCGCTCATTGAGCGACAGCAGAAAGTAGATATACGAACACGAACGGTAGATTTAGAACAGCAGGAAACCATTACCAAAGACAGCGTTACCATCAAAGTAAATGCAGTGCTTTGGTTCAAAGTAATAAACCCAGAGTCGGCTATTATTCAAGTGGCGGACTACAACAAAGCCGTTTATCAATTTTCGGTAACCGCACTTCGCAACATCATAGGGCAGCATACTCTCGATGAGGTTTTGAGAGAACGCGAACAAATAAACAATACTTTGCAGCAAATTGTAGATTCTACCACCGAGCCTTGGGGCATTAAAATAGAAATGGTGGAGATGAAAGATGTTGAAATTCCTGAAGGTATGCAACGAGCTATGGCACGTGAAGCCGAAGCCATTAGAGAAAAACGCGCCCGAATAGTAAAAGCCGAAGCCGAACTTGAAGCTTCGATAAAACTAACACAAGGTGCTAAAGTTATGGAAGGTAGCCCTGTGGCAATAGAGCTTAGACGTATGCAAATGCTTTCGGAAATAGGTATCGACAACAATACCACTACCATTATGCTTATTCCGTCTGATTTTACCAATGCAGCTAAAAGTTTTTCGGAATATATTTCTAAAAAAACAGAATAACAATCTTTGGTAATTGATAGTTATAATTCAATGCCGTTTTGTTAAGAAACCTGTCAGGTTTTGAAAACTTGACAGGTTTAAACCTCTGGTATTTAAGTAATTTCTTAACTAAACGACATTGGTGTTTAGTTCAAACACGTTTACCAATGACTAACTACTTGAAAAACTTAATAGTACAAGGCGAACACCAACAACTGGATTTTAAATTCGGCATTACCGATTCTAAAAAAATTGCCCGTTCGTTGGTGGCTTTTGCCAATACCGACGGTGGAAAATTATTGGTCGGCGTAAAAGACAATGGCGCAATAGCCGGAGTAAGAAGCGAAGAAGAAATTTACATGATTGATGCTGCTTCTGAGCTTTATACCAAGCCCAAAGTGCCTTTTTCGGTGAAGCAACACATTGTAGAAGGCAAAAAAGTACTTGAGGTTTCGATAGACAAAAGCCTTGAAAAACCTCACGCTGCGCCCACGCCTACGGGCGAGTACAAAGTTTATATTCGTGTAAATGACCAAAATTTATTAGCAAATAGTGTATTGCTCAATGTTTGGAAAAAGCAAGGAGAGCATAAAAATATTTTGATTCGGTTTTCGGAAATAGAACGTATTTTGTTTGAATATTTAAGCCAAAACAAAGAAATTACACTTTCAAAATTCTGCAAAATAGCTGTTATTTCTAAAATTAAAGCACAACGAATTATTACCGACTTAATTATTTTAAAACTTATCGCAATGCGAATTACCGAAAAAACAATATTCTATTCAGCCATCGAAACAAATCTTTAACGAACGAGTCGAAAAACGGATTTCAAATTCACTTTGCAGCGTTATAAATTGTTTTCTATCGAAAACTAAGTAAAATCGGTTCGACCGGCTTGTCCGGTCTGTCCGATGATTTCCTAACCGACAGACCGACAAGTCGGTCGAACGGTTTTGCTTTTTTTTATTTTCAAAAAAATGATGAGTTTTCTTTCAAACACTATCTACCTAAACCGTGTCCATAAAAGTTTGTTCTACCTTGTTGAATAGAACAATACCCAAAGTAAGAACCACCAAAGTAAAGCCTCCGCTGTATGCCAAATGAGCAAAGTCAATCGTTCCTTGACCTAACAAGCCATAGCGGAAAGTTTCGATAATAGAAGTAAGTGGATTGATTAAAATAAAAAACTGGTATTTTTGCGAAAGCATCGAAGTTGGATAAATAACGGGAGTTACGTACATCCAAAGTTGAACGCCAAAACTGATTAAATTGCTCAAATCTCTATATTTGGTTGTAAGCGATGAAATGATAATTCCAAAGCCAAGCCCCAAAAGTGCCATCATTACAATTAATACAGGAATAAGCAAGGCATAAATATTAGGTTGAATATCAACACCTTTGGCTAAATAATAAACATAAATAACTACAAAAAGCATAAATTGTATTCCAAACTGAATGAGATTGGAAATAACCACCGAAATAGGCGTAACCAAGCGCGGAAAATAAACTTTTCCGAAAATTCCGGCATTGGCTATAAACGTATTGGCAGTAGAATTAAGGCTTCCGGCAAAATACTGCCAAGCCACAATGCCCGAAAGGTAAAACAAAATAGGCGGCAAACCATCGGTAGAAAGCTTTGCTATTTTGCTAAATACGATAAAGTACATCAAAGTAGTAAACAGCGGATTGATGATAAACCAAAGCGGTCCGAGTATGGTTTGTTTGAATTTTGAAACAAAATCGCGGCGTACAAAGAGTGAAATTAAATCGCGGTAACGCCAAACTTCGCGCAAATTGATGTCGAGGAGATTGCGCTTGGGCTTTATTATCATTGTCCAGTTTTCGGAATTGCTCATTCTGTGCTATTTACTGTATTTTTTATAGAGAATTACTTGCATTTTGAAAAGAAACACTTTCAAAATAGACGCGCAAAGGTAGATAAAAAAATGAAAAGTAAAAAATGAAAGCAAACACTTTCTATCTAGTGTTTGAAAGAAAACTCATCATTTTTTTGAAAATTTAAAAAAATAAGAACCGTTCGACCGACTTGTCGGTCTGTCGGTTAGGCTGTTAGTAAATCATCGGACAGACCGGACAAGCCGGTCGAACCGATTTTGCCTTCGGGTGTATTTACTTCAATGCTTTGATTTTGAGCATCTATTTTTGTAATAATGTCGTCGGAGAAAGGAATTAGAATTTCAATGTCGCCTTTATAAATTTGCATCAAATTGTTGCCCGGAATTTCAATTATGCGTTCAAAATAACCTATTTCGCCTAAGTTTTGGTCTATTATTTTGTAGTTCTTTAGCGAATTGAAATTTTCCGAATCAAAATCAGATTCATCAATATATTCTTCGATGCTTACTTCGGAGTAGCAAAGTTTTTTTGCGTCAATCTCGTTGTCGATGTCTTCGAGTTTAAGTACTGCGGTGGTATCGTCTTTAATCCAAATGCTTTCGGGGCAAACAGAAAACGGAACGGGTAATCCGTCGAGCTTGACAAATACCCATTCCGTTTGTTCAAAATTTTGCGGAATACTTACATCAAATCGAAGTGCCAACTCACCTTTGTAGCCAAAAGGCTTGGTAAATTTGCCAATATATTGAATGGAAGTAGTTACCATTTTTTTGTAGAAAAAGTTTATTTCCGAAGCTAGGCTTCAAAAACCAAGTAGTTATTACTCTTTTGAAGCGTTAATTGCAGCATCAATTTTGTCGGCAGCCGAAAGAACAGCTTCGTCGTTACTAGTACTGTTATTAACTACTGTAGGAGCATTTTTCTTAGCAATTTCATTCGCTCTTTTCTTGTTTACTTCGGCTTCAGCTTCTAAACGTTTCTTGTTAGAAACGGTAGCAGAAACGTTCAAACTGTCTTTTTTCGATTGAATTTTTGCTTCTTTTTCTGTCATCCAAGCTTGGTATTTTACCTCAGCTTGTTCTTCGGTTAGAGCACCTTTTGCAACCCCTTTTTGCAAGTGTCTTTTTAATAAAACACCTTTGTACGATAAAATCGCATTTGCAGTATCTGTTGGTTGAGCACCTTTTTGAAGCCATGATAACGCTTTCTCGCTGTCTAAGTCGATAGTCGCCGGATTGGTATTCGGATTGTAAGACCCGATCCTCTCGATGAATTTGCCATCACGTGGCGCTCTGCTATCAGCTACTACTATGTGGTAAAATGGCTTACGCTTTCTACCTTGTCTTGATAATCTGATTTTTACAGGCATAATGTTATAATAAATTTATTTTTAAAAAACTTTGCAAAGTTAGACTTTTTTATTCGATTAAAAAAAATATTAATTGATAAAAAAAATTAAATTCGATTCTTCCATTCTTATCTAGTGTTTGTAACAACGCTCCGTTGTTTTTTTATTTAGCCACGGCAAAATAATTTGCTTAACAATTTGGTAGTGTAAAAAAAATGGTGCCTTTTTGAAAAAGTTAGTAATTTTACTTTCCTTAGAATTTCGGTCGCTATCAAGTTAAGCTATCAAATAATCGTTAAACATTAAAAAAAAAAGCCCAGTCCCTTAGGTCTGAGCTTTTGTAAAACACACACACACAAATTAAATCCCTGTATTTTCTGTATTTTCGGTATTCATTGGAGCATTTACTACTTCCATTTCCACATCTGCGGTTGTAGTCGCTTTTTTGCTTGCTTTTTTTCTTTTCAAAATATAATCCTGAGCTTTTGCAGGGTTTTTCTTTTTCCAATAAACTCTGCCCATCGAAGCTATAAAGTTCAATTTCTCATAAGTTATTCGGCGAGCTTCCGAACGCTCTAAAGTATCATTGTTGTACGAAATTTCTGCTTGTTCTCTTTCTCTTTCAGCATCTTTTAGCGAAATTATATCATTTTCAAAAGCTGCAATATTAGCATCATCAAAATCTGCCGTAGCAAGTAATGTTTTATTTTCTTTAAAAACAGTCAATACATCATTGCAATGCATCAAAAACGGCTTTGGTTTCATATTCCAATGAACTTTTCTTATCAAAGTATCGTAATTGCTATCTATCTGATTAAAAACCGGAGATAACTGTTTTTTTGTTATCGACAATTTTTCACTCACAAAACTAAATACATTATCTCTATTTTTCGTTTTCATTTTTTTCTCTGCACCAGTAATAATGTTACTTTTATTATCCAAAAGTGCACGTCCACTAGATCTTAAATCATCTATTTTTGCTTGTGTTACTCCACAAGTACTTAGTTCGGGGAAGTCCCTTTCTGCAAATATTGCCACGTTATCACACGCAGCAGTAAAATCAGCAAACGACAAACCTCCATTTTTGAAGTATTCTATTTCCATACAACTTTTTTTAGTGTGGTTTTTTTATTACTTTATATTTTAAAAAAAAAAAATCACATCAACTATATTTACTGGTTAAAAAAAATTATAAAACTTGGCTTACTATATATAATTTTTATCCTATTAACAACTCTGTTAATTTGTTTATCTTATTGTTATTACAAAACTAAAAAATACAAATAAATTTAAAAAACATTTTGCAAACTTTTTTTTATCTTTTTTTACACTTTTTTTTATCTTTTTTTTAACGTATTGAATTTCAAAAAAATATATTTTAAAAAATTTCTTCTTAAATGTTAAAAATTTCATTTTATTTCTTTATGTAATATATTTCTCATTCCTATTAATAGATATAATATTCAAAATATATTTAAAAAAAACAATTTTTACATAAAAAACAATCTATTTTTAAAATTTATACCACCAAACTATAAACAAAATGATTTAATAAATTCTTAAAAAAAAGAATTAAATACCATTATAGAGCATAATTGAACATTTTTTACTTATACATATTTTAAAAGAATAGTAACATTATCAATTTAACTAAATACCCCTAATAAACAAAAAAAATTCGTGCATTCGTCGTAAAAAAAACAACTATCAACTATAAAAAAAAATTCGTGCATTCGTGGTAAAAAAAAACAACTATCAATTATAAAAAACCTTATTTCCCTTTTTTAAACCTTAGTAACCAAGCCAATCCCCGCCGATATAAAAAACC
>JAIFNL010000221.1 GCA_020047755.1 Bacteroidota bacterium
CTCTGAGTGTTAATTGCTATTCTCTGAGTGTTAGTTGCTATTCTCTGGGTGTTAATTGCTATTCTCTGAGTGTTAGTTGCTATTCTCTGAGTGTTAGTTGCTATTCTCTGAGTGTTAATTGCTATTCTCTGGGTGTTAATTGCTATTCTCAAAATTTTAACACTATTTAACATATTGCCATTTCCCAACTAATTTTAGACGTATTTCAATTGAAAACTATACCTTTTAACAACCTTACCAGCAAACACATACAAATTCGAGAAAGAAGTAATATCTTTGCAATAGTTACGGTACAAAAGGTTGGTAACGACTAGATAATAAGGCGCAAACCTGTGAGATGAAGAGTGCAAACGCAAGAAAAACAGGGTTTTGCTGAAAAAGTCATTAAAAACTGAGATATTTATTATTTCTCAACAAACCAATGAAATATAGAGAATAATTAGTTAGTTGATAATCTGCAACAGTAATAAATCTTAGATAAACAACTGATAACCATTTTGTTTTTAATTTCTCCGAAAATTTTTAAACAACGTCTTAATCAATTTGAAAATAAAGTTTCATTTTTTTATGGAAAAGGCAATCCTTTTTGTATCTTTACAGATAAATTGTTAAATTGTTAAATCATTTTCATTATATTTCCTAATTTCTAATTTCTACTTAAAATGAAGCAACATTATTTAATTGTTATACTGGCAGCGATTGTTTTTTTCGCAAGCGATTGCCAGGAAGCTTATGCTTTGTCAAAAAGCCCTATAAACAAAACTATTATGATTGATTCTTACGAAAAACTCTGGGCGCGAGTCGATTCTTTTCAGAACAAAGGCTTGCCCAAATCGGCGCTGGAAGTAGTTAATGTCATTTACGAAAAGGCAAAAACCGAAAAAAACGACCCACAATTAGTAAAAGCTTACATACATCGCATGATGTTTAGGCGAAGTATCGAAGAAAAAGCCTTTGAAAGCTTTATCTTTGAAATGGAAAAGGATTTGCTCGAAATGGAAGCTCCTTTGCAGCAAGTCATGCACTCGCTGGCTGCCGAAATGTATTATATGTATTACCAGCAAAACTACTGGAAGTTTCAAGACCGAAGCGAAACGCTTAATTTTCAGCCCGATGATATTGAAACATGGACTTTGAGCCAATTGGTTAATAAATCCATTATGCACTATCACAGTTCGCTCGAAAATGTAGAAATCTTGCAAACTACCTTGCTTTCGTCGTACAAAGAAATTATCACCAAAGGCACACACGATGAGCGTTTGCAAAGCACTATGTACGAATTTTTGGTAAAACGAGCCCTTACGTATTTCAAAAATACACAACTAACTATCAACCGACCTGCCGACCAATTTACGCTCAAAGAAGATTTTTACTTTGCACAAGCTTCTGAATTTATTTCAGCCGATATTCAAACCAAAGACACACTTTCGTTGCATTTTTATGCAATCAAATTGTTTCAAAACTTGCTACATTTCAATACGGAATCGGAAAATTTAGACGCATTTATTTTCAACGACATAGAGCGCATAGAATTTGTAAATGCGCACAGCACCAATCCGCAAAAGGCAGAACTTTATTTTGAAGCACTCAACCAAATAGAAAGCAAATATCCTGAAAATGTTTATGCTGGCGAAGCTTCGTATTTGAAATCTGTTTTTTACAAAAACGGTGCCTCACGCTACAATTTCTTGCAACCCGAAACCTTTAAGTACAAAGAGTATCTAGTTACGGCTCACCAAATTGCAAGCAAAGCCGCAAAGAAATTTCCCCGCACCATGCTTGCCCAAAAATGCGCTTGGGTAATAAATGAAATTGAACAAAAACAAGTGCAATTTGAAAGCGAAAACTACCTTACGCCCAATGCTAATTTTCCTATTCGCATTAGCTACAAAAATGTAGAAAAATTGTATGCCAAAATAGTGAAAATAGATAGAAAACGTTTAGCCGAAATTCAAGAAAAATTCTATGGCGAAAAAGCAATAGAAAAGATTGAAAAAGAAGGAATTGTAGTTTACACCAACGAATACGCGCTCACAGGTACCAACGATTATCAGTGGCATTCTACCGAAGTGATTATGAAAGGACAAGCACTTGGCAGTTATGTGGTTATGCTTGGAACCTCGTCCAAATTCTCAAACAAAGAAAACAGTTTGAGTTACAATTTTATTGATGTAACCAATTTGTCGTTCTTAGAGCGACAAAAAGACAATTACAACGAAGTAATTGTACTCGATAGAACAACAGGACACACCGTGGCAGGCGCAACCGTAAAAACGTATTATACCGACTACGATTACAAAAAACGAAAGTACGTTAAAGAACTTATAAAAACCTACACTTCAGATGCTAACGGCTATGTGCGCATCGATGCCGACAAAAAAGCAAGCCGAAGCCTTTCGTATGAAATTACAAAAGATGTCGATTTCTTGTCGAGCGACAGAAACTTCTATCTTGCTTATTATGAGGCACGAGAGCCTTACACAAATACAGTTGTTACACTATTTACCGACCGAGCAATTTATCGACCCGGGCAAACCATATATTTCAAAGGTTTACTGATTGATAGCAAAGCCAACGAACATCAAATTAGAACAAACCAAGCGGTAACAGTTTATTTATACGATGTTAATTATCAGGTTGTTTCTAGTTTAGACTTAGTTACCAACGAATACGGAACTTTCAACGGAACATTCCAAATTCCTAAGGGCTTGCTCAATGGACGAATGCGAATTTACACTTCTTATGGCGAAAAATACATTCAGGTAGAAGAATACAAACGCCCAAACTTTGAAGTTACTCTTTCGCCTTTCGATGGCAACTATCGCCTCGAAGACCAAATAAGTGTAAAAGCCATTGCCAAAGCCTATTCCGGCGCGTTAATTAGCGATGCAAAAGTAACTTACCGCATCACACGCAAACCCATTTGGCGGGGTTGGTGGAGTTATTATTTCAACGAGTCGGAAGTTGAAATTGATAATGGAATAGCACAAACCAACGAAAAAGGCGAAATTGAATTAAAATTCAAAGCAATTCCCGATTACTCTATCGAAAAAAGCGATTATTTGTCGTTCAATTATCAAATCAAAATAGACGTAACCGACCTCAATGGCGAAACTCAATCCACCATTGGCAACATAGCGGTAAGCTACAAAACCCTTGAGGCAGGAATTTCGTTCGATGCGCTGATTGACAAAGACGAGTTTAATAAAGCAAGCATTTACACGCGCAACATGAATGGCGAGTTTGTAGCCGCTAGCGGAAATTTCAAAATCTACAAACTCAAAACCAACCCCAACTTAGAACGCGAAAAAGCATGGAATAGAATAGACCAACCCTTGGTAAGCCAAGAAGAATGGGATAAACTCTACGCCGGAAACGTCTATGACAACGAAAACAGCCTTTACCATTTAGAACAAGAAAAGGAAATTTTTGCTGGCGAATTTGACACCAAAAAATCGAAAGAACTTGCTTTTTCGATGAAAGATTGGGAGCAAGGTGCTTACTGTGTCGAAGTTTTTTCGGAAGATTATTTTGGACAAAAAGTAAGCTCAAAAAGCTTCTTTAAGGTGTTTGATAAGAATGTGGAGATACTTTTAGAAAAAACTCCTCTTTTTGTCAGTTTATTAACTCCTTTCTGCGAACCTGGTGATACAGCTAAGTTATTGATTGGTAGCTCTTACAAAGATATGTGGGTTTTGGTGGAGATAGAAAGCCAAAATAAAGTTATCTCATCGGAGTGGTTAAAAATCAGTGAGAAACAGCAGTTAATTAAAGTTCCAGTTCACGAGGCAGATAGGGGAAATTTAACGGTAAATTTCATGTCGGTTGTTTACAATCGTAAACACTCACAAACTGCCGTTATTTACGTGCCTTACACTAACAAAAGGCTTGATTTTGAGTTCTCTACATTCCGCGACAAACTTATGCCCGGGCAAAATGAAGAGTGGATTTTGAAAATTAGAGGCGCACAAGGCGAGAAGCTTGCCGCCGAAATGTTAGCCACTTTATACGATGCTTCGCTCGATGTTTTTGCTGTAAATAACTTTTACTTCAACCTTTACCAAACTTACTATGGTGCGAATGCTTGGAATACAAGTATTTATTCAATCGAAACATCGCAACAATTGGCTATTGATTTCAACAAATATGTTTATTTTAATACGAATTACTTTGATGTTTTGAACTGGTTTGGCTTAAATTATTATAACATGTATTTTAACGATTTAAGTTTAGAAGAAGTAATGGTTACGAGTTATGCCGGCGTAAAAACAAAAAACGGACATGCCAAACGCTCGGCTAAAATGGAAGATGCCGATGGAGAAAGAGACGAATTTGAAGAATCGGTAACCGAATCGGTAGCAAATGCTCCAATGGAAGACCGAAAAGACAACCCTTTGGCAAAGGTTTTTGCTGAAGACAAAAAAGCTGAAGCCCCCAAAGAAGAAAAGGTTCAAGTGCGAACAAATTTCAACGAAACAGCCTTCTTCTACCCCAACCTCTATACCAACGACGAGGGCGAAATAGTTGTAAAATTCACCATTCCAGAAAGCCTTACCAAATGGAAAATGCTCGGTTTTGCTCATACTCAAGATTTGAAATTCGGAACCACAAGCAACACGCTGGTTACTCAAAAAGAATTGATGGTAGTGCCCAATGCACCTCGCTTTTTTAGAGAAAACGACAAATTTGTTCTTCCTGCCAAAATTAGCAATATTTCAAAAGAAAACCTAAAAGGAAAGGTTGAATTAGAGCTGATTGATGTGCTATCTAATAAGAAGTTAGACGGTATTTTTGCCAACAACGATTTTGTGAAAGACTTTGAGGTAAAAGCCGAAGCCAACACCGTAGTAAGCTGGGAAATAAACATTCCCGAAAACATAGGTTTGCTTTCGTATCGAATTATAGCAAAGACTGATAAGTTTTCTGATGGCGAAGAAAAAGCCATTCCTGTTTTGAGCAACCGAATGTTGGTTACCGAAACCATGCCTTTGCCTGTACGTGGAGCCGGAACTACCGAGTTTGAGTTTGAAAAACTGCTGAAATCTAAAAAGTCTAAAACCTTAAAACATCATTTATTGAGCCTCGAATTTACTTCAAATCCGGCTTGGTATGCTATTCAGGCTCTGCCTTATATGATGGAATATCCTTACGAATGTTCGGAACAAACTTTTAGCCGCTATTATGCCAACAGTATTGCCTCGCACATTGCCAACTCTTCGCCTCGAATAGAGCAGGTTTTCAATGCTTGGCGCGAAGCTGGTAACGACAAAGGCGCATTGCTCTCTAACTTAGAGAAAAATCAAGAACTCAAAGAAGTCCTTTTGCAAGAAACCCCTTGGGTGCTCGATGCCAAAGACGAAAGCGAGCGCAAACGCCGAGTTGGTTTGTTATTTGACCTCAACCAAATGTCGAGCGAATTGCAACGCGCCTTAGAAAAGCTAAAAAAAGAACAACGCTACAACGGAGGCTGGTCGTGGTTTGCCGGAATGCCCGAAAGCAGATACATTACACAGCACATTGTTACAGGTTTCGGACACTTAGCTAAATTGGGTGTTGCAAACGCCAGCGATGTAGAAAATATGAAAGTAAGAGCAGTTGATTTTCTCGACGACGAAATTAGAGACGAATACCGCGACCTCAAAAAATTCTATTCCGACAAGGAAATGAAAGAAGACCATTTGAGTTACATGGCGTTGCAATATCTCTACGGACGTAGTTTCTATTTAGACATTCCTATCCCTAGCAAATCGAAAGAAGCCTTTGATTATTTCTTGGCACAAGCCGAAAAATATTGGCTTTCGCGCAATATTTACGGACAAGGAATGATTGCTCTTGCGCTAAAACGTTACGAAAAAGTGAAAATTGCCGAAGACATTGCCAATTCGTTGCTCGAAAACTCGATAAACAACAAAGAAATGGGAATGTACTGGAAAGAAAACGTTTCGGGTTATTATTGGTACGAAGCTCCTATCGAAACGCAAGCACTTATGATTGAAGTTTTTGCCGAAGTAGCTCAAAGCGCAAGCACCGTAGATGATTTGAAAGTTTGGCTTTTAAAACAAAAACAAACCCAAGACTGGAAAACTACCAAAGCAACTGCCGAAGCTGTTTACGCTTTGCTTTTGCAAGGCGACGACTGGCTAGCCGAAACCGAAATTCCCGTAATTACTCTTGGCGACCAAGTCATTGACCCTTACGCCATCGAAGGCACTGAAGTAGAAGCAGGAACAGGCTATTTCAAAAAAAGGTGTAGCTTGGGGCGGTTTGTACTGGCAATATTTTGAAGACCTCGACAAAATAACCCCACACGAAACCCCTTTAAAACTCAACAAAAAACTGTTTGTAGAACGTTTGACCGCAAGCGGCACAGCCATTGAACCTTTAACCGACAATACCAAATTAATTGTGGGCGACAAAGTGATAGTGCGCATAGAGTTGCGCGTGGACAGAGCTATGGAATTTGTACACATGAAAGACATGCGAGCTTCGGGTTTTGAGCCACTCAACGTCATTTCGCGCTACAAATACCAAGGCGGTTTGGGCTATTACGAAAGCACCAAAGATGCCTCTACTAACTTTTTCATGGACTACTTGCCCAAAGGCACTTACGTATTTGAATATCCTTTGCGAGTAACGCACGCCGGAGATTTTGCCAATGGCATTACCACTATTCAATGTATGTACGCTCCCGAATTTACCTCGCACAGCGAAGGCATTAGGGTAAAAGTAAACAGTGAAAAATAAACAGTGAACTATTGATACGATGACTCCAAAGTCATCGTATCAATTAACCGTCAGGTTTTTAGGATAGTTGGAAAACTTTCTACATTAATCTACTGCAAGCGAAACATTTACTTTGTCAATATATTTATGAATTAGAAATGAGATATCTTTTATTGGCAATTCTATTTTAATTTCTTCAAAAGCCTCAACTGTGTTTTTTGCAGCTATTTTAGCAACTCTAATGTCGTGGTCTTGGGTTTGAGACTTTTGCATTGCGCCACTCTCAAACGCTTCGAGAATTTCCAACTCTTCGCTATCTAAATTATCTATTGGTTTCATGGGTTTTGTATTTTTTAGTGTCTTTTCTACTTGGAATAATTGTTTTTAAAAAGATTTCTAATTCATTTTCCACATAAGGAACTAGATAAACATACTCATTGATTAAGATTGAATATATTTTTTGGTTGGGATATTTTTCCTGATTGGGGTGATTACTTACACCTAATATATTATCGTTGATAATTTCAAATACAACATCTTCAAATGAAATACCCCGTTCTTTTTTGAGCCATTCATTTTTGTTTTTATTTTTCAAAGAACAAAGATATAAAATAAAAATGAAAAATAAAAGATAAAAATGAAAATGTTCTATTGATAAGATGACTTCAAGTCATCTGTATCAATTGCTAGCAGCCACATTAATCATTAAACCAAAAAAAGTTTGTGTTTTGCAAAGAAATTACTATCTTTGCTTTGTGATAGGGATATTTTAACAAACCAAAACCAAGGAAGCATGCAACAAATTGTTATTGATTTACAACCCCAAATAGCCAATAAATTTAATGCTTACGTGCAATTATTTGGCAGCAAAGATTTACTTTTCGAAAAATTTGTCGATTACCATGTCAATAGAACCAAGCGAGAAATAGTAAGAATGCAATTGGAACTTGATAAATTTGAGGTATAGTTATTATTATATTATTACTCTTAAATCTAAGTGCATTGAAAACAATTAGAGCACAGACAACAGAGTTGATTTATGGTGATATAGGAAGTGATACAATTTACTCTGTATGTGACAAAATGCCTGAATTCCCTGGCGGAGAGCTTGGGCTTAGAAAATATATTGCACAAAATGTTCAATATCCTATGAAAGCAAGAGAACAAAACATTACGGGTATGGTATATATTAAGTTTGTAATTACTAGACAAGGAAATGTCGAACAAGTAATGGTTGAAAATGGTGTACATCCCTTATTAGATAATGAGGGTATTAGAGTGATAAAATCATTACCAAGATGGAAACCTGGAGAGTTAGATGGAACGAAAGTTGAAGTTTGGTACACCGTGCCTATAAATTTCGAACTTACAGGCTCTTCACCCAAGAGAAAAAAGAAACCCCAAAAGAGTGAAACAACCTTCGACAAGAATGATTGGTACTAAATATAGTTGATTATTTCGTTTATCATAAAGGCGTAGAATTTGACGAAGTTTTCAAAAACTTATACTGTTTCTAAATCCAATTGAAATTCTTTGAGAGTCTTTAAGTAATCAAGTTCCTTTTGCGTCAGTTTTGTTACTTTCAAAATAACTTCATCAGGAATGTTTTCTTGTATCATCGAAAAAGCAACTTTTTTCATGCCTTCTAGTCTGCCTTCCATTTTAAGTCGCATTGCAGTAGAAACGAATTTTTCGCCTGCGTTTAGGGATATTGTTCTCATTTTTTCTACCATTTTGGGGGTTTCTAAATTGGTTGCGTAATACAAGTATGAAACAATGGTTTTCAAAAAACACAACAAAAACGTCTATATAGTTTCTAAATCTAACTGGTATTCTTTCAATGTTTTTAAATAATCAAGTTCCTTTTGTGAAAGCTTTGTTACTTTTAAAATAACAGCATCAGGAATATTTTCTTGCATCATTGAAAAAGCAACTTTTTTTATTCCCTTTTCTATTCCTTTCATTTCAAGTCGCATTGCAGTAGAAACGAATTTTTCGCCTGCGTTTGGGGATATTGTTCTCATTTTTTCTACCATTTTGGGGGTTTCTA
>JAIFNL010000290.1 GCA_020047755.1 Bacteroidota bacterium
TATATTGATTTAACAGAAACTTTTTATGTGGATTTTGATAGTCAGCAAACTGGCAAAAACATTATTTTACAAAAAGGCGATATAATTTTAACAAGAAAAGGAACTTTTGGTGTATCTGTTTCAATAAAAGAAAATCTAAATTATGTAATATGTTCGGAAATATTTAAATTACAACTTACTAATGAAATTCTATCTGATTATTTAGAAATCATTTTAAATTCAAATATTGGTCAATTGCAATTCGACCAAAAGAAAATTGGTGCAATAATGGGGAGTTTATCACAGGAAGCTGTAAAATCAGTTTTAATTCCTGTTCCTGATTTAGATTTTCAAAAAAAGGTTATTGATATATACAACATTGCTATAAAATCAAAAGACCAAAAAGAAAGCCAAGCCAACGAATTATTAAAAAGCATTGATGAATATTTGCTTTCAGAGTTGGGTATAATTTTACCAACAAAAGATAATTCAATACAAAATAGAATATTTACAACAACATACAGGCAAGTTTCAGGAAATCGTTTTGACCCAAAACAATATGAAACTTTTGCACAAAATTTATTTGCAGCAATTGAAAATTCAAAATACGATAAAATACGATTAAAAAAACTTATCACACAAAGCGTTGCAGGTGATTGGGGATTAGATGAAACCGCACCAATTGATGAAAATGAATATACAAAATGTTTGGTTATTCGTGCCACAGAATTTGACAATGATTTTAATTTAAACATTTCAAACAGCCGAGCCAAATTTAGATTAATCAAAAATGATAAATTGCAAAAACTTGATATAAAGTGTAACGATTTACTAATTGAAAAATCTGGTGGCAGTCCAGACCAACCAGTCGGACGAATTTCAATATTTACAAAAGAACTTGTAAATGATAATACACTTTGTTACAGTAATTTCATTCATAAAATCAGAGTTGATACAACAGAAATATTACCTGAATATTTGTTTTGTTTTCTTAAAACAATACACAATATCAAAGTAACAGAAATAATGCAAAGTCAGACCAACGGAATTAGAAATTTGATAATGCGAGAATATCTCAATCAAAAAATTGTGATACCAGATAAACCCAAACAAAAGGAAATATCAGATAAAGCAAACAAAATGCGAGATAAAGCAAAACAATTGCGGGAAGAAGCAATTAACGAATTAAACAAAGCGAGAGAAACAATTGAAAAAATGATACTTGAATAAAATATTTAAAACACAAAATAAATGAACAGAATTGCAATTTTAATAGGTAGTCCGTTATCAGATAATCATCCAAATCATTTATCAGGAGTTGAATACGATGTTAGAAATTTCTATAATTTTTTACTGTCATCAACTGGTGGTGCATGGTCAAAGGAAGAAATTGTTTATAGAAAAAATCCTACTATTCAACAATTTAAAGAAATTAAGCAGCAATATGCTGGTGCTGATTTTGCTTTTGTTTATTTTTCGGGACATGGTTTTTATTCACCAATTATAAACGACCAAGTTTTAGAGATAAACGACCGTGAAAAATTAAAATCAACAGCATTTTTAAATTTTTCACAAAGGCAAATTACATTATTCGACGCTTGCCGTGTATTTAGCGATTGGTTAGGTTTTTCGGGTGTCATAGAAAAACCAGATTTGATTTATGATTTTAAAAATCAAGAAAATGCAAGAAAAGAGTATTTATCACAAATTTTAAATGTAAATTCAGGTCAAGCAATTTTATTTTCAACACAAAAAGGAAATGTATCAAGTGAAGACCCAAGCAATGGTGGTTTTTTTTCAAGTAGTATTTTACTTGCTGCAAGTAAATTTTATCAAAATCCACAAGATACAAAAATATTAGATGTTTATAGTGCATTTGTTGGAGCAAACGAAATAATTAAATCAGTTTATACAACTGACCAGCAGCCAAAAATAAAAGCAGACGCATCGGCATATCTTTTGCCGTTTGCGGTTAAACCATATAATCAAATTCAAAAGCAATATACAAATTACCAAATACAGCAAAAACAAGCGATTTTTGATGATACTGATAAGTGGGTTTTGACTGGTTTGGGTATATTAGGAGCAATTTTGCTTGGTAAAGCAATTTTTGGTAAAAAATAAAAAAATAGCTTATGTGCCAATACGAACAGTTTAGCATTTTTAAGGGCAATTGGTGTTTGCACTTTTGTTTTTTTGCATTGTGCTAAATTTGAAACATTTGTGCTAAATTACAAAAAAACAAAAGAGCAAACGATTTTTAATTTTTTGTTGCCCTTAAAAACACTAAACTTTTGGTGCTAATTTTTAACATTTGTGCCAGAACGAACAAAAAAACAAAAAAACAAAAAAACTGCGGCTGCCGCCGCAGTCATATTGTTAATAATTTGGATAATAATAAAACGGCAGATAAATAGAAAAAACTTGCGGATAAACATGATAACGGCTTGATAATGAATAAAAAAAAGAACATAACATACAATTTAGCGTTCATTGCTTTTTTTTGTGGGCATTGTACGTAATCGAACATTTTTACAAGAAAGGAGCTTTTTCGGTAACACGAACATTTCACTTTCAAAATCCCACAAAAAAAAGCAACGCCGCAAATTGTTTTTCGTTACCTGCAATTGCTAAACCATAAATTGATAAACGATTGACAAAACAGAAAAATAATCTCAAACAAATGAAGATATAAGGATATGAAGTTTCTAATTTTATTCTTATTTTTGGTTTTTTAGATTATTTTAAAATTTGATTGAAAAAGTAGCATATTTACTTAATAATTAGTATGTAATGCAAGAAACCCAAAATATAGAATGGAAATCATCATGGAGAGATGAATATTTGAAATGGATTTGCGGATTTGCAAACGCCGGCATCGAAAATGCTAAAAAGTTGCTTGACGAAATACCAAATAAAGTAAAGAATTATCTTGGTATTGTGGTAGATGTGGACATTCTAAGCAAAACCGAAAAAGAATATTTGGAAATAATTGTTGAACCTTATCCATTTCCGATTAGTTTCAAAGGTCAGTATCATTACCGCAGTGGCAGCACAAAACAAGAATTAACTGGTGCTGCATTGGATAAATTTCTTTTACGTAAACAAGGCAAGCGTTGGGATAGTGTCCCAGTTCCATACATTACCATAAAAGATTTGCATGTACCAACTTTTGAACATTTTCGTCAAAAAGCAATACAAAGCAAGCGTTTAAAAGACGACATTCTTAAAGATTCGTTTTTTGATTTGTTGGAAAAGCTTCATCTTACCGATAACAAATATATCAATCGTTCAGCTATTTTGTTGTTTCACAACGACCCCGAAAGATATATCACCGGAGCTTGTGTAAAAATAGGTTATTTCGAGACAGATGCAAATTTGCTTTTTCAAGATGTAATTAGTGGCAGTCTATTTGAGCAGGTTGAGAAAACAATGGACTTATTGCTCACCAAATACTTGAAAGCAACCATACGATACGAACGAGTTTATCGGATTGAAGAATATCCATTTCCCGAACCAGCCTTGCGAGAAGCGGTTATAAATGCTATTGTACATAAAGATTACAGCAGTGGAAATCCAATTCAGATAAGTGTTTACAGAAATAAAATTATGATTTGGAACGAAGGTCAATTACCACCAAACTGGACAATTGAAAAGTTAAAACAGAAACATTCGTCAGTTCCTTACAATCCCGATATTGCCTCAACATTTTTCCGAGCCGGTATCATTGAAGCTTGGGGACGCGGAACACTTAACATTTTAGACGAATGTAAAAAAGCCGGTATTCCCGAACCAGTTTTTAGTTATGATTCACCTGGTTTTGTAGTTGAATTTGCAAGTAAACAGATTGATGATATTAACGAAAGTCTAAATAATCTTTCTGAATCTACTTCGGATAAGACTTCGGATAACAACAATATTTTAGAAAAAAGTTCGGATAAGAGTTCGGATAAGAGTTCGGATAAGAGTTCGGATAAGATACTTCAACTGATAAAAGAAAACTCAAAAATCACGATTCTGGACCTTGTTGCAAAGATTGGTATTTCGCAACGTGCAATTGAAAAGCAACTAAGGAATCTGCAAAAAGAAAATAGGTTAAAACGAGTTGGCGGTCGCAAACATGGAAACTGGGAAATTTGAAAACAGGTAACTGATTAATAATTAATATGATAAAATAAATAAAAAAAATGCGTATAATCGAGTAAGGAAGTGAGGCAGTAACTGCCTCACCAGTCTTCTCTCACCACAGTACGTACGGTTCTCATATACGGCGGTTCGCTTTGGCAATGGGAAAGAGTGGGTAACTTTTGTAATGTGGGCGGCTTGCTGTAAGTGAGGGCTTTTTTATAGTTGATAATTGGTAATTGATATTTTTGTTTGCCACCAATTCACGAATTATTTTTTTCCCTTTTTCCCTCTTTTTATTTGGTTTTCTGGTTTTAATTGTTTAGTTTTGTGAAGAAATTTTTTATAATTACTCTGGAACTTGTTAGTATAAATAGCTATTTGTTTTCAAAAGGGTGTGCTCTTTTGAAGGCTTGCTTTTGTGTACAGACAAGTTTTGTTTTTTTTGAAAAATACATACAATAAATAAACTATTAAAAGCACAATTAATTATTTAATGAAAGTGCGTAAATATCTTCGAAATGAAAAGGAAACAAATATTAATTATTCTATTTATCGTTCATATTCTGTCAGGATGCGAATATAATTTAACTGAAACAAATTATGTTGAAATAGAGCAACCTACAACAAATGCAGTACTTAATCTCGATTTATTTTCTGACAATGAAACCGTTAATGTATTTGGTAGTGTAAAAAAATGGTGACTTTTTGAAAAAGTTAGTTAAAATTCTAAATTTCCAATTTTTCGTTATAAAATAACAATTGAACAATTGAACAATGTAACAATTTGTTATTAGAATTTAGAAAAAATTGCGTAACTTTACTTTTCTTAGAATTTCGGTCGCTATTAAGTTACGCTATCAGAATTTTATTAAAAAACAGTAGATTCTTTCACATCTTGTTTTGAAATTATGGAATTATAATTATATATTTGCGCTGAAATCTAAACAAACAAAGAGAGTACAATGGAAAAACCTGCCTACAACGAATTAATTAAGCAGATAGAAGAGCTTAAAAAGGAAAATGCTGTTAAGCAAAGAAAGATTGAGGAATTAACTAAGGCTTACGAAATTGCTGAAGAAGATTCCGAAATACTCAATTTGTTTTTGGAATATAGTCCAATTTATTTCTTTCTGAAAGATGAGAATGTGCGTGCAATTCGTTTAAGTAGAAATTTCGAGAAACTTTTAGGCTTACCATTAGAAGTATTGCTAAATACACAAATGCACGAGGTTTTTAAAACTCAGACAGCCAAGGACAGAGATGATTTGGAATTGAAATTATTGAAAGATAACACCTCGGTGCGATATGAAGATGATGTTATTGGACGAGTAGCAGATACTTACAAATTCCCTATTCAATTAAAAGGAAAACCGCCATATCTTGCTGGCTATGTTGTTGATATTACCGACCGTGTTTTAGCCGAACGCGCATTGAAAGAAAGCGAAAAACAATTGTCGGAACTAAATAGAGACAAAGACCGTTTTATCACAATACTTGCACACGATTTAAGAAATCCATTTAATTCTATTTTGGGATATTTAGAATTATTGACCAAAAATATTAGAAACTATGATATTGACAAGACCGAAAAATATATAAATATTGTAAATAATTCGGCAAAAAAAACATTTAATTTATTAGAAGATGTTTTGATGTGGGCACGTTCTCACTCTGGAAAATTACCGTTCGAGCCACAAAAACTAGTTTTAAAGGAAGCTTATGGCGAAGTAATTGAAAGTATCGAACACCAAGCCAACGAAAAACGAATTGCAATAGATTATTTTGAACCCGAAAAAACTACTTTATTTGCCGATTTGAAAATGTTAAAAACCATTTTGAGAAATTTAATATCGAATGCAATAAAATTTACGCATACTAACGGACAAATAACTATTTTTGCGCAAAACAATGAAAACCAAACTACCATAAGCGTGTCCGACAACGGAGTTGGTATAGAAGAAAACATAAAGAATAATCTTTGGGAGGTATTGCGACAATATACAAGCACCGGCACCGCTCACGAAAGTGGAACAGGTTTAGGTTTAGTACTTTGCAAAGAATTTGTGGAGAAGCACAACGGAAAAATCTGGGTGGAAAGTGAAGTTGGAAAAGGTACAACTTTTACTTTCGTGTTGCCCAATACGAATAATCAAAACATTGATATTAAGCAACCGAAAAGCAAAAGCAACTTACAAAAAGAAAACGAAATGTCGAATGAAGAGCAGCAAAAATCCCCAATAGACCCTTCGAGCGAAATGTTGATTTTGAAGCAAAAATTATCGGAGCTTTTCTATTACGAAACCAGTAAAATTCTTCATATTTTGAATAATGATAAAACTCAAAATGAAGAACTTATCATGTGGAAGAAAGATGTTGAAAACGCAGCCTACGATAGCAACGAAAAAAAGTTTTTAAGTTTGACAAAAATATAGTTTCATAAATCTTTACTAGTGATGCAGAATATAAAGGTTTTAGTAATTGACGACGAACGTTTGAATATTCAGTTAATTGTAGAAATTTTACAAAAACTTGAATATGACTGTGATATAATAAGCACTTCAAACAGTACCTTGGCTGTGAAAATTGCGTTGGAGGCAAAACCAACCATAATTATCACCGACTGGGAAATGCCAATGATGAACGGAATAGAAATTATAACGGAACTCAAAAAAAATAAGCAAACCAATGATATACCGATAATTATGGCTACCGGTGTAAAACTGACATCGCAGGATTTGAAATTAGCCTTAGAAACCGGTGCTTTTGATTTTATTCGCAAACCAATTGACGAAGTGGAGCTTATAGCCCGAATAAGCTCGGCACTTCGCCTTGTTGATTATTACAACCAAAAGTTGGAGATGCAAAAACGAGAATTACTTTCTAAAACATTAATACTTGCCAAAATAAAAAAAGCCTTTGAAGAGTTTCGCGTGGCACTAAAAGAATATTATCGTCAAAATAAAAATTCGATAAGCAAAGTTCCTCCGCATATTGTACACCTTTCCAACGAGATGAGAAAAATTATTGAGATGCAAATTTGGGAAGATTTGGAACTCCACTTTGAACAAATCCACGAAACTTTTTATATGAATCTACTTTCCCAATGCCCGACTCTTACCAAAAACGAGCGTCGCCTTTGTGCTTACCTTCGCCTTAATTTAAGCACCAAAGATATTTCGTCGCTTACTTTGCAAACGGTTCGCAGCATTGAAGTAGCCCGAATTAGACTGCGCAATAAACTTGGTTTAAAGGGCACTTCTGAGGATTTGAATATGTTTATGCTGCATTTTTAAAAAGCAAATTATTTTTCCGCCCTCGAATATACTGCAAACGGTAGTTTTGCCAAAGATTTAAACTGGTGTTTACTTTTTTTACACCGTAGGTGTAGAATAGCGATAGAAACAAGTTCGCCCCTCACGTAGGTATCGCCCCAGCGGGGCGAGATATGTGGGGGAATTTCTTTTTCTATCGCTATTTGCCTTCTACGAAGGCTAAAAAGACGGTACAAAAACGAAAATGATTTTTTACAGCCCACCTGAAAGGCTAAATATATCGTAGCGTCTTAGCGCCTTTGCGTGAGATTTTATTTTCTCTATTTTTCAATAGTAGTTTGGTATGAGTTTATAAGTGTTTTCCGTCCCTCGAATAAAACTAAAATACCAAGTTCTTTAAAAAAAAAAAAATATGAAATTGTGCCATTAATGTGCCAGTCCTTTTTTTGTTTAAGGTAATTAATTACTTTATTTTTGTTAAAAATTCAAAAGTCTTTATTAAAATTATTAAATAGTAAAGAAGTATGCGTAACACCGTTTATTTTAAAAGAAAAAGTCCATTTGTAAATCACAGCTTGTTTTTGAAAAATAAACTTAACTACGTTAGCGAATTAGATGAGGTAGAACCCTCTTTTTAAAATCCCTTTTTAAAAGATTTTAATAGAATTATTAACTAAATATTAAAGGATTATGCAAACATTTAATTTTTTACGAAAAATTTTATTGCTGTTGCTGTTAACTTTTTGGGGCGCACAGAGTTTTGCTCAGACTTGTATTCCAACCGGAAGCGACAGCGATATGAAAGGTCCATTTTCTAATATCCTCACTTTCGATGGGGATAATTCTTACGGGACTATTAACTCAGAAGGAACGCAATCATCCACCAGTAATGCAGGCGAATGGCTCGACAACGGACCCTTTACTTTCGATACATGGGTTAAATGTGTTTGGCCCGATAATGAGGATAGTTACGTTGTCTTATCGTGCGGTAAATGGGCTACGAGTAAGGCATCTATTTATGTGTATTTTCAGAACGACGGCGGACAATATTATCTTAGAGTAACTGATGGTATCGGTGTTGGAAATAGCGATATAGCTGTACCAATAACGTACTTGACATACTATAAGGATAAATGGAAACATATTGCTGTTACTTTTGATGGTACAACAATCAAACTCTATGTTGATGGTACAATGGCAAGTCAAAGTACTTGGGTGCTTAACGATATAGCACAATATGCTATTACTATGGGCGACAATACAGTCCATAGTGATGATTTCAGAGGTAATATTGCAACTTATCGTATCTGGAGCAACATAGCTATGACTCCAGATGAAATTCTTTATATTAAAGATAGAAATTTTTATGACCAAAATTCGTTCACTGCTGCTAGGGCTAACCTTTATAATAAACTCAAATTTAATCTTTGGACTCCCGAATCTGCTATAAAATCTACTGTTCCTGCAACAATTACTATGACAGGAACAACTACTTCGACAACAGAATTTAATCCTGCAAAACCTCCACATTAGCCCGACTACTTTTACAACACACTATGTTTATAGAAAAGTTCGCAACACAAGTGGTGAGGGAACTTTCCTTTGTCGTACAAATGATAATTACTATATCGATAGCGATGCTTCTCTTGTGCCGGGTGTAATTTACGACTATTGGGTTAAAACAGTATGGCGCAATACCCAAAACCCTTTTAATATAGACGATGGCATCTACGCTTCCGAAGATTATCAAAATGATGACAAAGGTAAAATTTCGGCTTCTTTGAAAAAATATCCTGCTGTTCAAAATTTTATGGTTACAGAAGATGCCTCAAGCGGAAATTGTAACGGTCAAATAAAATTTAAATGGAATGCTCCAACTTCTCAGCCTGCATCTTATTTAATTCAATACAAAGAAGATGCTGGTACATGGCAAACATTGGTCAGTGATGTTCCTAAAACAGCAACCGAATATACTTGGACTGCTCCAAATGATAAATTAGGTAAATTTTTTACATTTAGAATTGATGCAGAAGGTGATGGTTGCTCTAATTTTAGTAACGAGACAGCTAGCAGCAGTGCAAATAAAGCCTGTACAACAGCTCCTACGGGTGTAACTGCCACAGTTACTGCTGATGGTATTAAGCTGGTATGGTCTTTCTCACAATTAAATGCTCCGGCTACTGCTTTCAAAATCAAAAGAAAAATTGTTAGTTCGGGTGTTGTTGACTATCCTAAGACGAATGCATCCATAACTGATAGAACATATACCGACTTAGCTGCAAAAATGTGTGTGGAATATACTTATGAAGTAGTTGCCTACAATGCTTGTGGCGAAATAAGTTCAGTGGCTACTTCTCCCATCCAAATACCTTCAAAATTCGACAATGTTTTCAACTTTGATGCGAAACCCTATTTTGATGGTTCTAAAGGTTATTATAATCAGAAAGTTGAACTCGAATGGAAAATCAATCCAGCCAAAAAAGCAGATGTCGAAAAATTTGAAGTCTATAAAC
>JAIFNL010000262.1 GCA_020047755.1 Bacteroidota bacterium
ATTTATAAAAACAATGCAACAAAAAAAACACATTTTGGTATTTATCGACTGGTTTTTGCCGGCTTATAAAGCTGGCGGACAAATACCTTCGGTATTGAATATCATCAAATTATTAAGCAACGAAATTGATTTTTCGGTAATTACATCGAATAGCGACGAAGGAGATGCACCCTTTGAAAATTTAAGTTTCAATAAATGGACTACAAATTTTGGAATCCGAATTATATATATTAGCCCCGAAAACCAAAATTACTCATTCTTAAACCATTTAATTGACAATGAGATATTTGATGCCGCATATTTTAACAGTTTCTTTTCATTCAAATTTACAACACTTCCTCTTTATATTGTAAAAAGAAATAGACCTTGTAGCAAAATTATCTTAGCACCGCGAGGTATGTTAGGCAAAGAAGCGTTGGCTATTAAGCCTTTAAAAAAACAAACTTTTATTTGGCTTGCGCGCTTTTTCAATTTTTATAAAAATATTCATTGGCACGCCTCTTCCGAACTAGAAAGCAATGAAATAAAAGCCATTTTTGGAAAAAAGACAGCCAACATTAAAACAGCGATTGACATTTCCATTTTGCCCAGAATAGAAAATATAGAAAAAGAAAAAGAAGTTAATTCATTGAAAATATTCTATTTATCGCGAATTACTGATAAAAAAAACTTGCTAGGAAGCATAGAAATATTGCAAAAAATAACAAGCGGAACCATTCAATTTGATATTATTGGACCTGTGGGCAACGAAGAATACTGGAATGAGTGCAAAAAAGCACTCGAAAAGTTACCCAAAAACATAAAAACCAGCTATTTAGGTTCAATTCCAAATTACCAATTACCCGAAATTTTAAAAAGTTATCACACATTTTTATTTCCCACACTCAACGAAAACTACGGACACGTAATCGCCGAATCGCTTGCCGCAGCTTGCCCAGTAATAGTCTCAGAAAGAACACCTTGGCAAGATTTAGAGCAATACAATGCAGGCTGGGTAGTATCATTGGAAAATCAACAACTTTTTGTTGAAAAAATAAAAATAATGCTCACTTTAAATAAAATAGAATACAATCGTATGGCAAACAGCGCATTGAGCTATATTCACCAAAAAGTAACGCAAAGCAGCATTATCCAAGACAATAAAGCTATTTTTTTAGAATAAATAGAATTAATTTAAAATAAAAAAAATCTATTCATTGAAATTTGCCGAAAATATATAATTTTGCAAATTAAAATAATTATTTCTTTTTTTAGAATAAATAAAAAATATGTCAAAGAACGTAAAACAAAATTTAGATACTGCGGCTGCTAACAAAAAAGTAAGTGCCTCAAAAACAGAAGTTAATCTGATTGAAGAAAAAGTAGAATTTGCCATAGGAAAGCAAAATTATTACCTTTTGCTTATCGGATTTGCCATAATTATTATAGGCTTTGTGCTCATGATAGGCGGCGGTAGCGAAGACCCTAATGTATTCAATGAGAAAGAGTTATTCAGTTTTCGCCGAATTACACTAGCTCCTGTTGTAGTTCTTTTTGGCTTTGCCTTCGAAATTTGGGCAATCATGAAAAAACCCAGAGAGTAAATTTTTTTCTATTCTAAATTTTAATACTAAATACATATAAATGAATTATTTAGAAGCATTAATTCTTGGAATTATCCAAGGACTAACCGAGTTTTTGCCCGTTAGTAGCAGCGGACATCTTGAAATAGGAAAAGCTATTTTGGGCGTGGAAGCCAAAGATAGCTTGACATTTACGGTTGCCGTGCATGGTGCCACAGTTTTAAGTACAATTGTTGTTTTTTGGAAAGAAATAGTGCAGTTAATTAAAGGAGTATTTCAATTTCAATGGAACACTGAAACACAATACGTTAGCAAAATTGCAGTTTCGTTAATTCCAATAGCTATTATCGGTGTTTTTTTCAAAGAACAAGTTGAAACACTGTTTGATGGAAATATTCTTCTGGTAGGATTTATGCTTTTACTCACAGGCTTGTTGCTTAGCTTCACTTATTTTTCAAAATCCAACGTGCGTTCTATTAATTTTAAAGACGCTTTTATTATCGGTTTAACACAAGCAATCGCAGTATTACCAGGGCTTTCACGCTCAGGAACCACTATTGCAACCGGCTTGATGCTTGGAAATAGCCGCGACGAAGTTGCTAAATTTTCGTTTTTAATGGTGCTTGTGCCCATTATAGGTGCAAATTTAGTCGATTTAGTGGGTTCTGATTTATCCTCTGACCAAAGTATAAGCACAACCGCTTTGGCTATTGGCTTTGTAGCAGCATTTATTTTTGGTTTGTTGGCTTGCAAATTAATGATAGATTTAGTAAAGCGCAGCAAATTAATCTATTTTGCCATTTATTGTTTCCTAATTGGAAGCATAGCCATTGGATATTCTTTATTTTTTGTTTAAAAAATGTTAGATATTTCTACTTTAGAAAAAAGTTGGCAAGAAGTTTTGTCAGAGGAATTTTCCAAAGAATATTTTCTTCAATTAAATGACTTTTTAATTGAGGAAAATAAAAATTTTACGATTTTTCCGGCAAAAGAAAACCTATTTTCTGCTTTTTTATTTACACCTTTTTCCGAAACTAAAGTGGTAATTTTAGGACAAGATCCTTATCATGGCGCAGGGCAAGCACATGGATTAAGTTTCTCTGTAAAAAAAAATGTAAAAATTCCGCCATCTTTGCGCAACATCTTTAAAGAAATTTACGCCGACTTGGGCGAAAAAATCCCGAACAATGGAAACCTAGAACACTGGGCAAAACAAGGCGTTTTGATGCTAAATGCAACACTTACGGTACGTGCCGACAAAGCGGGTTCGCACCAAAAAAAAGGCTGGGAAACCTTCACAAATAAAATAATCGAAGTGCTTTCAGAAAAAAAAGAAAACCTTGTTTTTTTATTGTGGGGAAATTACGCACAAGCAAAATCGGAATTAATTAATACACATAAACACCTGATTTTAAAAGCCGCTCACCCTTCACCTCTTTCTGCTTTCAATGGATTTTTTGGTTGTCAGCATTTTTCTAAAACCAATAATTTTTTAAAATCGAAAGGATTAGACCCTATTGATTGGAAAATAAGCGATGTTGGTTTGTTTTAATTTGCAACAATTTCGATGAGCTACTCAAAGAAAACAATAAAACAATAATTTAATTTTACCAAACCGCAAACATACAGACATTTCAAGTTTTTAGAACTTGAAATATCTGTTTTTTTTGAAAATCCATTCATTTTATTCTCTAGTTTTAGTAAAACAGAAATAGCTAAAAATTTAAGCTGTTATTTACTCAAAACCTCTGCAATTTCTACTAATTTAATAAATTCAGCTCTGAAACCATCTTCATCTGCTCCTTTCGCTTTTTTAGCCCGTTGAAGCACTTGCTTGTAATTAGAACTCGCTTTATATTCCGATTTTCTAAGCAATAATCCGAATTCGATTACCGATGTGGCAAAATTGAAATTTTCGGAAAGCTCGTTTTTCTTAATTTCAGATTCTTTTATTCTACTGGTTATAAGTTTACTAACTGTTCCATCGGGTTCTTTGTAGCGCAATTTTAGTGTCATTAAATTATCGCTACTTACAACATTAGAGTTCTGATATTCAAGTGCATCAACGCCTTTTATCGTTTCTGACGAAGAGGCTGGAATAATTTCATAAATAGCTGTAACTGTGTGCCCTGCACCTATATCACCTGCATCTTTTTTATCGTCGTTGAAATCTTCTGCAGCTAACATTCTGTTTTCATAACCCACTAAACGATAAGCTTTTACTTGCGAAGGATTAAATTCGACTTGTATTTTCACATCTTTAGCAATGGTAAAAAGAGTTCCCCAAATTTCTTTGCCAAGCGTTTTTTTAGCTTCTAAAATATTGTCGATATAAGCATAATTTCCATTTCCAGCATTCGAAAGTTTTTCCATTTTCGAATCCTTGTAATTTCCCATTCCAAAGCCTAAAATAGTTAGAAAAATACCATCATCGCGTTTGCTTTCTATTTGCCTAACAAGCGAAGCATCAGAAGATTGACCTACATTAAAATCGCCATCGGTTGCAAGAATTACTCTATTGTTTCCTTTGTCAATAAAGTTTTCTTTGGCTATTTTGTATGCCAAATCAATACCTTCGCCTCCAGCAGTAGAACCTCCGGCTTGAAGTTTTTCAAAAGCTGCAATTATTTTTTCCTTGTTATCGCAACTTGTTGAAGGTAAAACCACTCCCGCTGCGCCAGCATACACAACAATAGCAACTCTATCTTTTGGGCGAAGTTTTTCCATCAAAACTTTGAATGATTGCTTCAAAAGAGGAAGTTTATTGGGCTCGTCCATTGAGCCAGAAACATCGAGTAAAAATACCAGATTACTTGCCGGAATATCGCCTACTTCAATGTCTTTGCCTTTTAAACCAATGCTAACCAAATTATGCTCTGTATTCCAAGGACATACACCAGCTTCGAGGCTCACAGAAAAAGGTTCTTCGCCAATAGGCTGAGGATACGAATAATCAAAATAATTAATCATTTCTTCTATACGCACAGCATCTGGATTTGGTAATTCATTGTTATTTAAGAATCTACGAACATTAGCATACGATGCTCTATCCACATCTATCGAAAATGTAGAAAGTGGATTAGTGAGTGGACTTACAAAAGGATTTTCATAAATTCTGTCGTATTCTTCTGTATTCATTTCGGGTTTTACCAACGAATCTGAATGAGAAATTTCGCCCTCTATTTTTTTTGATTCTTGGTAAGAATTATCCATTTTATCGTAAACTACACCCGACTCATCCATTTGATTTTCAGGGTAATTATTCGATTTATTATAGCTATTGCAATTCATAAGCAACAACACAATTGTCAAAATACTTATTATACGAATTGTTTTCATGTTTTTTAAATTTATAAGAGTGAGAAACTATTTTTGTAAGCATGATGATATTTTCACAAATTTTCCATAATTTTTTGAAAAAAATAATTAATTAAGTTTTTGTTTTTTAATCAATTAACTGGCTTTTAAATTGTTTGTTTACTTTTTTTCAATCCATTTTGCCAAAATAAAAACGAATTAAATATGTTTATCTAATAATTTTCACTTCTTTTGCAAATCATTTAATAACCTAAAAGCAAAATTTTTTTTACGAAATAAAAACACCTTCTGTAAAAAAAACGTTTACTTCTATTTTTTGTTAATAAGAATGTGAAAAATAGCATATTTAATTATAAAAAATTAGTTTGTAATAGATTAATAATTAAAAGAAAATTAATAAAATGAAACGGAATTTATTTTTAATTACATTTTTATTTGTAGCATCGTGTAGTTTATGCCAAACAGAAAGCATAGACAACCCTGAAATTAGTGGAATAAAAGAGGATTTTCAAGACAAAATAATTGAAATTCCTTATATAGAGCACACTAACCTAGCTGGAGATTTCAATCAAATTTCGGAACATGGAGCTTCGTTTAAGCTTTTTTCGAATGTTTACGGTCAAACTCAAGCAGAAAACGATTTTTATGCCAATTTTAAACTGGCTTGGAACAAGGAATACATTTTAGTTCAGGTAAAAGTTAAAGATGACATACATTACATACACCCAAGCAATTGGCGGCTTTGGTTTGGTGATGCGCTTGCCGTTTTTATAGGAAAAGACATTGAAAATAGCCGAAATTTTGTGCAAGAACTTTATGTTTACGACGAAAAAAAAACAGGTAATATTAAAACTTATGCCTACGATTTCAGAAAAAAAAATACCTATAAAAACAAAGTAAATATTCTTTCAAGTGCTTATAAAAAAGACAGTTGCATTTTTTATGAAATAGCCTTCCCATTCCAAAATTTTGAAAAAGAAGCACAACTAAACGATTTATATAATTTCCAATTGGTAGCTTACGATTACGATGTGAAAAGTGATACCAATTCATTTACTTATCCTTTTGTAAATATTCTAGGAATTTCATACAATCCTTGGGCTGCAAAAAAAATTAAATTGGTAGAAAAAACAACCCAACAAAATGACATTACCGTTCGTGCATTTTGGATAGACAACGATTCGATACAATTCATTTTGTTTGGAGATGAAAAATATAATGGTAAAAAAATTACACTTCGTGATAAAAAAATAATCTATTTCGACAAAATAATACAAAAAAATGACAGTTCTCTTTT
>JAIFNL010000132.1 GCA_020047755.1 Bacteroidota bacterium
ACCTTCAACTGGCTAAAATTGCGCAACACACCTTGCAACTCGATGAAATTCGCTACAACATTGAGTCGTTCATTGGTTCTACCGAAATTCCGGTTGGCATCGTGGGACCTTTGCTCTTCAACGATGCCAATGCTGGCGAATTGGTGTATTGCCCCGCCGCTACACTCGAAGGTGCGCTGGTTGCAAGCATGAATCGGGGCGCAAAAGCAATAAGCCAAAGTGGAGGCTTCAGCTCGGCGGTGCTTCACCAGCGCATGGTGCGTGCACCTATGTTTTTGTTTGAAAATCTGAACGATGCAATGCAATTCAGATTTTGGATTCAAAAGAAATTTGCCGAAATAAAAGAAATTGCCGAAAAATATTCTAACCATGCCAAATTAATTAAGGTAGAAAATTTTGTAATTGGAAAAACAGTACATCTCAAATTTATTTTTGAAACGGGCGACGCTTCGGGGCAAAACATGACAACCTCTTGTACTTGGCACGCTATGATGTGGATAGCCGATGTTTTTAGCAAAGAAACTAACATTTCTATTGTGCATTTTGTCATTGAAGGCAATGGTTCGTCTGATAAAAAAATATCACAAGCTTCTATTTTAAATGGAAGAGGTATTCATGTAACGGCAGAATGTTTTTTGAGCGAAACAGTTATTAACAAAATACTTAGAACAAGCTCGGCAGCTATTTTGCAATGTTTCAATAGCTCGCTTTCTATGAGCAAAATAAATGGAATGGTTGGCTATAACATCAACGCAGTGAATGCAATAGCAGCTATTTTTGCAGCTACCGGACAGGATTTAGCTTCCATAGCCGAATCGTCGAACGCTATTCTTACTGCCGAAAAAACAGAATCGGGCTTGTATCTTTCTATCAATTTGCCCTCGCTGGTAATTGGAACGATAGGCGGTGGCACTCATTTAGAAAAACAGCGCGAAGCTCTTGAATTGATGCAATGCTACGGCTCAGGAAAAGTAGAACGCTTTGCTCGTTTGATTGCTGGTTTTGTGTTAGCATTAGAAATTTCGACTTATTCTGCCATCGTAAGTGGAGAATTTGCAAAAGCGCACGAAAAATTAGGTAGAAACAAACCCGTAAAATGGTTGCTAAAATCGGAATTGAATCAAAAATTATTTGAGAAAATAATCGAAAACACTATTGATTTGCAAACCATTAAAACCATAGAAATAGGAATAGATAATTTAATTGACAACGGAATTATTACCAACATAACCAGCAAAGTAAGCAAAAAAATAATTGGGTTTATTCCAATAAAGCTAAATTTTACAAACGGAAGCGAACAACTTATTTTATTGAAATCGAAAGCATTGGACAGCGAAGTAATAAAAGGGTTACATCTTTTGTCGGCATCTATTGATACTGCCCTTTCCGATTTGATAAACTTTTACAAAGCAAATTTAGAATACCACCAATGTCATAAAAAAGAATTACTTATTTACGAACTACTTTCTAAAATTAATTTCAATTCAATACCTAAATTTTACGGCAAAATAATTGACCAAAATAGAGAAATTTATATTTTAGCCATAGAACATCTCGATTTTGAATCTCTAAGCATTCATAATTCGGAAAACAAACCCGAACTTTGGGCTAGCGAAACAATAAAAAGCGTAATCGAAAGCATCACAAGTGTGCATAAACACTTTCAAAAAGATGAAAACAAAGAAGAAATAAAAGAAATAACTCAATTTAAAGCATGGAACTCCATTCCTCTTTACAAAAAAATGGTAGAAACAGCTTACATCGACGAAGAAAATCTGATTTTGAAAGCTGAATTAGCTGGAGTAAGCACTTTCATCGACGAATTGGAGCGTGATTTCAAGAATCTTAGCATTCCTACAACTTTAATTCACAACGATTTTAATACCCGCAACATTGCCATTAGAAACAACGGCGAGGTGTGCATTTACGACTGGGAGCTTGCTGTTGTTGGCATTCCTCACCGCGATATTGTTGAATTTCTGAGCTTTGCGCTACAAGCCGATTTCACCAAACAACAACTTTTCGATTATTTGCAATTCCATTTTTATCTATACTCTTCGCAATCAATAACATGGAGCGACTGGAAAAATGCGTACATTTATTCCATAAAAGAATACTTGGCTACCCGCGTATCATTTTATGCAACTGCTGGAATATTAATCAAATATAAATTCACAGACAGAGTTCTGAAAAATTGTTTCAAAATGCTTTCCTTTTTAAACGAAAAGCAAAATGAATAAAACCAAGCGAATTGAAAAATACCGTTTTACATATTAACCTCTTCGGCAATTTCGCTTATACCTTCTATTGCAAGGGTAAGAAAATCATCAAGTTGAATGCCTGCTTTTTCGATGTCGTAAATAAATTCTCTATTAACTGAAGCCGCAAAACGTAATTGTTTTAAGCGTTTTTTGATAGAGCTTGCTTTAACACCCGCAACTTTTTTATCGGGCAAAATAAGCACGTAAGCTGTAATAATACCGGTAATATTTTCGGCAGCAGCCAAAATTATATCAAAATTAGTATTGCGCTTTGCATTGGTAACTCCTTCAGTATGTGCCACGATAGCATCAAATAGTTCTGGTATTTCGTAACCCTCCTCGCGAAGTATTTCTACTGTTGTATATCCATGATATGTATAGTCAAGCCCCAATCTGTCGAGATCGAGGTCGTGCAACAAGCCTGCAATGCCCCAAAAATCGGCATCGGCGTTAAAATGTTTTGCCAATTTGCGCATTACCGCTTCACTCTGAAGCATGTGCACTCGCAAATGAGGTGTTGTAATGTATTTGTTCCACAATTCGTGGGCTTCGGCATAAGTAATAGAGCTTTTCATTTGTTTTTTGCTTAGTATTTTACTCATTATTTCATCGGCAAAAATATAAAAAAAAGGGAAAAGAGAAAATCCGAACCATTAACGATTCTCGTTTTTTAATAGCACTAGTGCTTATTTTTGTATTATATTTTACCTGTTTTGTTGAATATTTCATGAAAGGGGTCATAAAATAGTATGTATATGATATTTGCATTGCCTATAAAACCAAAAATACGAGGAGCTTTGTTGCTTTTTTTATTTGTATAAAGTATTATTTCAATGAATTGTGGCAATTGTTCTGCTTGTAATTTTTGAGCAAAAATAGATTCAAATAGTTTCCGCAATTTTTTATTAGGACTGATAAGCTTAAAAAATTTGATTTCATCATTTAAATTGTCAAAGCTATTTTTGCAAATATTTTTTATTCGCATGAAATAAATTTGGGCATCAGACAATGCAGGGAATTCTTCGGAAGTAGAATTATTAATTTCGGTATTAAAAAAGGAAAATTCTTTTTTTGTATCTAGTTCTAAATAATCGTATGCAATCGAAGGAGAACAATCAAAATTTAGAGGTCGAATTTCATCATTGGGTTTGTACTTTAAATCACGACCTTCGTCCTCAATAAAATTTTTAATTTCGTCGTCAATCGATTCAAACATTATTTAGTTCGGTTAAAATACTGATACATTGAATCTATAGAAAGCTTATTTTCAGACCGTTCTATGGGCGATAAACCCTCGCGGGCTTCATTCCAAGGGGTTTCATTATGAGTCATCAAGACCAATCTTTCATCGCTTAGCTTAGCATAAATAGTTAGTACCGAATTGATAAGTTTTATTTGATTTTCGTCTAAATTAAGAGATTCTTGTGTTGATTTTAATTGATTTGACAATGAACATTCGTCTAAATCTGTCAAAATTTTTTCATTTCTAAAAAAAGTACCTTTGTGTTTATTATAAATTTCTCTATATACAGGTCCGTTTACCCAAGCTTCAGGCAGATTTTTAAATAAGGGTTCTTTTTCAAACTTTGCAATATGCCATGCTTGAATATAGTAAAGCAATTTTTGTAGCTTTAATGGGCTAATTGTTACTCCTAGATTATGACAAAATAGGATAACATATTTTGACATTGTTTGTAAATCTACTTTTTTCATAGTGCAAATATATATATTTCCTTTTGAATATAAAAATTTTTCTTTTAAGTAATTAAAATTTGTTCGTAATGTTTATTTTATTCATTAGATATGGTTTGTGCCTTAGTAATTAACAGACTAGCATAGTGTGTTTTATATTATAAGGGATACAACTTTTTTTTGATTTTTCACACACTAAAGAGCGGTGCTATTTATTTTCAAGAAAGGAAAAGTTTTAATAGAAGTTTTTAAACGTATTTCTAAAAAACCGAACTTTTAAAAGGCAATTTGGCTACTGCTTTTTCGTGCCCCAATACTATTTGAGCCACAATTTCTTGCGAAAAATAATTTTCTTCTTCGCTAGGAGTTCGTAGCCCTTCCATGCTTATTAATAAGGCTTTGCTTTTTTCTATGTTGGGTATATATTCCAAAATGTAGGGATTGGCAAAAAGTACAATGGTACAATTTTCGGAATTGATAAAATAAGAAAGTAAGCTTTCGAGTTGTGGAGTTAGCCCAAATTTATCGGTGTAAAATACCGAAAGATTATGTACTGCTATTATTTTCTGCTGAAATGTAGCAATTTGCTTTTTTAGTTCATTTATCTCATTTTCATTAGCTTTTGGCGAAAGAAACAACAAACTGGCAGTTGTTTCGGCAGCTATTGTTTCTTGAAACTTGGTAATTTTATCCGACGACAGGGAAACTACAACGGTTTTTAATTGCTTATTGATTGGCAAGTTGCCGTTTTCGTTGCGCAACATGCACACTATCCGCTTGCGCAAAAAATAATTCACTTCGAGTGCATGGCTTGTGTTGAGGTCTTCGTCTAGGTTGTAGGTTTCTATCAATTTAGGTTTTTGATTCAAACCCAATAAATATTTCAAAGCCAGTACTTTTCGTAGTTTAGAATCGAGTTGGATTAAATCAAATTGCTTGGTTTCTATTTTTTGTTTTACCGTTTGTATGCACAAATTTACATCGTGTACCATTTCCAACATATCGTTTCCTGCCAGCAATGCCCTAAAATCGGCTTCTCCCGCAGGGTAGCACTCGCTCACGCCTTTCATATCCATGGCATCGGTAATGATAAGTCCCTTGAAATTAAGCTCATGCTTCAAAAGGTCGCTTACTATCTTCGTTGAAATGGACGAAGCTTGCTTGGCTGAATTGTCCAACGCCGGAACGTAAATATGCGCAGTCATTATACTCACAAGTCCCTGATTGATTAGCTCTTTGAACGGATAAAGGTCGGTGGCTTCGAATTGCTCTTTGTTTAGGAAAACATCGGGCAAGGTGTAATGCGAATCTTTGTCGGTAGCACCGTGCCCAGGAAAATGTTTTGCCACAGCCACAATGCCATTGTCGTGAAGTGCCTTCATGTAAATAGCTGAATAGTTGCTTACTACATGGGCATTTTCGCCAAACGAGCGGTAACTGATTACCGGATTTTGTGGCAAAGTATTAACATCGGCACAAGGCGAAAAGTTCAAATGCACGCCAATGCGCTTGAGTTGCTTGGCTATTTCGGCTGCCATAGCGTAAATTCCTTGCGCATCGGGCATACCGCCCAGTGCAAGTTGATAAGGATATTTGATGCTGTTTTTCAAGCGCATAGCCAAACCCCACTCTGCATCGAGTGCTACTAAAAAAGGAATTTGGGCTTTTTGTTGCAACCGATTGGTTACTTCAACTTGTTTGTGAGGAGTTCCGGTAACGAACAAAATTCCGCCAACTTCATGTTGTGCAAGGGTTTGCTCTATTTCAGTTAAATGCGCCTCACCTTTGTCTGTCCAAACAGGCAAAATAAGCAATTGGGCTATTTTTTCTTCAATACTTAAAGTATTTATCAGATTTTCAATCCATTCGTTTTTACTTTCGAGTATTTCAATGTAATGGCTTAACATAAAAATGGAAAATTAATTTAATGTTGCCAAAATTAAACATATTTCTGATTCTAGCTCCGCTAGCTGTCAAATCTTTGCAGAAAATAAAATGTTCGCAATTAAGTAGTGAACCAAAATTAATTGTATATTTCATTTTGCCAAGTGCTTAAAAATAAGCAAATAGCAAAAGGTTTGCTCAAAAATAAAATAGCATTGGTGCTTAACTCTCGGTTAAACACAAAAAAAAAGCGAACTACATGTAGTCCGCTTTTTTTGTTGGCTTAGCTTTCGTTGTCGAGAGCCGATTTTTTGGCTATCGAACGGCGG
>JAIFNL010000151.1 GCA_020047755.1 Bacteroidota bacterium
ACTTACTCCATCGGCTATTTTTACAACGTAAATTTCGGGTTTTCGGTTGAATTTTAACTCATAATCGGTAGCAATATGTTCCGAAAACGCTTCAACTTGCTCGTATCTTACTAAATTTATAGTGCAACCACCAAAACCTCCTCCCATCATGCGTGCGCCCAAAACAGCCGGATTTTCGGAAGCCTGTGTTACCAAAAAATCCAATTCCAAACAACTAACTTGGTATTTTTCGCTCAATCCCCGATGAGATTCGTACATCAAACGTCCTAAATGTGCAATATCTCCACGCTTCAAAGCATCAAATGCCGACAAAACCCTCTCATTTTCAGTTATTACAAACTCACAACGATTGTATATAATTTCATCAAACTCGTGTTTGTATTTTTCCAAGAAAGTAGAAGAAACATCGCGCAAAGAGTTTATTGTTTTATCATATTTCTTCAAAAGACCAACACCTTTTTCACATTCTTGTCGGCGCAAATTATATTCCGACGAAGCGAGCGAGTGCGAAACTTTTGTATTGCACAAAACAAAACGATAATTGCGCAAATCAATATCGGCATATTCATATTCTAAACTTCTGCAATCGAGCTTAATAGCCTTATGTTCTTTGCCAAACATGCTGGCAAATTGGTCCATAATGCCGCATTGCACGCCTGCGTATTCGTGCTCTGCTTTTTGGGCTATCTTTACCAAATTCATTGGGCTTTCGTCAAATTCAAAAATTTCATTCAGCCCAAAAGCAAACCCATTTTCTAAAGCTGCCGACGACGACAAACCTGCGCCCACCGGAATTGTGCTACTAAAAACACAATCAACTCCCTGTATTTTATGACCTTTGGTTTTAAATTGAGCAAGCACGCCTAGCAAATAATTAGCCCAACTGCACGAACTTTTAGATAAATTACGCACATCTAATTCAAAACTTTCGCTCAAATCAATGGCGAAAAATCTGAATTTATCTAATTGATTTTCAGCCATTGCAAAAACAATTTCTTTGTCAATGGCTGCCGGAAAAACAAATCCATCGTTATAATCCGTATGCTCTCCTATTATATTAATCCTCCCTGGCGAACGAATTATTTTTGGCTCTACTCCATATAAAGAGATAAATTTTTCTTTAAGTTTTGCTATTTCCATCTTTTTTTGTTAATTGTCAAACTATTGATAATCAGAATTTGTTTTTTTTAATCAACTTTTGAAAAGTTTATAATCAATTAGTTCTATTTTCACTTTTGTAAAAAACCAATTTAATGTACAGACTCTTATTGTAAACAAAATTACAAATAAAAATTCAGAATTGACAAGATAATTTAAAAAACAATCTGTTTGTTTTTTTGTAAAATTTGATTTTTACAGCAAAATTTAGTATAATTGTGCGAAATTGTAGCGTAGAAAATGTTTCTCACAAACTATGAAAAAAATAATCTGCATAGCCGGAATGGACGGCACAGGAAAAACCACACTAATCAATTCTTTATCAAACTATTTTGGAAATGTACACGTTTCTAAAATTTGGGATTTGCTTCAAACAAAAGAGCAATTTCTTCCGTTTAGGTCAAAAAAAGAAGTAGATACTTTTTTGTGTGCTTTAACTCCCGATTCGCGGCTCTTTTTCTTGGCTCATGCCTTGAAATATTCCATAGATAAAGCCTTGCAAAGTGAAAGCAAATGTATAATTGTAGATGGATATTATTTTAAATATTTTGCCAGCGAAATAACACTTGGTGCACAAAGTAAGTTGGTAGATTCTTTGATAGAAAGTTTTCCAAAACCCGATTTGGTAATTGAGCTTAGCTTAGAAATAGAAAAGGCAGCATTGCGAAAAGAAAAATTTTCGCGTTACGAATGTGGTTTGCAAGAGGCAAATATCGAGAATTTCGTTCGTTTCCAAACGCAAGCCCAAGCTTTTTGGTCTGGCTTTGAGCGAACTAATTGGCACACTATCAACTCGCAACTTTCGGTTGATGAGGTTTTTAATCGCTCTTTGAGTTTAATTAATGCTTTGATTTTTTAACAATTCTTCGTTAGTTTTTTTTCTAATGAATTAAATAACAGAACTTTGCCAAAGTTTACGAATTATTATTTAAACAACATGAAAACAATTCTCATCACAGGCTTAGATGGCAGCGGGAAATCGACAATTTTTGAAAAAATGAAACAGCAAGCAGCGGTTTCAAAAGTAAAATTCCTTTTTGTGCCCCACATCGATTTGAGCGAATTTTCGCCCGAAAGCCAAGAGTTTAAAGTCGCAACTTGCATAAACGAAATGAGTGCAGTTGCCGACCGTGAGCAACTTACTCAAATAAAGGCGGTTGCTTTGTTTTCGGCTATGTTGTTTTTTAAAAAACTTCTTGATTTTCAACGAATGTCAAAACCCGAAATTATTTTTTTTGAACGACATCCGTTGATTGACACCTCTATTTATGCGCAATTTTACGCACCCAAATTGGCTCAAAATACCATTCCCACCAGTGTAAATGAATATTTTGAAAGCAATTACTCACACGAACTGGATTTTCTTATTCAGCTTTTACCCAAACAGTTGCTAACTATTCAAAAACCGAAATTGACTATTTTCACCGATTTCATTTATACTTGGTTTTTTGTAGAAAAACAGAATACAATCAGCGACTTGCAAACGCTTTTTGGCGTAGAATTGCCTACCAAGATTTATTACCTCAAAGCCGATGCACCGATTTTGTATCAGCGCATAAAGAGCAGAGCACGAAAAGAAGCTCACGAAAATGAGTTGGTTTTGAGTAAATTAGTCGAAGCTTATGAAAGTTATTTAACCAACTTAGCACAAAGCCAACCCAATTTGATAGAATTTATAGATGCAAACAACCTTCAGAGTTTAGATAACTTTGCCGAAAAACTTTTATTGCAATTGAAAGGGTAATTTTATCTTCGTCTAAATTCAGAACAAACAATGGCGGCGGCAATGGCAACATTGAGCGATTCTACGCCTTGTTGCTGTATTGCAAAGCTAGGAATAAAAAGTTTTTTAGTAACAAAAGCTTGTAAATCAGGGCTTATTCCATGCGCTTCGCTGCCCAAAACAATAATTCCCTCATTGCTTAATGTTTCGGTATAAATGTCATTGCCTTCTAAAAAAGTACCAAAAATAGGTAGTTTTGTTTGAGCTTTTACTTTTTGAAAGAACTCAAGTTTATTGACATACAAAATATTTTTTCCGGCTATTGCTCCCATGCTTGCTTGCACTACTTTGGGGTTGTACACATCAACACAATCGCTCGAACAAATAATATTTTCGATTCCAAACCATGCCGCAATGCGCAAAATTGTTCCTAAATTTCCAGGGTCGTTTATGTCGTCTAAAAATAAATTCAGCTTATTTTCTAGGTTTTCAAAAGGAAGATTTGCTTCTTTTTGTTCAATCAAGGCTAACACTTTTTGGGGAGTTTTGAGAAAACTGATTTTTTCGAGTTCTGATTCCAAAACTTCTGTTAGTTCTGTTTCTTTTTGTATAAGTGTTGAAAAATAGTTGAAAACCTCTTTTGTGCAAAAAACTTCTTTTACTTTAAAATCAGAGGTTAGAATTTCTTCTAAAACCTTAATGCCTTCAGCAACAAAAACAAGTTCTTGCGTTCTGTTTTTTTTTTGCGAAAGTGCGTTGATGTATTTAATTTTTGCTTTTGTTAGCATATTGTTCAGTTCTAAATTTAAAAATGAAATTGTTCATTTTTCGGGCAAAAATGCAAATCTTTAGTTCAAATTATTCTATTTTTTTGAAAACTTAGATTTTGAAATTTATGTTTTCCTAAAATCTACTTTCTTATTTTATAAAATATTTTTTTATGTAAATTCTTTATTGTCTGATTTTTATTTGAATTAGTGTAGTATTTTGAAAATGGATTTTAAAGCTAAAGAAAATCCATTTTTAGAAATAGTGCAAAAAAATAAGGCACCGCCATTCGCATGGGAGCGCCTTCACACCTAAATTAAACACTTTAATCTATCTATTAACCTAGTTAATCGGTGCAAAGATAAAGCACATTTTTAGAATATGCAAATTTTTTTACACTTTTTTTTCAAAAAAAATAAAAAAAATGAAAACTGAATAAAAGTAATGTTTTTTGCATTTTTGTAGGAATCTGATTTTTTGATAAATACAATAAAAATGACGGTTTATTTATTTCTTAATTTTTTTTTTTTTTTTTTGAAAAATAGTAAAAAATCTTTTTTGCGAGTTCGATAATTTATATTCTTTTGTGTTTCTTGTATCGAAAAAGTTGTATGCTTAGAAGTTTACTCGATTTGATTTTTAGGTAGGTTGCTTTGCCGTGAGAGGAGGGTAAAATAAAAAAAGGCATCGCTATTCACATAGTAATGCCTTAACACCTAAATTAAACACTTTAATCTATCTATTAACCTAGTTGCAGCAAAAGTAAACCTTTTTTTTTAACTAGCAAATTTTTTACAGCTCAAAAGTGGCAAGAAACTCTTTTATTTTCACAAATGCCAAAATTTGGGGTTTAGTTTGTTGTTTTTGAGTTTGTTATGATGTTTCGGTTTTTTGTATGACTTGCGTTAAAAAAAGTTAAAAGAAAAATATAGGACAAAATAAATAAAAAATGGTCAATTTTCTTTTTAAAATCAAAAACATTTTAGTATTTTGTAAACTAAAATTTACAAATTCATTATAAACAACTAAAACTAATCAAATGTTTAATAAAGAGGTATATACAAACAGACGAAATAAATTGAAAGCAACCATGAAACAGGGTGTTGCTTTGTTTTTGGGCAACAAAGAGGCTTCGTATAATTATGCTAGCAACGAATATACTTTTAGGCAAGACAGTAGTTTCTTGTATTTTTTTGGAATTAAGCACGCCGATTTTGTAGGATTGATAGATTTAGATGAAGGCAAGGATTATATTTTTGCTAACGACATGGATATTGCCGACATTATTTGGATGGGACATTTACCAACGGTAAAGCAACAAGCTTCAGAGGTAGGTGTTGAAAATACTGGTTCTTTGGCTGATTTATCTTCATTTATTAATGCTGCAATTGCTAAAGGACGACAAATTCACTACCTACCAACTTACCGTGCGGCTACTACGGTGCAAATGAGCAATTTATTGGGTATTCGCTACGATTCGGTAAAAAAATATGCTTCCGTTGAGTTGATTAAAGAAATGGTGAAATTGCGCTCAATAAAAGAAGAGATTGAAATTGTGGAAATAGAAAATGCAATTTCTACGGCTTACGATATGCACACAACGGCTATGCGTATGGCAAAAGTGGGCATGCTAGAACAAGAAATAGTAGGAAAAATGGAAGGCATAGCAAGTTCGGCTGGCGGTCCGGTTTCTTTTCCTATTATATTGACTATAAATGGGCAAACGCTTCATAATCATTATCATGGCAACCGCTTACAAGAAGGCAGAATGCTTGTGGTAGATGCCGGCTCGGAAAACGGAAATAATTATTGCAGCGATATTACTCGCACTTTGCCTGTTGGCGGAAAGTTCAACCAACGGCAAAAAGACATTTACGAAGCTGTTTTGAGTGCCAATTTAGAAGCAACTCAAATGATGAAACCAGGTATTTTTTACCGCGATGTGCATTTGCATGCCGCCAAAGTGATGGCTACTCGCCTGAAAGATTTGGGATTGATGAAAGGAAATATAGACGATGCGGTTGCTGCGGGCGCACATGCTATGTTTTTTCCGCATGGATTGGGGCACATGATGGGCTTAGATGTGCATGATATGGAAAGTTATGGCGAAAATTTTGTGGGTTACAACGACGAAATTCAGCGTAGTCAGCAGTTTGGAACAGCTTATTTGCGTTTGGGCAGACGACTTGAAACAGGTTTTGTTTTGACCAATGAGCCCGGACTTTATTTCATTCCGGCTTTGATAGACAAGTGGCGTGCTGAAAAAATAAATGCCGAGTTTATTAATTTCGACAAAGCCGAAACGTATAAAGATTTTGGTGGAATTAGAATAGAAGATGATATTTTAATAACTAAAGATGCGGCAAGAGTGCTTGGAAAGCCAATTCCTAAAACGGTAGCCGAAATAGAGCAAATTATGAACGAATAAGTAAGTTTTCAAAATTAGTTTATACTTTTCTTAGTGTTCTTTGTGATTTAACTTTGTGTTCTTCGTGGTTGAAAATTATTCCAATTTAATATAAACTAATTCAAATTGTTTACTTAGAATGCTTATTTCTATAAATACCAGTAAATTTAGAGGGATTTTTTTGCTTAACTGATTGAAAAAACTATTAAAGAAACAAAATGGAAAACTTTTTTGAAAAATTAAATATTCGCATTTTTGTGTTTGGAACACTCCGCAAAGAGCAGCGCTTAGATTTTTATATGGAAGGCAGCGGCTTTAAAGGAATTTATTACACAAAAGGGCAGTTGATGGAATCGGAAAATGGAAGTGCTTACATAGATTTTAATGGCGAAAATGTAGCAACTATTGGCGAATTGTACGGCATCAATTATTTTGGATTGCAACGTATCGACCATTTGGAAAGTAATTGGGGCGATTTTCCTAAGGCGTATGATTTGAGTCTAATTCCGGTTTGGGAATACAGTTACGAACGAAATTTTTCGTTCGATAAGTCGAAGTCGGTGTTGGCTTTTTGCTACACTCGGCGCAATGCTCGAAAAATTTTGAGTGGCGATTGGAAATTCCGAACCAATGTTATGGCAGAAATAGGAAATTATCTCAAAAGTTCGTTGCACAAATCGGTTTCTGAAGACGATGTTATTCATCATATAAAGAATTATTTAGACAATTATCAAGAGGCTTACCGTTAGAGAGAAGCTTGTTTATTTTTTAAGAAATAAAAATTGGATAGTGTAAAAAAAATGGTAACTTTTTGAAAAAGTTAGCTAAAATTGTAATTTTTAAAATTTTCATGATAAAATAACAATAGAACAATTTAACAATGTAGCAATTTGTTATTAGAATTTAGAAAAAATTACGTAGTTTTGCTTTTCTTAGAATTTAAGTTACTATTAGGTTACGCTATCAATTCTTTATTTTTGTTCGTTTTGTGTTGTGGGAATTGAAAACGTAAAACTAGAACCTTTGTTTAATTCGCTTTCCACATAAAGTTTTCCATCATTTGCTTCTACAAATTCTTTGATAAGTAGCAATCCTAGTCCAGTGCCTTTTTCGCCAGAAGTGCCGTAAGTGCTTTTGTTTTCTTTAACGTCAAATAATTTATCTAAGCGTTCTTTTTCTATTCCTACACCTTGGTCAATTATGCTAATGAAAACCTCTTTTTCTGCTTGCTTGCAATTTATTATTATTTGGCTGCCTTGATGCGAGTATTTTATGGCATTGGATATTAAATTGCGAAAAACGGTTTTAATTGTATTTTCGTCGGCATAAATTTTTACTATTTGGGGTATTTCTATTGCAATTTGAATTTCTTTTTTGTGTAGAATACTAGTATAAATAGCAAGTATTTCGTCGATTATTTCTTTCAAATTGAGTTCTGTTTTTGACAAATGAGCTACAGTTAATTGCGAGCGCGCCCAGTCGAGTAAATTTTCGAGCAATTGAAAGCTATTTTTAGAGGTTTCGAGTATAATTTCGATAAATTGGTTTAGCTTTTTATTTTCTTTGCTAACCGATTCTTGTATTATTTCGAGCATGGTTACAATATTGCCTATTGGTCCACGTAAATCGTGCGAAATGATTGAAAAAAGTTTGTTTTTTGAAGTATTTAGTTCTTCTAATTCTTTATTTTTAACTTTAATTAGTTCTTCCATTTCTTTGCGTTGGCTAATATCTTTTTTGATGGCAATAAATTTTATAATCTTGCCTTTATCGTCGGTAACGGGTGCAATTACACTTTCTTCGATGTAATATTCGCCGTTTTTTCGTTTATTGATAAATTCGCCATGCCATACTTTTTTTGCCAATATTGTTTCCCACAGCGACTTAATGGTTGCTTTTGGAGTTTTCCCCGATTTGAAAATTATGGCTGTTTGTGTGATTAATTCTTCGGCAGTGTAGCCTGTAAGTTCTAATAACTTTGGGTTTGCGTATTCTATGTTTCCTTTTAAATTGGTAATGGCAATTCCCAGTGGGCTTTGCTCAAAACTAACGTGCATCATTTTGTTTTTATTGTAGAGCTCGTGTATATCTACTTCCTTGACTAACAATAGAAAACCAACTCCATGAATTATAGAAAAACTAGAAAACATAAGCGTCATAAAATCAATAGTTTGAGTTGGTTCAGGAACATAATCAGCCGGAAAATGGCTTGCTTGTATGAGCCACAAAAAGCGTCCAATGCCATAGGTGAAAATGCTGAAAGCAATAAGCCACGGAAATTTATAGTTTTGGCGAGTTAGTAATAATTCTACACCCGTAATTGCGCACAAAATAGCTGCAGTTGCTGCAGAAATGCTACTTCGATAAACAAAGCTATAAGAGAAAATAATGAAAAGCGTAGAGCCTAAAATGGCAATGGCTAATGAGCTAATTATCACTTGTTTTCTGAAATTATTTCTATACATGAGTAGAGCAATTAGCTCGATAGCAGTACCTAGTGTTAATGCTACGTTGCTTATTTCTACAGATACAAAGTCGGGTATTTGACCTCGTAAAGCAATACCAATAATAGAAAATGCTTGTAATGTTTTTCCAATAGTAAAATATAGTAAAGCCGACGAAAAACGCTTTGTGATGAAAATAAAAAAGAGGTATAATAAAACAATCAAAAGCGTAGTTATGCTTATGAAAAACATCATTGTATAATAATCAAATCTCATAATTTTTTTTGTTTCTTTTGATACTAAATTTTGCAGTAGTTAATCTGAAACAAACATACAATTTTAAAATTGAAAATACAAACATTGTTTTGTTTTTTTATTGTTAAGAAACAATGAATTATGCGTAATGAACCATTTAGAAAAAAGAAATAGCTCTCTTCTTTTTTGCATATCATTTTATTTGTTATATTTTTGAAAAAAAAGAATTTGATAAAATATAAAACAAAACTAATTTTCTTTTAAAAATGAAAACATTAAGTCCTCAATATCTTAGAAAAATAATTTCGCTAAGTGCTCTTGTTCTGTTTGTTACAATAGCTTTGTTTGTAAGTGTTTTAGAGCCATTTTATTCGCATATAATTCCTATTACTCAGTTGTTTATTATTTTCACATCGCTTTTTTTTCATCATAAAATGAC
>JAIFNL010000173.1 GCA_020047755.1 Bacteroidota bacterium
GGTTGCTTGACCGAAGCCGATTTAGATTTGCCACTTGATTACGACAACCTGATAAAAAAAGGTGCCATGGTTGGCTCAGGAGGTTTGGTTGTGATGAACAAACAATCGTGCATGGTGCAAATAGCACGCTACTTTATGGAATTTACACAATCCGAAAGCTGCGGAAAATGCGTGCCTTGCCGCGAAGGAACTAAACAAATGCTTTCACTTCTCGATGAAATTATCGAAGGAAATGCCGATTTAGAAACCCTTGACCTATTGCAAGAAGTAGGAATGGTTGTAAAAAAAGCATCGCTTTGTGGATTAGGAAAAACAGCACCAAGTCCCGTTCTTTCTACCATGAGCCAGTTCAAAGAGGAATATCTACAACACGTGGTAGATAAAAAATGCCCTACAAACAACTGCAAAGCCTTGTCCGACATTAGCATAAATCCCGAAAATTGTACAGGCTGCACAGTTTGTGCAAAGAAATGCCCTGTTGATGCTATTTCTGGCAACAGAAAAGAAGTGCACGTTATCGACCCTGCTATTTGTACCAAATGCGGAGTTTGCAACACCGTTTGTAAATTCAACGCAATTATAGGATTTAATTAATTAGGAATTAAGAATTAGGAATTAAAAATGAAAAATTAAAAATTAGAAATTTTTCATTTTTCATTTTTCATTTTTCATTTTTCATTTTTCATTTTTCATTTTTCATTAATCATTAAACGTTAAAACAATGTCTCAATATATAAAAGTAGATGGAATTGAAGTTCCGATAGAAGGCGAAAGAAATGTTCTGGAGCTGATTAGAAAAGCAAACATAGAAATGCCCACGTTCTGTTATCACTCCGAACTAAGCGTTTATGGTGCTTGTCGCTTGTGCGTTGCCGACATCGAAGGCATGGGCATTCAAACCACTTGCTCCACTCCACCAAGAGACGGAATGGTAGTAAAAACATCAACCTCAGAGGTTCGCCAAATACGTAAAGTGAATTTAGAGCTTATTCTTGCCAATCACGATGTAAGCTGCCCTACTTGCGCACGCAGCAACAGTTGTAAATTGCAAGATTTAACTCGCCGTTTGGGAGTTACCAAAAGCCGCTTCAAAAAAACCACCAAGCTGATGCCCGTAGATAGAAAATCGCGAAGCATCATTCACGACCCCAACAAATGCGTGCTTTGCGGCGACTGTGTACGTGTGTGCAAAGAAATACAAACCGTTGGTGCAATTGATTTTGTGCAACGTGGTGCAAACACCATTGTAGGTGCTGCTTACGGCAAAAGCCTTGCCGATGTAGAATGTGTTTATTGCGGACAGTGCGTTAGAGTTTGCCCCGTAGGAGCACTCACACCACGCCCCGAAACCGAAGAGGTTTGGAAAGAAATAAACAACCCCGAAAAAATAGTGGTTGCGCAAATAGCTCCCGCTGTGCGTGTTGCCATAGGCGAAGAATTTGGCTTAGAAGCCGGAACTATTTCCACAGGGCAAATGGTTGCTGCCATGAAACGACTTGGCTTTGACTATGTTTACGACACTTCTTTTGCCGCCGACCTTACCGTTGTAGAAGAAGCTACTGAGTTTATCTCGCGCAAATTGAAAGGCGAAAAGCTACCTCAATTTACTTCATGCTGTCCGTCTTGGGTTAAATTTGCCGAGCAATATTATCCCGAATTGTTGGGAAATCTATCGTCATGCAAATCGCCACAACAAATGTTTGGTAGCTTGGCAAAAGAAATGTTGCCAGGTATTTTGAACATCAAAAAAGAAAACTTAGTAGTAGTGTCGGTAATGCCTTGTACAGCAAAGAAATTTGAAGCCAAACGACCTGAGTTTTTCACCGAAAAAACCGCCGATGTAGATCACGTACTTTCTACCGAAGGCTTATCGAAAATGATTTCAGAAACAGGTATTCAATTTCATAAAATAGCACCCGAATCGTTCGATTTACCACTTGGATTTAAAACCGGAGCAGGTATTTTGTTTGGTAACTCTGGCGGTGTAAGCGAAGCCGTATTGCGTTATGCTTACGAAAAAATAACTGGCGAGAGACTCAAAAATGTAGATTTTAAAATGGTGCGCGGAAAAGAAGGCATCAGAATAGCTGAATTAGAATTAGGAAAAGTGCACTTGAAACTTGCCGTAGTTCACAGCCTCAAAAATGCCCGCAAAATATGCGAAGACATCAAAAAAGGTGATTCCGACATCGACCTCATCGAAGTAATGGCATGCCCAAGCGGTTGCATCAACGGCGGCGGACAACCCATCAATTTCGACTCGGAATACATCGACAAGCGTAGAAAAGCCATTTTCGATTGCGACAAACAATTGCAATTGCACAAATCGCAAGAAAACCCTTACATCAAAGAGGTTTATCAAACCATTCTGGGCGAGCCTGGTAGCCACAAAGCGCACGAGCTATTGCATACACACTACAACGGACGCAAACGTGTAGAGAATCAAACCATTGTGATTCGCAACACCGAACACCCAAAAATAGAAGTATGCGTATGTGTAGGTACAAACTGCTACAACAAAGGCGCACACCGCATTTTGCGCAAAATGATAGACTATGTAACTCAAAACAAATTGCAAGATATTGTTGGTTTTGAAGAACACGAAGAAATGGTTGATGTGAAAGCTACCTTCTGTTTCGAGCGTTGCGAACACGGTCCTATTGTGCGCATAAACAAGCAAATACTCGAACACGCTACTTACGAAAAAGCAAAAGAAGTTCTGGACAAAGAAATAGAAAAAGTTGGAGTTCTTTTAAATTAGTGGGTTTATAAAGTGTATTTTAATCATTAGCTACGGCATTTATGCCGTAGTATAAAAGCAACGTAGTTGCGGTATCTTTGTAGAACACAAATTTGTTGTACCCACCCGTATTGTGTAGAGACGCGCCGAGGCGCGTCTCTACGTGATGTGGTGTATCAATATTTTCTAACCACAAAAAACAAAAACCGTTCGACCGACTTGTCGGTCTGTCGGTTAAGCTATTAGGCTCTTAGGCTGTTAGTAAATCATCGGACAGACCGGACAAGCCGGTCGAACCGATTTTGCGCAATTAGAGCCTAGCCCTATCCCCTATTTTTCTACCACTATGTTTGTGGTGGCAAAGCCTACTTTTCCTTTTGAATCCATTCCCTCTATCTTTAGGGTGAAAGTTCCTGTTAAATCAGAAGTATAGAACGAAAAGCGAGCCACTCCTTTTTTGTCGGTTATCAATTGCGGATTCCAGTAAAGGGTTTTTCTTAAATCGGCTTTCTCTGATTCGGTGCTTGTGTATTTGGGCGAATAAAATTGCTTTGGCGTAGCGTAGCCCAGCATGTTGAACGAAATTTCGCCGCGCTTCATGTACCTGCCTTGCTTTGTGTAAACGGCTATGGCACCCGTAGAACCTCTGAGACCATAAATAGAGGCACTTGCTCCCTTCAAAATTTCTATCCGATGCACATCGTTTACCGCAATAGAAAAAATAACCGAGTAATCGACCATCACGTCGTCAATCAAAAGCAAGGGCTGGCTAGAGCCCATAATGGAATTTATACCCCTGAAATTGGCAGTTGCACCGCTACCGTAAAACCCTGGAACGTATTGCTTTATCACTTCTTCCAAGTTGCCAATAGGCGAATAGTTTATTTTGTCCATATAAATAATCTGGTCGGGGTTTGAGTGCAAGGAGTTTGTGTGAGGTTCGCCCTCTTCGTAAACCCTCACGTTAGGGTCAGGAAAAACGACCCTCGTTTGCTTGCGTCCTTTGGTGGCGTAAATTTCAGGCGTAACGCCAGCACTGAAATTGTAATTTTTAACCAAAACCGAATCAATATTCAAATAAATAACCAAGTTTTTTTTGCCACTTTCTTTTCTTGCCTCTATCAGCACCTCCATAGTGTCGGGATAATTCAAGTTCGTAAAAAGAAATTGCCCTTTTCGGTTTGTTTTGGTGGTAAACTCTTCGTTGTAGTTGTTCAAAATGCTCATTTGTACCTCGATATTAGGCAAGGGAATACCAAACAAATCGCGGGTAATGTATCCACCCACCGAAATAGCATTGTCCTCGGTATGTTTTACGCGGGTGGTGTCGTTCAAGATTTGATTCCATTCGTACCTGCGCCACGCTTGAGTGAGCAAGAGCAAATCCAACTGCTCGTATCTTTGTGTATTTTCAGAATCAAAATAATTGGCTATATTTTCTACCTTCCCAATGAGTTTCGATTTGAGGTCGAAGTAACTTTTGATGTTGGTTTGGTAATTCAAATCCAAGCTTTCGGCATTGGCAACTGAGACGGCTAAATTTGCTACATTTTTCAACGCACTATTTTCTGCTGTATTAATTTCTATTTCAATCTTTTCGCGCGTTTTGTAGCTGTTTTTAAGCCCCGAGAGTTGAATAGATAAGTCGTCGCCCTTGTCGATGTAAAATAAACGCTCGCATTCAGGCTCAAAGCGGGCATTCACTATGGTAATTTGATTTACCCCCTGCCCTAGCGTTTCCTTGTCTATTTTTAACACCACCTCACCTTTCTCTGCACTTTCTTTTTTAGAGTATAGAAGTTTTCCGGCATTTTGAATCAGAATGTAAAAATCCGAAACCGCCTTATCGAGCGAAGCAGGCAAATTGCTAGTAACCCTCACTTCCAAAAATCGAGCCTCCGAGTTGTTTAGTTGCAGCGCAAAGCCCTGTTGTTTGATGTCGGGCAAATCGAATGTTTTGCTTTTTTTGTCGGCAAAACGCACTTTTGCTTTGTATTTTCTGCCCTTTTGTGGCGCAAAGGTCAATTTGCCCATGCCCAAATGCGACGAGGCAAAAGTGGCTACCTGCTTGCCTTTGTCGTCTATCAGTTCGCCCTCAACCTCAACGCCTTGCTGCAATTGATTGATGGCTTTGAAAGCCAAAACACAGCCCTTGTCAGCCAGCAAGTCGCCACCTTCGGGCATAAACTGAATGTCGTATTTTTCATCTAACCTTTTGGTTTTCTTATTTTTGAGCTTCATGGCTTGGTATTGAGCCATGGTAAAGAACTGCGGGTCGGGGTTAGAGACGCGTATCTCTTTGGAAAAGAAGTAGTCGTCGTCGAAATTGCGCATGGAATTGGTGAAAGCCCTAAGGGTATAGTTGCCGTCGGGCATGGAATTGGGAAAGGTAAAATCGCCAATGGCTATGCCCTGCTTTATGCGCAACAGCTTGCTCATCACTATTTTATTTTGCCAATTGACTATGTCGATGTACAAATTGACCGACAAGGTATCGGGCAACAAGTCCGCCCCTCGCCTAACGTAAGCCTTGAGCCACATGGTTTCATTTGCAGCAAAAAACTCCCTATCGGTTTGCAAGTAAATTTGTTGGTATGGATATTTTGCATCGAACTGCTGCAACTTAGCTTTAATTTTATCGAGGTCTAACTCATCGGATAAAAAATGAGCCGAAGTCAAAATTAACAATGCCACGAAAGCAAAAAGAATGTTTTTAAATCGCATTTTCATAGTGAGTATATTTGTAAACAAAAAGGTTTTGATTCTATTTCGGAGTATTGAGTCTGCTTTTATTTAAAAAAGAAACTAAAAGTAATTCCGCATATTTTACTTAAAGTATAACATTAAGCTAATAATTTAAAATACTGGTTTTAAATTTTATATACAACAGCAAGCCTCTAAAGAACCCAAAGTAGGTAAGAAGATATTTAAAGACCAATGAATAAGTAATAATGTTTACAACATTAAACAAGTTCATTGCTTTCGCCTGCATTGCCTCACAAAGTTACGAAAAAAAATAGAAATTACAAAAGCTAATTAATTGATACGATGACTTGGAGTCTCCTGTATCAATACTGCTTGGGGTTTGAAAGAAAACTAAGTAATTGTTCGAGTTTAGTTTCTATTAATCAAAATAAATTTTCTTGCAGAGCTAGCTTTTGTAACTAGCTACGGCATTTATGCCGTAGTAAATAAACAAATGTTTATCTGGGCTTTAGCCCAAAAGCTTAGAGTAAGGGCTAAAGCCCAAATGTGTTGCTGATTTTTTCACAACGGCATAAATGCCGTTGCTAATGATTTAGAGTTTATAAATAGTGTTTGAAAGAAAACGAATTACATTATCCAAATATGTTTTTGTAGTTTGGTTATGCTTTGAAAATTAAGCAACTCTAAAGCGTTTACCTCAAGGGCTT
>JAIFNL010000238.1 GCA_020047755.1 Bacteroidota bacterium
TACGAAACGTGTAGATTATTGAAACAAAACCAGCAAACAAAGCACATTCCTGTAATTTTTATTTCGGCATTGACCAAAACCTTTGACAAAGTAAAAGCCTTTCAGGTAGGAGGCATCGATTACATTAGCAAGCCTATCGAAACAGACGAGTTGCTTGCCAGGCTTCAAACTCACCTTACTATTAGCAGATTGCAAAAGGAATTGAAGAACGTGAATGAAAAATTGGAAGAGAAAGTTAAGCTTCGCACCAGCGAATTAGAAGAGACAAATTTGCAATTACAAGCTTCGATAAGCGAGCTTTTTGAAAAAACAGAAGCTTTAGAAAAAAGCGAAGAGAGATATAAATTGCTTGTAAGTAATATTATGTATCCCGTTTTGGTAAGCACTTTCGAAGGCAAATATCTTTTTGTAAATCAGAAAGCAATTGATTCGATTAGTCTGAAAAAAGAAGAGATTTATAACTCAACGAGCCCTATTTTTTGGTTAAATCCAACAAAACGCAACGAATTTATTGAGCAGCTACAAAAAGAAGGTTCGATAACAAATAAAGAAGTTCAATTTAAAAATGCAAAAGGTGAAACTATTACAGCAATGTTGTCGTCAAATATAATTGATTATTATGGGCAAAATGCAATTTTAAGCATTTACAACGACATCACACAACAAAAAGAGCTAGAAAAACAAATATTGAATATAGCCATCGAAACGGAAGAAAAAGAGCGTTTGCACTTTGCCCAAGAATTACACGACGGATTAGCTCCCTTGCTATCGGCAGCCAAAATGTACTTACAATGGACACAACAAACAGAGGATAAAAATGAAATCCCCACGTACTTAGATAAAGCATTAAATTTAGTAGATGATTCGTACCGAACAGCCCGCGAAATTTCCCATTTGCTTAGCCCTCACGTTTTGCAAGCTCATGGACTAATAGCTGCACTTAAAAACATTGCCGATAAACTGGAAGCCACCAAAATAAAAAAAATAAATATAACCCACTCGTGCGAAAAGATAGGAGACTGCATGGTAAATATCAACATTCAGAAACAAACCATATTGTATAGAGTATTATTGGAATGTATAAATAACACATTAAAACATGCCAATGCCACCGAAATAACTATTAATTTTGTGAAATTGAATACCGAAGATTCCGTAGAAATCATCTATACTGATAACGGTATTGGTTTCGATTTGGAAAATACAATGACTCAATCAAAAGGAATTGGGCTTGTTAATTTGAAAAACAGAATTGAGCATATAAATGGTTCTTTATTTATCTATTCAAAAGAAAATGAAGGAGTAGTAATCAAAATAATAATTTAAAACAGGAAATTAATCTTACAACGATTCAATTTTCAATCTAAAACATTTGTCTTTTAACTTTTAACTAAAAAAAATATGACATCAATAATTATAGTTGACGACCACCAGATAATTAGAGATTGCTTAAACGATATGTTTACAAAACAAGGGTTTAAGATTCTGGCTACTGCTAGCAATGGAAAAGAATTACTTTCGGCGCTCCAAACAAAACTACCCGATATTGTAATTTTAGATATCGCAATGCCCGAAATGGACGGTTACGAGGCTACGGTAAAGGCTATTGAAAAATATCCCGATTTAAAAATAATCATATTATCGTCATTGACCGACCAAAAGTATTATTACCAAATGGTATCGGCTGGTGTTAAGGGCTTTATAGCCAAAAATGCAGGCATTAACGAGTTAAAGCAAGCAATCATTGAAGTTGCCAGTGGTGGTAGCTGGTTCTCGAACGAACTGTTGCAGAATATTATCTATTCGATGAACAAAAAAAAGGTAGAAGAAACTAAAGTAAAACTAACTGACCGCGAACTAGAAGTATTAAACTTGATATGCAAGGGTTTAACTGCCGAAAAAATAGCCGAAGAGTTACACCTTAGCCACGATACCATTAGAACCTATCGCGCAAATTTGCTTTCTAAAACCGAGTGCCCCAATGCTCCAGCATTAGTAATGTATGCCATCAAACATAAAATTATCGAAATTTGAACAATCTGATGGTGTGTGGTTTTTATTTTCACTCCTCATACCCTCAACGATTTTCAAATACAATGAATTTGAAACCAAAAAAAAACTTCGTTACAATCAAATTGATACGATGACTTTAAGTCATCGTATCAATCAACCCCAGCATTAACCATTAATCATAAAAAACACCCGATTACTTTTACCAAACCACCTCAAAAATTCCAATCCAAAAGCCCACCACAATACACAACAAACCCTACTTATAAAAAAACACTATTGATACAGATGACTCAAAGTCATCGTATCAATATGCCGTTCTGTTTTTCTTCATTATCAAAAAAAAACCCAAAAACCTATCCAACATTCAAAATTATTTCCTACATTTGCACTAACAATAGTTCGAAAAAATAAAGGAATAAGGTTTTAATTAATTGACAATTATCTTAGCACCTTTAGGTGCTAAATCTTTGTAGAAAAACAGAGTTTAATATTTTTCTAAGGTGCGTAGCAACGAAATCTGTTAAATGGTTTTCTATTTCGGTGCTACGCACCTTTTTTAATAGGATATTTTCTTTTTCTACAAAGATTTCGGTGCTATGCACCTAATATCAATTAATTAAAACCTTATCAACAATTTAACAATTTAACAATTTAACATATCGAATAAAACCATTTCAAAAATAAAATAGCGTAAACTTTGTTTTCTTTTTACAGAAAATCGCCAACTTTCAGAAATAATAGAAAACAAGTTACAATAACATTATATCTTTACACATAAGGTGTAGTGTGTTCATGCTATAGTAGTATAGCGTGGGTTGTGCTTGTTATTATTTCGGGCGTTTGGCGATGCCTCTGTAAAAAACAAGTTTCAGCCCACGCTTTTTTTATGTTCTTTTTATAAACTGCAAAAGGGCTGTTTGCATCTAAACAATTTTATTTTATGAAAAATGTAATAACAGTAAAAACCAGTTTGCTTATTTTAGCAGTTTTCACTACTTTTGCCCTGTTCTTTTTTAAGCTCTCCATTGAGCGAGCCGAAAAAAAAGCCCAAGAAATTGATCGCATCGAAAGCCACACTTACGAGCGCACCGATTGCTTACAATACGCATTAGTAGTAGCAAAAAATGCTTGGTTTCCTTGTTACAATTGCGGCACTGCCGACAGTATCTATTTACAAAGGTGAAATTTGGAAATACGGAAAAACTTGCAACGGTGAACAAGGAAGGTATCCAAACGGTTTGCCTGTTCTGTTTTTAGATTTTAAACCAGAATTTAATGGTACAGAAAAGGAATGTCTAAGTAATTATATCGAACTCAGGTTATAAAAGTAAAAGAGTCCTTTAAAATTAAAGGACTCTCTAACTTAAATTCAATTATTTTTTCACTACTACTTTCTTTGTTTCCACAAAATCAGTATTTATAATTTTCACAAAGTAAATACCTTCTGTTTGTAATTCAAACGAAAGAACTTCTTCATTTTCCTGAATTTTAGAAAGTATTTTCTTTCCTTCAACATTATAAATTTCGATAGTACTTTCTGAAATTCCTTCTAAAGTTAAATTAAATAAACCGTTTGAAGGATTGGGGTAAACCGAAATTTTATTCACAAAACTTAAATCTTCTATGCTATTTGTACCAGTAACGTTAATCAAATCGGTAACAGTTTCAGTATCGGAAGCGTTGCCGTTGCGTGCAGTAAGCGAAACGGTATATTTTCCTTTGGTTTTGTAAACATACGTTGGGTTTTTCTCTATGCTTGTTCCGCCATCGCCAAAAGTCCATTCCCACGATTTGGAGTTAGTGGATTGGTTAGTAAACGTTACAGTCAAAGGAGCATCGCCCGAAGTTACATCGGCAAAAAACGAAGCTTCCACCATTTCTGATTCCATTAAACTTACCTCATCAATAAGTACGGAATAAGCAAAGACTTTGTTTTCCCAATCATTAACACCTGTTTTTATTGCAAAATAATATGTTCCGCTGGTTTCGGGGGTAAAGGTTTTGTAACCACAACCATTGGTTTGATACGTTCCATCTACGCCCGCTCCGGTAGAGCAATCCCAAGTATTGAAAAACGAAATTTTAGTTTGTCCTGTTCCATAATCGGCACCATCGGCAGGAGCTGTTTTTCCAATAAATACTTCGCTCCAGAAATGGTCTAATTTTGTACTTAAATCTTTGAAGGCAGCAGTAAAAGTATATATTTTTCCGGCAGTTAATTCTACTTCTTGCCAAATGCAATATTGAGCTGTTGCATTGGTTACGCTAGCTTGTATGTGCAAATTGCCACCAGCACCTGCTGTTAGGGTGTTTTGGGTATTATTCCAAGTAGCAGGAGTAGTAGCAGCGGCATTCAATTGTGTGATATTCCACAAATTGGGGTCTTCCATATTTCCGCCATAGAGTTTTTGCCCTGCTGGAAGTTCTGGTTTTGAATTTACTTTTATAAAGTCGGTCTTTTTAAGTTCGTTAAAGCCAATTTCGTTAGTTGCCTTAAGTGTTACAGTATAAGCTCCCACTTGTGTGTAAGTATGCGAAGGGTTTTGAACATCGCTGGTACTTCCGTCGCCAAAATCCCAAGCCCACGAGGTTGCAAAGGTAGAGGCATCGGTAAATTTTACTTCCAAAGGAGCAAAACCAACTGGTTTGTTTGCCGAAAATGCAGGAATCGGTTTTACTCTGGTTTCGGTTAGCGAAAGTTCGTCAATGGCTATTTCAAATGTTCCGGCAAAGAACGAACCTACTTTGAATACAAAATAGTAATCGCCACTAGTTGCAGGAATAAATGTTTTATTAGAACAAGAATTGTTGCCAAAAGTTCCGTCAAGTCCTGCATGTGAACAACTTCCGTCCCATGTAGAAAAATTTGCAATTTGAATATTATCGGCATTAGTACCAAAATCTAAACCATCAACAGGAGCGTTTTTCGAAATAAATACTTCTATCCACGATTCGTTTAAGCCCGAAGAAAAATCTTTTATTGCTCCATCAAAATCATAAGTTTTATCGGCAGAAAGAGTTACTTTTTGAAAAATAGCATATTGTACAGTAGCTCCTCCACAAATTCCGGTAACAAAAAGCCCACCGCCTTGTCCTGCGCTGGCTACTTTTTGGGTATTATTCCAGCTTGCCACAGGTAATTTATCGCTCGGCGAGTTTAGAGTAGAAACAGACCAATTTGCTGTTCCGTTTTCCATATTTCCATCTTTCAAAACTCCGCCTCCTGTCAAAACTTTCATAGGATTTACTTTTATCATATCCGTTTTAGTCATCACATCGTTGCCTAATGCGTTGGTTGCAGTCAGTTTTACGCTATAAGTTCCTTGAGTAGTGTAGGTATGCGAAGGGTTTTGAACATCGCTGGTATTTCCATCTCCAAAATCCCATGCCCACGATGTAGCAAATCTTGATTTGTCGGTAAATTGAACCGCAAATGGCAGAAAACCTTCCGTTGCGTTTGAAACGAAATTGGCAATAGGTTTTGAATCTTCTTCCAACAACGAAAGCTCATCTACAATAATTTCAAAGGTTTGAGAAGAATTGTCCCAAGAAGTGCTTCCCATTTTCACAACAAGATAATATTCGCCATCGGTTTCGGGAATGAATGTCTTGTAATTGTTTGGGTCGATGGTAGTACTGAATTTTCCATCGCTGTTTGTATAACTTGCCCAAGTTCCAAAGGCAGAAATGCGAGTTCCCTCGGTTGTGGTATAATCACTTCCATCAACAGGTTTTTTTCCAATAAAAACCTCGCACCAGCTATTGTTTATCTGAATAGCTTTAAAAGCTCCATCAAATGTATATTTTTTCTCTTTCGAAAGAGTTACAGCTTGATAAATACAGTATTGACTGTTTCCGGCGGTAGTAACTCCCGTAACATGCAAATTGCCACCTGCTCCATTTACTGGCGTAGCTGTGGTATAATTCCAAGTAGCAGTAGGTTCAAATCCTGTTGCCGTATTTAATAAACTGGTACTCCATTTATCGACAGATTCCATATTTCCGCCAATAAGCATCTGAGTTTGTGCCGAAAGGTTGCCTATGAGCAACAAGGCTAAAAAAGTAAATAAAAATTTGTTCATAATTTAAAGTTTTTAATGTTTGTATTAAATATTTCAATGAAGAAT
>JAIFNL010000071.1 GCA_020047755.1 Bacteroidota bacterium
GAACGGTTTTTGTTATTTGTCAAAGCAGCCTACCACCCATATTTTTATGTATTGGTGTTTCATATAGTCCTCTTTGGTAAGGTCTTTTGTATATTTAGGACCTTGCACGTAAGTATGTTCTTTGAAAGTAATGTTGTTTTCGTCGATGTTGTGCTTTTGCATAGCTAGTTTGATGCGCGTAATAGCTTCGGAAGCACGTTTTTCGGCTAAGTCTTGATTCGAATCATATACTTTGGTAGGCACGCGCGAGGCACTTGCTACTATATGAATGGTAAGCGTTCCGAAGATTTTTTGACGTTCTACTATTTTTTGTATCATTTTCTCAAAATCCCCTTCGTTGATGCTAAAATCAAACTGGTTGTAGTCAAATTCCTTAAAATACGAGTCTTCCAAGTACTGAACCTTAGTCAAACTACCGTCTTTGTTGGGCGGTGGTACTAAATACATGTTGCCATTGTAGAAAAGCACATCGCAAGTAATCATGTCTTTGGGTTGAAGTATTTCTATTTTAGTATCCACCACTTGCTCCATGGCTGTATCCACTACGGTTTTTGGATCCACTATATCGGTATGTACAATGATTAGAGAATCTTGCTCACGTTTTTTTGGCGTTTTTGCTATGTTCTCGTCGGTACGCAAATATAGGTTTCTATTTATGGTAATGATTCTACTATTGGGGTTTATGTTTGCAACATCAAACACAATGGTATCGCCTTTTTTGTTGGTTTGGCTGTGGTATTCTTTGCGAGCAATAAGGGCAAAGTTAGAGAGTTTGTTGGCATCGACTAGCTCGTGTAGTTTGATGCTAAAATTGCCATTGTACTCGTCTGAAATCATGGTGGCGTAGCTAAAAGCTTCTTCGCCGTTTTCGTCGAGAGCTTTGAGCGTAACTTCGGCTTCGCTAATTGGCTCTTGGGTGTCCACATTCAGAGTTTTGCCTTTGAAAACAAGAATAATGGGTTTTGACATTTGTATTTCGTAAAGGTCAGCCATATCGTTGCAGCCTACGGTTTTGGTGGTAGATGAATAATAAGCCACTCGTGTTTTGGGCGAAATGATAAATCCATTTTCAGAACCTCCTGTATTTACTTTGCTGCCAAGGTTTTTGGGTTTCGACCATTTGTCCCAGCCTTCGCCTATTTTGCGACTTACATAAATATCCATTTCGCCATAGCCACTGTGTCCGGCACTGGCAAAATAAAGCGAAACACCATCTTCGTCGAGGAAAGGAGCGTCTTCGTCGTTTATTGTATTCAGCACGTTGCCCATGCTTTGGGGTTCAGACCAAGAGCCATCGGCTTGTTTGTTGGAATAAAACAAATCGCGCTCGCCTTTGCTTTTGTCGTTGGCTATTGCCAGAAACATGGTTTCATCGTTGGGCGTTACAAATAAGTTTATGTATTTGCTGTTGTTTTGAAAGTTCTTTATTTTAACATCTTGTACATCATGCCATTCTATATTGCCCACTTTCAAGCTATCACTATTGAGAGTATCCACATAAAAAATAAAACGAGCTGTTTCAGCCTGCGCCGAGTAGTTCAAAGGAAATGTATTTTGATTTTCCAAACTACCCAAAAGTATAGGCGAATCCAACCAGTTTTCTTGTAATTTTACATTTGTAAATAGCGATTGCGCTTTGGTAAGGCTATCTTCTACTACCATCAAAAGAACAGTTTCTTCTTTGTTTACTTTTAGAGCTTTGTAATTTGGCAAAACGTATTTCTGTAAACTTTCCACTTGCTCTGAGCTTGCATTTTTCCAGAAAACAGTATCTTTAATAGATTCTGAAATACCGGCAGTGTTTTTAAAGAAAATAGAATCGGAATTATCGCTTACCTCATTGGTATATAAATTGTTGAAATATAGTTTGTTTCCATTGTTAGTAAAAGCAAATAGTTCGTTGGGGATAATGTTGTTGTATTTTTTAGAATACGGCGCAGCAGGTTCCCACAGTTCGGTTTCTTCGTAATACATATCTTTGCGGCGATAGCATTCTGGCAAAACGTTTGCGTTGTAATCGGAAACAAAAATATGTTGTGTTTCGGCGTAATAGGCTTTATCGTAGAAGCTTCGCGAAAAATAAAGCTCTTTTCCGTTTGGGCTAAGCACCGGTTTTATTTCGGCATAAGGCGTGTTGATGTATTCGCCCATGTTTTGAGCTTCGCGCTCGGTAAGAAGGCTCTTGTCGGCTAAATTAATTTGCGGATAGTCAATTTCTTTTTTGTACTTATCGCTTGCCAAAGCCACGGCATCTATCTGATTCCAACCATCAATAGCTAAGGTATTTAGTACAATTCGCACCTTCAATACTTCTTGTGCTTCAAACTTCACACGCAAAATATTCGAGCCTTTTTGTGATTGAAATTCGTGGTCTTTTACTACTAAATTCCAATCTTTCTTTACTGTGCCTAGCACTTTTTTGAGGTCTTCGTCTATTTTGCCATCGAAAGTAACAAAACCTGTTTTTGCCAACACAAAAGTATCTACATACACTCTTTCCCAGTCGCGATAACCTTGTATGAATATTTCAGAAACGGCACCCGGATTGAAACTTTCAAACACTGCCAGTTGATTTGCCATAATCGCTTTTGTGCCAAAAGTAACATCAATGTAAGCTGTTTCGATGCCTTCGGTATTTATTTTGTTCGGTTCAACCGCCCACGCATACGCACTCCAGCGACCTCGCTTGTCCACATTGGGCAAGCCTAAAATAGTAAAAGCAGCAGCCTCATCGTCGCTATATTCCGACGAAACGCTATCTACTTTAGTTGCCCAATAAATATCTTGGGCTTGAATGTACAAATTAAATAATAGTATAGTGATGGTTACCAATAACTTCTTCATGTGTTCTATTGTTCTATTGTTCTATTGTTAAATTGTTAAATTGTTAAATTGTTAAATTGTTGAATTATTGAATTATTGAATTATTGAATTGTTAAATTGTTTTACAATATTCACAATTCTTAATTTTTAATTCCTAATTCCTAATTCTTAATTCACAATTCCTAATTCTTAATTCTTAATTCCTAATTCTAAATTACTGTTTACGTGGTTGTTCTGGAAAATTGAAAGGATAAAAGACTGGCGTAATGTCAAGAGCTTGTCTTCTTTTTGTTTTTCCGGGAGCTGCCTCGTTTTTAAAGCGTCGTTGTGTTTTATTAAAGTCAAAAAGTTGTTTTTCATCGTATTTGGCTTCTTCTAAAGCATCGGTTTTGCGTTTGTTGGCAAGCAATACCACCAGCGAAATTTCGTGGGTCATAAAAGAAGGTGTATTTGTTCCCACCAAACCAGTGTAAGCAAAGTCGTAACTGTACGAAATCTGGTAGCTTGTGTATTTGCCCACCGTTCCTTCGTAGCCTAAGTTAGCGGCTACTTGGTTGGCATTGCGCAAGTTGTAAAAATTAGCAAACGTGCGCAAGGTCATTCCCACCAAAAACGGACGGCGATACAAATAAGTAGCCAAATCAATAACTCCAAACTGTCCATGTTTTTCAAACTTCACATGTGGATAAAGTTCTAAACGAGTTAAATCTCTAAGTTTTGTTTCGTCGTTGCGCTTGTATAAGTTGTATAAGTAGCCTGCCTGAAAAGTAAATTTAAACGGAATAGGCGACTCGGTAATTCCCAAAGCCGACATATCTTTGCTATTAACGTGGTGAAACGCCATGCCTACACTAAGCCAGCCAGGTTTTGTGCGGCGGCGTTCGATGGGTATTTGACTGGCAATGCCAAGGCTTACATCAAACATATTGGCATTGAGGTAAGTTTCTTCGGGTACGGTTCCTGTGCCCACCAAACCGCCATGCGGGTCGAGCTGATTGTAAAAAATAAATTTGTCCCAATCCATGTTCCTGTTATAGTACGAGAATTGAATGCCTGGCTGAATTACCGCCTTGTGCAATTGCCAAATACGATAGCTTGCCGCTATATCAATGTTGGAATATTTAAACGAAGGTCCTGATTTATCGAACATTCCCGAAATGCCTATTCCCAAACGGTCGTAAGCCATATCCGCCTGAAAACTGCTAATAACAAATTGATTTACAGAACTTACCCATTGCATTCTGTTGTTCATAGATATTCGCAATGCTTGCTTGCTACCTACCAAGGCGGGATTGGAATACATAAAATTGCCGTAGCTTTGTGTAAAAATAGGGTCTTGTGCAAAAGCCTTGAAACTCATACTCAATGTAAGTATCAAGCACAATGAAAAGTAACGTTTTTTCATATATATTGTTTTAGAATAAGTTTTGTTTTTTTGAATGAAAGGGAAATTCTAAAAAGGCAATACTTTTATGCTCCTTTTGTAGAATATCCACAAAATTATCGAATAATAGAAATTGTTCCTACGGTGCGTTTCTCGTCTGTTTCGAGTTTTTGCCCTTTCCATGCAACCCCCTCGGCGGTGTAGCCATCGTCAAGAGTGGCATCTATCTTCCACACGTAAGTTCCTTGCGGACAAGGCGCGTTGCGAAACGTTCCGTCCCAGCCTTCGGCAGGTGCTCCGTTGTTGAGCTTATCGGAAGTCCAAAGCAACTTGCCATGCAAGTCATAGACATTGATTCGGTATTTAATCAAATTGATTGCCACCGGACGGAAGGTATTCAAATCGGGGTCGGGACTATCGGGTATAAAAGCATTGGGCACATACAAATCTTCGCATAGCTGCTCAAAAATCAAAGTAGTATCCGTTTCGTTGGTGCAATATCGGTCTTTGCCTTGCATCACAATTCTATATTCTCCCTCATCGAGATAAAGTTGCTGCCCATCAGTAACTAACGTGTCATTTTGCACCAAAGTAGTATCGCCATTGGCTATGTAAATCCAAGTAGTGTTTAAAATAGCAGTATCTGAATTGTTCACAAACCGAATATCAGCCGGAAAACAGTTATATACATTGTCGGTTTCAAAACCTACCAAAGGCAAGGGGCGCACAATAAGCGTATCGGTAAACGAACTGATTCCGCAAGCATTTTCTTGGCTCAACGAAACGGCGTATTTTCCTATTTCGGGGAAATTGAAAATATAAATACTGTCGCATTTAGCCGAATCGCACACATAATCTTCCGAAAATGTAAATGCCGGATTGGTAACGCCTTTGTAGCTCCATTCAATAGGTTCGCTCGAAGCCGAACAACCAGGACCAGTCATTTTTGCACCTAAATTAGTAGCATGTACCGAGTCTAATTTGCACACATTGTACGTCAAAAGTACAGTGGTATCAATCGATACATCGGCATCGTCTTTGTAATTAAAATTAACAATGGGTTTGTTGTAAACTTGCACAAACGACGAGGCGGTTGAAAAAGAAAACGCCGTAGGACAGTTTTTGCGCTTTGCAGTGTACGAAATAACAAAACAATCGGCACAAATAAAAATACTATTCAAGTAAGCATCGAAACTACAACTCGATTTTAAATACGTATGTGTAGCCGAATCGCCCAGTATTTGTGCGTAATTGTAAGTATAAGTTTTTTTGTCATCACCCCAATTGAGGGTAATTTCAGTATCAGTGTAAAGTGTATCGTAAGTAAAGTTCAATTTTTCTACCAAAGGAGTACATACTTGACTTCCTGCTGTTCTAATGGCTGTAATCTCTGGTTTCTCGCATTGCGCATTTGCTTGCTTATTTAACAAAACACTAAAAAATAAAGTGAAGAATAATACAATAGCTATCTTTCTTTTCATAATTGTTTAATTTTGATTTTATTGATTTCAATACAAAAATAAAAAAGTTTATTGACATAATTGCAATTTTTTTGTAAAAATAGAATCAATTTTTAATAACAAAGAATTACTTATACTTTAAAATCCTCACATACAGAACGAAAACAAAAAAAGGAAAAGCAGAAAGTAAAAATAGAAAACAGATAGAACAATTTAGCAATTAAACAACCAATGTCGTTTAGTTAAGAAACCTTTCAGGGTGCATCTAGCTAATTGATACAGGTGGCTTTAAGTCATCGTATCAATATTGCGGGCTATATTTTAACACAAGACTCTTTAGGATTAGACCACATTCGTTTTATTAAATCCTAAGAGGTTGTTTAAATTTTATTTTAATTAGCCCCGACCTTCAGGTCGGGGAAATGAAAACCACAGAAAATTGGGCTTTAGCCCAAAATACCT
>JAIFNL010000121.1 GCA_020047755.1 Bacteroidota bacterium
TAGTTATTGGTTTGATTGCTAATGCAATAATATTATCTAAATTTTAATTTGTACTAAACTGACAGACAAATTAAATTTCCTTTTTATTTTACTGCAAAACGGTACATTTCAGATGAGTAAGTATGTTTACTTCGCTTTTTCTTTGCAGAATTTTGCAATAATCGAAACTTGAATGGATTTGCTCGATTAGCTACATTCTATTTATTCTATTAAATCTGAAAAATCCAACATTAAGTGATAAAGTTGAATGTTTTTATCTTGAAAATCATGATGTTCCGATTTATAAGTGTTTCCATTTTCGGAAGAAAAAGTGTATTCAGTAATTTGTTCGTTGGCTGGAAGCAACTTATTTATAGCTGCTACAATTTTGTTAATATCAACCGATTTAACAATAAAACCTATCATTCCATTTAAACCGTAATAACTCGGATAGTCGTTCCGTTCAATAAATCGTTTTATTCCGTTTTCAACATATTTATGGTTCAAGGAGCCTTTGCCTATTTTCGTATTTTCAAGCAATTTACATTCGATGATAAAGTAAGCATTTGTGTTTCTGCAAAACTCTATTGGATTTATAATTTGAATATCGTGTCTTCCTGTTTCTTTATAGTTGTCGCCAACTTCCGAGTTTTCAGCTTTAAAAATATATTGATTTATCTTTAGCAGTTCGCGGTTTTGATTGTTATTCAAATAATCTTTCCACAATCTATTTCTAATACTATTCTCATTTCGTTCAATCTTTTCATAATCATTCAACATCATTTGATGGCTTTTGAGAATAGCAGAAAGAATAAGTTCAAATTGTTTTTTAGCATTAATTTGGTTATATCGAAAATTTCCAGAAGTTAAACTCATAACTTAGCCTCCTCTTTTGCTCCCTGCATCATTGCATCAATAAACTCACTAAGGTCTAAATATGCCAAGGCTCGGTGCCAGTTCTTATATTCATTGGGTTTTATCACATAAAAAGCTTCTTCTTCAAAACCTTTGATGTCTTTTTGAATAAACAACTCGTTGCTTTGTTGGGAGATTGATATTGCCGAAAATCTTTTTAACAGTTTTTGGGTTTCAGTATCTTGTTTCCAGATTATTTGCTCTTCAACTTCCGATGGCGAATGAATTACTTTAAAAAGCATCCCTATCATATAGTACGAATGCCATACTTCTACTTCAAAATATAGCCCGTCGGAATTGTAAATGTTATTAAAATGTTCAATAAAAATCTTCGCATAACTCAACAAATATTCTTTATGTTCAATAGTTTGCAAGTTTAGTTCGCCGAAAATTCGTTGTTTATCTCTTCTTTTTATTAACGGAATTGATATTTCATGCGCAAAATCAATCAATGCTTTTTCCTGACTGCTAATTTGATAAATTCCATAAATTTCCTTGTCAATTTCTGCTAAATGTTGATTGTATTTTTTTTCTGCCTCAACGTATTCCTCTGATAATTGAAGTTCTGCTTCGTGCTTTTGTTTGGCGGCTTGTTCTATTTCGGAAACCAATTCTACAAGTTTTGGTGATGAATTATATGGAAAATCGAATTTTTCATCATCATGGGTTTGCTCTCTTTCAATACCTACCGATGAACCAATAGATACCATATAAAATGCAAAAAGGGAAGAGTTAAATAATCCGGAAATTGCTTTTAATTTGTATAATCCGTCAATATCCAGAGCTTTAAATGCAGTAATTGAGCTTGTAAACACAACATTTTTATATGAAATTGCTGAAACTGAATTAAACTCATTATCCGTACCTTCCTTAATAAAAAGACAAGGTGCTTCAAATAAATCAATTTTCTTTGGCAAATAACCAACAGTATTTTCAGTCCATTTTAGTTTATGAGGTTTAATATAAAACTGTTGAAGCTCCTTATTCTTATTTGTGTCAAGAAACTCACGTCCAATTAAAAAACTCGCATCCTTTCTATTGTTTCCATCAGTTCGTTTTAATCCTTGTCCTACTGTAAATTCAGTTGTATTTGAGGTTACTTCTCTAATTGTTTGAAATTCATTTAACCTTTTTATCAAATAAAAATCCAAAATATTACCATAAACCAGCACTTTCCAAATCCAATCATACTCCATAAAATACGATTGAAACAATTGTTTTTGGTCGTGTTTTTCGACTGTAAGCATTTTGAAAAGCTCAAAAAAACGATTGGGTTTTAACGAAATATGAGTTACAAGATTTTGTTTGTTCTTTTCTTTGTTGGTCGAATACGCATAATACAGAATACTTGCAGGGCAATTTGCTGGGTCGTTCGATTTATCGAATACTTCGTGCCTTACCGACGAAAGTTCAAAAACCTTACGAACGACAAAATTTTCGAGAAAGTAACGGCGGAATGTTTTAGCTTTCAGGTTATAAAGTACTTTACTGGTAACAATAAAAGCACATTCGGTAAACTTAAAATCGCTTACACGAATTAGAAATACCAGAGCTATTTCTTTGTTGCTGACTTTTATTTCAACTTTCCCTTTATATTCAGGGTTGTTCTTTTTCTGCAATTCTGTTTCACTCTTTTCCCTATTCTTCCAATAATTTTCGTAGAGCGTAGCGCTTTCTTTTATAGTTCCCCAAGGTGGATTGCCGATAATAAAATCGAATTGAATTTCTTTAAATGCAGTATTAAATTCGGCTTTTACATCGAAAAAGTCGGCAACAAAAAAGTTCTTGTTTAGTAAAGGTGGAAACTTGAAATTTACTATCTCCGGTGGTTGCAGATAATCTAAAAGAGTAACATATAAAGAAAAGATGGCAACGTTTACCGCGTTTGGGTCTTTGTCTATCCCAAAAATATTATCCGAAAGAAGTTGTTTAACCTTGGATTTGTAAACATCAATATCATGATGAAAATCGGGTGTATTTATTTGATGTTGTGTTATTATTTTTCGTAATGTTTCAACTAAGAAAACGCCGGAACCGCATGCCGGGTCAAGGATTTTACAATTGTATTCTTGGGGATTATTATCAAAATATTTATTTACTGTTTCGCTTAAAATATTTTTAACCAAAAACATGGGTGTGTAGTACGCCCCTTTACTTTCTTGCTCTGCCTGACCAATAAAAAACTCGTACACATTACTGATTAATTCAATCGGAATAATTGAAAAATCGTAAATATCAAACAATGACATTTGTCCTGTTGATATTTCAGTACCTTGCAGTAAATTAACAAGTTGCTGTAAATGTTCTTTGTTTACATTTTCTTGTTCCTCGGTTAAAACCGGAAATAAATTTCCATTGAATTTTTCTTTGATATAGGCAAACAGTTCAAACGTTTTTTCGGGTGATGTTAAAATTTGACAAAGTTGCTCGTTTGACATTCGACCGTCATTTGTGCTTTCAAAACCAATAACAACATGCCTATCAATCAAATATCGAATAAAAATTAATCGCCCGAGTAAATTATTTGTAACCTGTGTTGATAATTTAAATTCATCTTTTAAAACATTTCTAACAGCTTTAATGTTTTCAAGTAATTTTTTATCAACACTATTTTCACTAAATTCATTTTTAGCAAATTGTTCCCAAGTTTTTCCTGAAACAATGTTGAAGTATGAATAATTCTCTTGCCAATTTTCCATTGGCAATTTTGCCGCACTTCTTTCTTCTTTTAAAAACGATAAGCCGTTATAAATTTCAATTTCGCTTTCGCTTATGATGAAAATTATGGGACTTAGATTTAAATTCCAACTATTCTTAAAAATATGTTCTTTATTTACCGGATTTTCAAAAAACAAAATGAACGGCTCGTTGTTCAACAAGAAAAAAGCATCAGGTTTAATAATGTTTTTTAAAATATTCTCAGTTCTTTCCGATAAAATACCATGCCAATCTGCCTCAGAAACAGAATATAAACCGTTTTGTAAGTTAAGATTTAATATTTTAAAAATTTCTTTCATCATAAATGCAAAGATAATGCTTTTTCACATTTTCTATTTGGTTTTATCAAATAAATTATCGTTATCCAAATTGTGGTTAATGTTTCTATAATTTATATTTTTGAGTGTGTCTGTTTTTTTATATATTATCAACTAAAAAAGCCACAAGTTATTGAATATATTTGAAAATTCAAAAAAAAATAGATATAAGTAGTGTTTGAAAGAAAACTACGCAAAATCGGTTCCACCGGCTTGTCCGATGATTTACTAACAGCCTAACCGACAGACCGACAAGTCGGTCGAACGGTTTTTGTTTTTTTTAATTTTCAAAAAATGATAAGTTTTCTTTCAAACACTACTTATAGTGCTTTTTAATAAACGCTATCGAAAAGCCACATGTGACGTGCCTTCCCGCTTTTTCGTGCGTCGGGCTTTTGTGCGTCGGCAAAAAGCGGGAAGGCATGGTCGCTATGTGGCATGTTAGGTTCATTTTTTTTCAATCTGTTTAATTATTTTATCAAATTCATTGTCAATTTGTTTGCTTAATTCAATTTGTTTTTGATGATAGATTTCATATTCCTTTTCGGCTTTATCTTTTGCAAGTTCATGTGAAATTTTTCCAGCATGTTCTAGTATTTCTCTATCATTCAATGTCAAAAATCCATTTAATTTTGTAATCCAATCTTTCATATACATTGGAATTCTACGCTTGGCTTGTCCTTCTGCAAAAACAAGATATTGTTCAACAAGGTTATTCAATGGTTCAATTTCCTCAAAATTGAGGTAGTTTTTGGCTATTGAAACATCTGTTTTTCTGATTTTATCGCCACGCCAACTTGTTAACCCCATGTTTTGTTGGTTACTATCAACACGTTCGTAAATAATTTCTGCTGCTGTTTTGCCTGAAATTGCCCAGTGCATTTTATTTTGAACTGTTTTAAAAAACAATATACTGTCATCAGTAGTTGGGTCATAATCTACACTTGTTGCATAAATATCGGTAATTTTGCGATAAAACCGTTTTTCTGATGTTCGAATATCTTGTATTCGTAGTAATAATTCGTCAAAATAGTCGAAAGGCAAATCTGGATTTTTTAATCGTTCATCATCTAAAACAAAGCCTTTTACAATAAATTCTCTTAAATGTGCTGTTGCCCATTGTCTAAAACGGGTTGCAATTCTGGATTTAATGCGATAACCTACCGAAATGATTAAATCTAAATTATAAAATTTTATATTTCTATTTATTTCACGACTACCTTCTGTTTGAACTGTCAAGAATTCCTTGACAGTTGAAATTTCATCTAATTCATTTTCTTTAAATATATTACTTATATGTAAACTTACATTTTGTTTTGTTGTTTGAAATAATTCGGCAATTTGGCTTTGTGTCAGCCAAACCGTTTCATCTTCAAATCTGACATCAATTTTCGTGTTACCCTTTTCTGTAATATAAATAATAAACTGCGATTTATTTTTGTATTTTTCTATTTTCATTTTTGTTCTTTTTTAAGCAAATAATGAATATTGAAATAAATTAGATGATAGATTGAATTGCCTTCATTATAAGCATTAAATCCAAGTCCGGGTATATAGTTTTCATGTCCATATAACTGTCCGTTGTCATTAAAACGTTTTGAAAACTGTATTCCGAAATCTAACTGTAATCTCTTTTTTGTTCTAAAATGATACCCAACATTTGATGCTATCCCAATAAGGTATTTCCAATGCTCTACATTCTCATAAACAATACCACTTCCTGTATCGTTTCCTTGCTGTCCTATTTCGTGAATGTATGAATTTGTTTGATAAAGTCCGATATAAAAGTGATTTTTTTCGTAGTTGTTCCTAAAATTGTATTGCACTCCTAAATTTACAAAAGCCCCATTCTCTATTTCTTTATTGTATAAGGCATTGGCATCATCTGTAAAATTTAAAGAAGTCCAATAACCAATTAAATCCGCTGAATTTGCATAATTTACAGTAAATCCAATATTCGAATTAATTGATAATTTTGGATTTGTTGCAAATTGATATTTAAAACTTAAAGTAGTTGCTGGTAATTGAAATAAATCAATACCAACTAATTGTTGCTTATTTGTATTTTCATGATTTTGAGCGTACAATTTATCAGCAAATATCAATAAAAGTATTATAAATAATTTATGTTTCATTATCGTATTTTTCAATTGAACCTAACATTATTTATACGCAAAAA
>JAIFNL010000273.1 GCA_020047755.1 Bacteroidota bacterium
GGACAAACCGGCAGAGAGCTTAGTTTGATTCTTACCGAAATGGAAAGACGCAAAAGACTTCCGGCTGTAATTAATTAAGAATTAGGAATTAAGAATTAGGAATTAGGAATTAGGAATGAATAATTTCTAATTCCTAATTCTTAATTCCAAATTCTAATTCCCTCCATAAAAAGGATTTCCTGCACGCCACGATTTTACTGCATTTCGCCAACTTGCCGAATATATATTGTTTCTCAAAAGCTCAAAATGATTGGTAGAAAACTGATGGTCGCGCTTGTAAAAAGTAAAGGCAAGCGTTTCTGCGCTTTGTGTATTGCCATAAATCCATTTTTCTTTCAAATGATTCTTTTGAATTACTTTGGGAGGTCCGTAAATAATGTAAATCATTCCTCTATCTGTGCGCCAACCTTCGGTGTAGGACGTAAAATAATTGTTGGCAAGTACTACACGTGTGTAGAAAATTTTAATCAATTCACGTGCTTTTTCCTTATCGCCTAAAGCCAAACTAAGCCAAAACTTATCCAAGGCGTATTTTGTATTTGTTACATTGGAAAGCTTACCAAACTCTTGCTCTGACACTAAATACCTGATAGGTTGGAGCATATCTTGGCTGGTTTTGACGCGAGGATAATATTTGTTTTGAAATGTAAAAAGCGTAAGTCCGTTGTGGGTTGCGGTATCTTTTGTATATCGATACATTCCTTTGGTTTGTTGCATCAACAAGCTATTTGCTCGGGCATTCAAAAGATAAACCGTATCAGGCTTAGGACTAACAAGTTCTGGCTGAGTTATCGATGCCGGAGGTCGGGGTAGTGGATAGGTATAATCGAAATATTCTACATACAAAATAGAGTCTTGTAAAAAATTTTCGGTTATCTTGAAGTATTCATTGTCAGCAAAATATGTTTTAAAAGCAGGCACGCTTGTATGATTGAGCGAAACTAAATAGTTCTGTCCTGTATTTTTTTGTGCATTTTCGATGTCTATATACGAAACGGTAAATTTTTGCTTCAATAAATCATTGTAAATAATGTGAAGCGAATACGTTACTCCAGGTTCGGTATTAATAGTCATTTGAGCAATAAAAACATTTTCGTAAGGCTTTAGCTCTACATCGTAACTAAATCGTAGGGTATCAACCAATGTACGAGTGTCGTTTTCTATTTTATACAAGTTCAACGCAAATTGTACTTTGCCTCTATTTATTTTGTCGGTATTTGCATCATTGATTAAAATCTCCGATTTATAAACTTTTGCAACAATAATACTTGTTTTTTCATCGCGCCTAAAAATATGATAGCTAGGGTGAAGTGAGTTAATGGTGGGATTGTAAATTGCAGCTACGTTGTTCAGTTCGTTTTCGGGCGACTGAGTTTGAACATAGTACGGCAAACAAGAATTAGCGAAAGCCAAAATTCCCAAAATAAAGAAAAGTTTATTATAATAACTCAATTTCATTGGCGTAAAATACTATTTTTTTATAACAATATCTTTCGATAATTCTACTGTTTGAAAATCGTCTTCTATTTCTACTTCTACAATAATAGGCTCTGTTCCTGCCGGAATTACTAGGTTTTTAGAATATGCAAAAATTTTGTATTTTCCTTTTTGCAAATTTCTAAAAATAAAACTTCCATCGTAATTTGTTCTAGTGCGTTCGCTGTAAATATCATCGTCGCCATAAATAATGTAAACATCTTCTTCGGGTGCATAATATTCTTTTAGAAGATAAGTCATATCGGCATTATATTTATTTACATATATTTTCCCACGTATTTCGCTTGTACCGCCTTCGCCTGCTTCTTTTTCGCAGCTCATAAAACTTACTGCTATCAATAATAAAAAAATAATTCTTTTTGCCATGTTTCCAATAATTTTCAGTTTTTATTTAAAATAATGCTTCACAAAAATAGTATTTCTTATTCAATAAAAAAAAAATACGCCTTCAAATATATTTTTTGTGAACTGCGATAAGTAGTCATTCGCAGTAATGTTTAACGATTCCTGTTTTTTTTGATTGATATACACTATTTTACAAAAAACACGAATGTCGTTTTTTTTCTATTGATGTACTTATTCTTTAGTGAATAAAATATCTTATGACTACAATTAATAGTTCGTTAAGCTTTGCCAAAGTTGCAGTTTGTAAATTGCTAAATAGTTAATTATCTGCATAATAATCAGAATAAGTAAACTTTGGCAAAGTTGTGTTATTTAATTCATTAGAAAAAAATTAACGAAGTATTGTACAATGGAATTGCAAAAAAATAGAAAATACGAAATTTGTTTGATGTTGAGAAGCCTTTTTTAAGGCAGGCAGGGCTGTTTCGCAAATCATTTTATATTTTGGCTACATTGATTCTACATTCTTTATTCGTTAAATAGATTTTTTTAAGCATGAAACAAATCCTCAAAATGTTTCAATTAATAAAAAATAAAATGCAGTACATAAAAAATAAGATGCAATTGATTTTAAACTTTTAAAAATCGTCATCATTTGGTTTTTAGTGCGTAACATTTGTTTAAAAATCGTCATCATTTGGTTTTAAGTGCGTAACATTTGTTTAAAAATCGTCATCATTTGGTTTTAAGTGCGTAGCATTTGCTTAAAAATTGACATCATTTGGTTTTAAATGTGTTGCATTTGGTTAAAAGTGTGTTGCATTTGGTTTTAAGTGCATTGCATTTGTTTTTTTTTGTATTTTCTTCAAAAAAAAGAGTACTTTTTTGTTGAAATATCAGGCTAAAGTTATTTTTCGTTGTTTTTTTTATCTTTAAAAATAAATAAACAGCTATTTCTTTTTATTTCGTTTAATAAATTTTAATATTCACGTTTTGGTGTTAAATAAATGTTTGAAATTAGTTTATATTAAAATCTTTATTTTTTCTTTGTGTTCTTAGTGTTCTTCTTCGTGTACTTTGTGGCTAATTGGAATAATTATCAACCACGAAGAACACAAAGTTAAATCACAAAGAACACTAAGAAAAGTATAAACTAATTTTGAAAACTTACTCATTTACTTATTTTGATACCTAAAATACTTTTTCAAAGGTAAAAACTTTCGCAAAGGAGTGACTAAAAAACACTCTCTAATTAGAGTGAAAAATAGACAAACTATAAGTTTTTCATAATTACTTCGGTAGAGTTTGCTTTCGAGAACATTTGTTTTGCTACTTTACCAATTAAAGCTTCGTTGATTGATTGTACGATTTTTTCGTACTCGGCATCATTCGTGAAAGGAGCATTTGTTTTGAGAGTTTGGTTGATGGCTTCCATCCAGAAATTGTTGTCGGTTACCATTTCTTTTCTCATTTTAATAAAGTTTTGCTTTATTTCGGTCAAATCTTTTGCAACTACTTTTCCATTTTTCAAGGCTTCTATTTCTTTCCACACAATCGAAAGTAATTTGTCTTGTTTTGCAGGGTCGCAATCGAAACGCAAGAATAAGCTAAATTCTTCTTTTGGAACAAAGGTCAATTCGCTTCTTACGCCTACACCGTAGCTTCCACCTTCTTCTTCTCTAATGGTTTCGAGGTAGCGTTTTGAAAGTAATTGTTCTACTGCATTTACACACAAACGATTTTGTAAGTTGTATTTCATTTCGCCGTTTAAGTTTACATAAACAGTCGATTTTGGTACTTCCATTGCTTTTTGGAAATGCAATTTAGAAGCTCCTTTGACAGGGCGCAAGTTGTGGTCGGTGAATTTCTCAGTTTTTCCGGTACTTGCTATGCTACCAATGTATTTTTCAATCAAAGGAAGAGCTGTTTTTTCGTCCATTTTGCCTACAAACACAAAGGTAAAGTCGGCAGCATTGTTGAAACGGCTTTTGTAAGTTTCTTCTACTTTTTTGAAATCTACTTTGCTCAAGAAATCTTGGTTGAAATACCAAACACGTTTGCTGCGGTTTGTATTAATGGCGCTGGTGCTATCTCTAAAAGCTTCTACTGAATTGTTTTCGCGTAGTTTTGCATAGTTAGCCCATTGTTCGAGTGTAATGTTGTACATATCTTTGTCGAAACGAGGAGATTCAAAAGCAAGGTAAGTTAATTGCAACAAAGTTTCGAGGTCTTTCATGCTCGATGTTCCGTTGAAACCTTCGTTAAGTTCGGCAATGTAAGGATTGATGCGAACGGTTTTTCCGGTAAGCATTTTTTCCAATTTGGCTGCATCAAACTCGCTTATACCTGAGGCTTTGGTCATGCTAATGGCTGCATCGGCTGAAGCAAGGTTTTCTTGGCTAATCAACGAACGTCCGCCGTAGCTGTAAGCTTGGAATAATACTTGGTCTTGGTTGTGCTCGGTTGGCATAAGTACTACTTTTGCGCCATTGCCCAAAATATAACCTTTTGCTCCGGCTATTCCTTTTACTTCAAAATTGCTTTTTACTTTAGAGCCTGTAAGTGCTTTTGAAATCAACGAACTTTGAGTATTGTCTTCGGCATACGCTTCTAGGTTTGCTGCTTTTACTTTGGTTAGAACCGATTTCAAATCGTCTTCGCTTGGCAAAATGCTTTTGTCTTTTTCAGGACCTGTTACCATTATCACGCGGTTGTGGTCTGTTTGTAAACTTTTTGCCCAAGTATTTAGCTCGCTAAGTTGTATCGAATTGATTACATTTTTTGCCAATTCTATTTCTTTGTCGGGGCTCAATAAAGGTTCTGCTTCCAAAAAGTTGCTGGTTATTTGGCTAGCCCATTGGTCGTTGTTTATTTTGTCGCGTTTGTTGTAAGCTGTTTGATACTCGTTGAGTAAAAACATTTTAGCGCGTTCTAGTTCCGATTGAGTAAAGCCAAAACGACTAACTCGTTCTATTTCCGACATCATTTCTTCAAACGATTCTTTTCCCTTGCCTTCTTTAGGCGAAGCATTCAAATAAAATACCGAAGTAGTTCTGTTCATAGAAAAGAAACCTGCAAACAAATTAAAACTGTTGCTGTTTTTGCTTTGAGTCAGTTCTTTGAAGCGATTGCTTATCATGTTTTGATACATTTTTTGCATTATATCTACACGATAAAAATTATCATCTTTCACTAAAGGTTGGGCTTTTTTATAAATCAACGCAACTGCTGTGTTCGTAGATTCTGGGTCAGTAGCCTGAGTATAAAGGATTTCTTTATTTTCGGGAACGTAGTAATATTCTCTTTTGGCAGCATCTTTAGCCAATGGAATAGCCGAAAAGCGTTCTTTTATTTTAGCTTCTACTTGGTTTACATCTACATCGCCTACTACAATTACAGCTTGCAAGTCAGGACGATACCATTTTTTGTAATAAGCACGCAGCGCGTCGTATTTAAAATTTTTGATTACGTCCAAGTCGCCAATTACATCACGCACAGCGTATTTAGAGTCTTTGTATAGCGTTTTTGAAGTTTGTGAGTTGATTCTGAAACGTGAATTTCTGCGAGTACGCCATTCTTCTTGAATCACACCGCGCTCTGAATCTATTTCGTTTTCTTTGAGCAACAAATAGCCCGACCAGTCGTGTAGCACCAAAAGGCAAGAATCTACCAAGCCGTTTCGGTCGGTAGGTACGCTGCTAAGGTTGTAAACTGTTTGGTCTTGAGCAGTGTAAGCATTGATGTCGGCACCAAAGCGCACACCGTTTTTTTCCAAGAAATTGAGTATTCCTTTTCCTTCAAAATGTTTTGTTCCGTTAAAAGCCATGTGCTCAAGGAAGTGAGCCAAACCATTTTGACTGTCTTCTTCTAAGATAGCACCTACGTTTTGTGCAAAATAAAAACTAGCTCTGTTTTTTGTTTCTTCGTTGTGAAGAATGTAGTAAGTCATTCCGTTCTCTAACTTTCCGTATTTAATGCCTTCATGCAGCGGAAAAGTTGTGCTCATTTGCGCAAATGCACTTATTGCCAAGAACTGAATAAGTACCAATAGTTTTAGTTGTTTTAAATTCATTTTCTTAAATTTTTTTTTAATGAAAGGATTTTATTGTATTGAGGTAGATAACAAATTGATAGCGTAACTTGATAGTGACCGAAATTCTAAGAAAAGTAAAATTACGCAATTTCCCCCAAATTCTAATAACAAATTGTTACATTGTTAAATTGTTCAATTGTTATTTTATCATAGTAAATTGGTTGTGGAAATAAATAACTTAAACGTCGGCAAATGTATAAAATGAGAGTGAACTATGCAAAGGTATTTTTTCACAAAGTTTGATTTGTGGAAAATAAATTTGATAAAATAACTCAATATCAGAAACTTGAACAAATAAAATGCAGAAATGTTTTAAAACACATAAGCTTTAGTGCTCGTTTTAAGAATTGATGTTATTTTATCTTTTCTTTTATTATATGTAGTAATAATTTATTCTTTTAGTTGTCGTACAAAATGCGCCAATACTCTTACACTGTCGAGTATTTGGCTATCAACTGCAATTCGTTGAAATGCTGCTTTGTGCTCGTTGCCAACAGTTTCAATTTCTTTTTGTAATCCTTGTTTGGTATTTGCAATAAGTAACTCGGTTTTTTTTGTGGTTTCTTCGGCAGTAGTTTCTATTTTTTCAAAATGCAGGTTTGTTTCTTTTACAAACAGGTCAATGTCTTTGCGCCACGAAGGCTTATCGTCCTTGTTGGCAAGCATATCGTCGAGTTTTTTCAATGTTTCTTTGATGGTTCTAATGTCGCCCAGAAGTTCGTTAATGTCTTGTCTTGGGTATCTAAACTCCTCGCGAATAGAGGCTAAACGTGTTTGAATGTATTCATACGAGCGCATGGCAGGGCGCAAAAAAGCAAGCAATACCGCCAAAATTGCTCCCACATAGCCCACCGGAGTAATGCTAAAAACAGCCAAAGCATACAGCCCAATTGCCGAAACTACGTGCAGCAAAATAGCAATAAACAAAGACCTTTTCACAATGCGGCGAGCAAACTCAAGGCTAGACTCTATCACTAAAATGTCTTTACGCTTCGATATTTCAGCTTCGTCGAGTATTTCTCGTGCTCTAAAATGTGCATTCCACGGCACTGTAACTATTGCAAACAGCCACATTACAGCTAAAATACCTATTAGCCAATCCATGAAAGTTCCCACTGATATTCCTACCAAAGAATATACGCCGTACAAAGTAAGAATTAATACAAATCCGGCTACAAAAAACCAAATAATTGATTTCATACGCATTGTTTTTTATCGTTTGCTTAATTTTAATTACACAAATAACGTTTTTTTTTAGGATATTTAAAAATTTATCGTTCTTTTTTTTTCTTTCAAAAGATAAAAATGTAACTTTGTATAAATTCAACGAATTAAATTCCAAACGAAAGAGTGTGTTTTTGGAAGGTATTTTGAAATTTCTTAAATAAACTCTATTTTTGCATTATTCTATTTTAGCAGAAGTACAGTTTATTTTATTCTGAAAATAAAGAAGATTCATTTTTCAAACAAATACTATTTTTTTATTAATAAAGCACAAATAATGTACAATTTATTAATATCTATTACACAACAAATCATTAAATTAGCTGCCTTGTTCAATGCAAAGGCAAAACTTTGGCGCGATGGGCAGGTTTCGCTCTTAAAACAAATAGAGCAAAAAGTAACCAAAAACGAATCAACTATCTGGTTTCATGCCGCTTCGCTTGGAGAGTTTGAGCAAGGACGACCTGTGATAGAAGCTATAAAAGCAAAATATTCGACTTATAAAATTGTATTAACCTTCTTTTCGCCTTCGGGCTACGAAGTTCGTAAAAATTATCAAGGAGCTGATTATGTTTTTTACTTGCCCATAGATACTTACCAAAATGCGAAACAATTCATAGAACTGATTAACCCAAAGTTTGTTGTGTTTATTAAATATGAATTTTGGAAAAACTATTTGCACCTTTTGCGCTCAAAGAATATCCCTATTTATTTAATTTCTGCTATTTTTAGCAACAATCAACTTTTTTTTAAGTCTTACGGTTTTTGGTATCGAAAAGTACTCGGTTATTTTTCGCATATTTTTGTGCAAGATGAAGAATCGGAACTACTTTTAAAAAAAATAAACATTACCAACGTAAGTATTGCGGGCGATACTCGTTTCGACAGAGTATTTGAGATAGCTCAAAGTGTGAAAAGTTTTCCGATAGTTGAGGCTTTTGCCAAAAATAGCCGCGTATTGATAGTAGGTAGCTCTTGGCAAGCCGACGAAGAGATTCTTTTTGAGCATCTTAACAATGCTGCACCCAAAGTAAAATACATTATTGCGCCACACGAAGTGCATACAAGTAACATAGAGCGAATTGTTAAAAGCATAGAAGCCAAAGTAGTACGCTATTCGCAAGCCGAAATAAATACCGTAGCCGAAAACGATGTATTGGTGATAGATAATATAGGAATGCTTTCGTCGTTATATCAATATGGTTCAATTGCTTACATAGGAGGAGGCTTTGGAGTAGGCATTCACAATATATTGGAAGCTGCCACTTTCGGAATGCCGGTTATTTTTGGCACAAACTACAAACGATTCAAAGAAGCAGTAGAATTAGTTAAGCTTGGTGCGGCTTTTTCTATTGCCGATGTCTTTGAATTTGCCGACTTGTTCGATAAATTGATAACTGATGAGCAATATCTGAAACAAACTGGGCAGCATGCTCAACAATTTGTTTCAGATAATAAGGGTGCGACTCAAAAAATTATGGCTTATTTGAAGTTGTAGTTTTCTTTGTTTCGCGCAATTCTTCGCGTTGTTTTTTTCTCAATTCGGCTTCTAACTTCTTGGGATTTTGTGCGTAACGTTTTTGCAAATCTTCTTTTACATAAATCATTAGCAAATCAAAATCTTTTTGAGTAATCAACCTTCCGTTTTTAATAGGTATAATTTCTTTGAGCGGAAATTTATGATTTAATTTAAAACTAACTTCATACAATTGCGACAAAGGCACGCCTTCCGATGTTTTAACCTCAATATTAATCTCTTGCGCCTTTTCATTGTGCGAGGATTGCGAAACTAACCAAGGTTTTAAGGTAGAGCCAATTTCTAAGTTGCGTTGTTTCAAAACCTTTGCATTGGGTAGTTTCACGTCGTTTGTCCACCAAATATCTTCTACGGCTTTCATAGCGGCGTAGGTTTCTTCGTCGGTTTCTACCGCTTTAAGCTCAATTAGTTTTTCTTTGAGCAAAATGGTCATCGCTTCTTCGTAAGGCAAATTGCTTTGTATGGCTTTTATTCCAATAAGAATACCTAATAAATTTGAATATGAATCTTCGATGGAAAAGCTCGAATAACGCTCTGGTACAAAAGGCAAATACGATGCTCCAAACCAAGTAGCTATTTCGTGCCAAATTGAAAGGTCGTAAGTAATGCGTCCGGCAAGCAAAACGGCATCAATGTCTTCTAAGTCTTCCGGTATTTTGATGGTAAGCGTTTTGCGTCCACCCTCGTAGCCTATTTTTTGCACAATGCGTCCTTCTTCTTTTTTGCTCAAAATGAGCGAGTAAAGGTAAGCAGTCCAGTCGGCTTGGTCGCGTAAATGACCCAAGTCTATGAAGCCACCTAACTTTGTGTAAATGATTCCATTTGCTTCAAATCTGTCGCCTAAATATTTGTGGTTACCTATTTTATATAAACTGGTAATTTCGCTTAATTTTTTTAGAGGCATTCCAGTAATTCCTACTTCTACTCCAAATGAGCAACAGGTACGAATAATGCGTGGTGGAGGCGAATTTAAGTCTTTTACTGTCAATAAAGGTGCTTTTGCATACGAACAATTCGCAGCAAATACTCCGGCAACAATAATAACAATTGAAATGAGGTTTGATATTCGTTTCATGGGATTGTATTTTTTATCGGTTTATTTTTTTACGTGTAGTTTAAATCCGTTTTTAAGAACAAAGCGGGTGCAAAGATACTGTTTCTTTTGAGATTTTAATCTATAATAATAAAAAATATCCTTATTATTTGTTAATTGTTAAGTTGTGGAATTGAAAAGTTAGAAAATTGTTAAATTATTAAGTCAATGTTGCCTAAGTAAAGGATTTAATTGAATGCAAGTGATTTAAACTTGTCAGATTTTGAAAACTTGACCGGTTTCTGAAAATTTAACGCTAGCTCCTTTTTTCCGAATCTAGCGCATTTGCGAAGGGACTTGAGCGCATTTTGCAAGTTTTTTAGCTGTTTTTTTGCTTTTTTGAAATATTAAGTACAAAAGAAAAAGCCAGCATTTTAGCTGGCTTTTTTTTTATAACTAACTGTCGGTATATATGCCGACAGCTAATTAGTTTTGAGTTTAAAAACAGACTTCTAATTACTTATAAGCTTCTATTAAGATGTTTAATATTTTAATAGCAGCCGTAGAAACCGAAGTTCCGGGTCCAAAAATACCTACAACGCCAGCATCGTAAAGGAATTGATAATCTTGTGCGGGAATAACACCTCCGGCTATAACCATGATGTCTTCACGTCCCAATTTTTTCAACTCGTCCATCACTTGCGGAATGAGGGTTTTGTGTCCGGCAGCCAAGCTCGAAACGCCCAATACGTGCACGTCGTTTTCAACTGCATCTTTGGCGGCTTCGGCAGGAGTTTGGAACAAAGGTCCAATATCCACGTCAAATCCTATGTCGGCGTAACCTGTGGCAACTACTTTTGCACCACGGTCGTGTCCGTCTTGTCCCATTTTGGCAATCATAATACGTGGTTGGCGACCTTGCATTTCGGCAAATTGAGCAGCCAGTTCGCATGCTTTTTTAAATTCAGTGTCGTCTTTCGATTCCGAAGAATAAATTCCCGAAATAGAACGAATCACCGCTTTGTAGCGTCCGTGTACTTTTTCCATTGCATCAGAAATTTCGCCTAGCGAAGCACGCACTTT
>JAIFNL010000179.1:0-1242 GCA_020047755.1 Bacteroidota bacterium
ACAAAGATTTCTTATTGTCAGCTACAGCTTATCAAGATGTTAATAAAGAATATATTGATGAATTTAACACAACCAGCACAATTTTTTTAAAAAACTTATACGCATATGGAACCAACAGGCATAAAATTAGTCCAACTACAAAAGGCGAACCCTATGGATTTTTAACACTATTTAAAAATGATGAATATCTTACAAACGCTGAAGAATGGATAAAAGACATTGAAAGAAAAGAATTAAAAAAAGTAAAAACTATTACCATAAATCAAGTTCAAACAATACTCAAAGAAATACTAGATGTTGATAATTTACAAATAAAAATAAAAGAAGAAAAGGAAAGTAAAGTTGTTTTCATTGTAAATAATGTTGAATTTTCGCTAAATCAATTATCGGAAGGTTACATAAGTGTAATTTCTTTTGTAATTGATTTAGTTTCGAGATTATCTGAAAACAACCCTGCAATTTTAGATATAAAAAAATTCAAAGCTGTTGTTTTAATTGACGAATTAGATATGTTTTTGCACCCAAATTGGGAAAAAAGTATATGTAATAAACTTAATAATTGGTTTCCTCAAATTCAATTTTTCATTTCAACTCACAGTCCAATTTTAATACAAGGTGCACCAAAAGATAAAACAATTATTTTCAAATTAAAGAATGAAAATAACAAAACTGAATTAGCATGCAAATATAAGGGAGAGGAAATACAAGATTGGCTGCCTAATATATTGATTTCATCACCATTATTTTCGCCTGACTTTTTAGATATGATTCCAAAAGAAGTTATTATAAAAGCACGAACAGAAGATAGTTTTAAACAAATGGAAGAGTCGGACAGAAATATAAAAGAACTTCGACTAAAAGAAGCATATTTAAGCAAATTAAATAAAAACGAATAATATGATTTCAGTAAATAAGGATAATATTGCAAAACCAACAGTATTGAATGATAATTGGATAATGACAAAACTTTTGGAAATAAAAGACAATCTAAAACCGGGCGAATTAATTACGGATAAATATAAAGAATACAGAAATGCACTTAACCAATTATATCACAAAAAATGCGCTTACTGCGAACAAAAAATATCAGAAGGATTTTCATCTCGCATCGACCATTACCGTCCTAAAAATGGAATAAAAGGAGTTGCAATTCATAAAGGTTATTATTGGCTTGGTTATGAATGGACTAATCTTTTACCAACTTGTGAAAAATGCAATATTAAAAAATCTAATCAATTTCCA
>JAIFNL010000179.1:1258-7944 GCA_020047755.1 Bacteroidota bacterium
ATTTTTGCTCAATAATGAATTTGTTTTAGAAAATTTTACAATTAGCAAATTAACCAAAGAGCAAAGACTTTTGCTAAACCCTGAAATTGATAATGTGAATAAACATTTATTTTTCTTACCAACAGGGGAAATAAAGCATTTAACAGAAGAAGGCGAAAAAACAATTGAAGTATGTGATTTAAATCGCAGTTCGCTAATCTATGAACGGAAAAAGATTGTTGATGATTTAATTCGAAATTTAATCGAAACACTTCTTGGTGATAATTATATTTCACTAGCAAAGGAATTAAAAAATTATTTTACCAAAAATTTCGGCTATTCCAATGAATTAGAATATTCAAGATTTCGTTTCTTTATTTGTGAATTTTTCAATTATTTTATTACCGATAAAATTGAAGAATTAGGTTTAAAAGAAATCGCTAAAATTATTGAAGAAGAATATATTGAATACAAAAAACAGCAGAGTCGCCAATAAGAACTTTTAAATTTCAAAGTAATACAAAATCTTATCCATCATTCTACTTGTTCAAACTTAAAAAAACTCTGAAAAAACGAAAGACATCGTTTTTTCAGAGTTTTTTTGGAATATTTCGTTTAAAATACAAAAAAATGTTTTCGTTTTTAAATATCGAACCCAAATTAATGGGATATTTTACTTGCCAAGTGCTTACAAATAAGCAAGTAAAATAGGGTTTGCTCAAAAACAAAATAGCACCGGTGCTTATTTTTTACGAAGAACTTTAATTCCTTCATTCAATACATTGTCAATTTCTTGAATGATAGGATAAAAGCCGTCGTTATCGATAATATTTCGAGCAATGTAGGCTTTTAGCTGGGTGTTGATAATACTTCTCGAAATAGCCAATTCTTTTGTATTTGTTGAAATACCTTTCTTTTCGGCATAAGCAATAAACTGAGGCATCAGATTAGATGCTTCAAGCTTAGTATTCAGCTCTTTTCCGGTTTTGTATTTTATCAAGTCTTTGCGGTGATTGTCGGCATATTCAAAAGCAAATTGATAAATAACTCCTTTGCTAACCAACTTTCCGAAATAATGACTATATCCGGTAGTATCGCGCGGCACAAATACATCGGGTGCAATTCCGCCTCCTCCATATACAACTTTTCCTTTGGGCGTGGTAAATTTCAAACTATCAACAAAATGAGTACTGTCTAAGTGCATAAATTCACCATTCATATATCTCTCCGAAAGTTCGTGTTCGTAGTCTGTATTTTTGCCGTAAGGCTTTTGAATGCTTCTACCCGTTGGCGTGTAGTAGCGTGCGGTAGTAATTCGCAAACCCGAGCCATCGGGAAAGCTCATCGACTCTTGTACCAATCCCTTGCCAAAGGTGCGCTGCCCCACAATGGTTCCTATGTCGTTGTCTTGCAAAGCGCCGGCTACTATTTCACTTGCCGAGGCTGACCATGCATCAATCAACACAACGGTTTCTATGTTCAACAAACTATTTTTAGAAGTTGCTTTGTAATCTTGTCGTGGTCTAAATCTGCCTTCGGTGTAAACAATCATTTTACCTTTTTCCAAAAATTCGTCGGCTATACCAGTTGCTGCGCTCATGTATCCACCGCCGTTGCCTCTAAGGTCGAGAATTATTTTTTTCATACCTTGAGTTTTCAATTTTTCAACAGCTTCGATAAACTCATCGTAAGTTGTTTCGGCAAATTTACTTACTTTTACGTAACCAATTTCATTGTCAACCATATAGGCAACATCTACGCTGTATAACGGAATTTCGTCGCGCGTAATGTTAAAATGCAACAAATCCTTGAAACCTTTGCGTTTGATTCCTACTTTAACCTTGCTTCCTTTTTCGCCTTTTAAGTGTTTTATTATGTTTTCGTTAGTAGTTTTTACTCCAGCAAAAACAGAATCGTTGATGGTTACAATTCTATCGCCTGCCATAATTCCTACCTTTTCAGATGGACCTCCCGAAATGGTTTGAATCACTACTATCGTATCGTTTTGTAAATTGAACTGCACGCCAATGCCCTCAAATTTTCCATGCAAAGGCTCAGTTGCGGCTTGCATCTGTTGAGCGGGAATATAAACCGAATGAGGGTCGAGCTGTGCCAAAATTTCAGGAATCGATTTTTCTATTATTTCTTCTTCCGAAAGACTATCCACATAATTTTCTTTAATTACATCAAAAATAGCAAAAAGTTTGTTGCTCGTATTTGAACTAACTGAAGAAAACATTTGTGTTTTCTGAATATTTCTCTGGGTAAAAAACCTACCGGCAAAGAAACCCAAAACTAAAAATAGTGCCAATAATATAGGCGTTACAATACTATATGAAGAGTTATTGTATTTTATTGGCTCTTCTTGGTTTGTGTTGTCAAATAATTGTTTTTCCATTTTATATATAAATTTGAGAAATTGAGAGATAAAAATAAAAAAAATCCTAATTCCTAATTAATCAAAGACTTATGTGTGTAATTTCAATGTTGGCTTTGATTAATAAATCCAATCCATCAGCAATGCGATAATCTTCGGAGTAAACTACTCTTTTGATGCCTGCCTGAATAATTAATTTGGCACATTCTATGCAAGGCGAAGCGGTAACGTAAAGCGTTGCGCCTTCGCTAGAATTATTGCTTTTAGCTACTTTAGTTATAGCATTAGCCTCTGCATGAAGTACATAAGTTTTTGTAACATTGTTTTCGTCTTCACATTTATTTTCAAAACCCGAAGGCGTTCCGTTGTAACCATCGGAAATAATCATTTTGCCGTTTACCAGAATTGCACCTACTTTTTTACGCTCGCAATAAGAGTTTTCAGCCCATATTTTAGCCATTCGCAAATAGCGCGTATCAAGAAGGAATTGTTTTTGAACGTTGCTTTGCATGAAAATTGGTTTTAAATTTTCTTCAAATATAAATAAAAAAAGCATGAACAACAAAATGTTCATGCTTTGAAAATGTACCCAGAGCCGGGGTCGAACCGGCACGATATTGCTATCACTGGTGTTTGAGACCAGCGCGTCTACCGATTCCGCCATCTGGGCATTTATTTTTCGTGATTTGCAATCGGTTTCAAATCGGGTGCAAAGCTATGTAATAATTTTTAACCGTGCAACTTTTTTTGAAAAAAAATTAGCAAATTGTTTTATTTTTTTTCAAACAAACAAATTGCTAATTTTTTTTGCGAAATGCTTACTTAACTAAACGCTCTGCATCAGGAGTTTGCAGGTTATTGTAAACTGCTTTGAGCAAAGTTTGTGTAGCTTCAAACGCTGGATTCAATTTGTACGATTCTTCAAAAAATGGTTTGGCTAAGAGGAATTCTTCTTTTGCTTTTGCCACAAATTCGTCAAATTTAGCTTGAACTTTTACGTTCTCGTTGGCAAGTTTTTGAAATTCGATTGCTTTGTCGTAATGCTCGTTGCCGTTTTTAAGAACGCGAGTAGCCAATTTTGGTTTAAGGTCGGCATCGTCGGCATATTTTGCAAGTCCGGCTTTTAAAACAGCTTCTTCTTTTTGAGCATTTCCAAGTTCTTTGTAAGCAATTGCGCTGTACAGATACGTTTTTGAACCTTTATCAATGTAGTTCAATTCAATTGTTTTATCTGCATAGATGGCTAATTTTTCGTAATTTTGTGCTTTGTGGGCAGCCATGCAAGCTTTATAATATAAGGCTCCGTCTTCTGTACCTGCGGCAGTATTCAACTCCAATGCTTTTGCAAAAGCTTCTAGCGAACCTGCAAAATCTTGGGCTTTGTATTTATCTACGCCTTGTTTTTCAAAACTTTTTACTGTTTCCTGTGCATTTAAACCCAATACGCTTACTGACAGAAATAAAATAAACACTAATCTTTTCATAACTAAATAAAATGTTAATTTGTTAATAATTCAATGATTGCAAAACTATAAAAAAAATGTTAAAAATCTAAACTTTTATAAAAAAACGCATAATTTTTTCTTATACAAACTTACTACTAAGACTTTTGAAGTGCTCTGAAAGTTGCGTAGATTTGTTGTTGTTTGAATAAAAAGTAGAAAAAAGAAAAATTGATGTCGGGTCAAATTGTTTTATTTTGAAATTGTATCAATTTGGCTTTGTTTGCAATGTTTATTTTTTACCGAACAAAAGCCTAGTACACATGCCATCAAAATGCAGTTACTAGGCTTTAGTAGATTATTTATTTTTTTCGAGTGCATCGATGGTTGTTTTGCAGTAATTGTAATCGGCAGCTTCGTAGCGTTTAAACTGAGTGAGCATACGCATTTTGAAGTTGTCCCAGTTTTTTATTTCTTTGTTTGACCAAACAACTTCAGCTAGGGCTGCCATTCGTGGCAATGCCATGTATTCCACATGTTTGCCGTCAGGCATATATTCAGTCCAAAGATTGGCTTGTGCGCCCAAAATGTGTACAGCCTGCTGCTTAGTAAGTTCGTCGGGGATAGGTTCGTAGTCATATACTTTTTTGAGGGGAGTGTAACCGCCTATTGCTAATGGTTCGCCGTCTGGGTTGTTTTGGTAATAGTCGAAATAACAATGCGATACGGGAGTCATTACTACATCGTGTCCTGCTTTTGCTGCTTGTATGCCTCCGTTTATTCCTCGCCACGACATTACGGTTGCTTCGGGTGCTAAACCGCCTTCTAAAATTTCGTCCCAACCAATAAGTTGCCTTCCTTTTGAAACAATGAACTGCTCTATTCGCTTTATGAAATAAGATTGTAATTCGTGTACGTCTGCTAAATTTTCATCTTTCATGCGTTGTTGGCATTTAGAGCATTTCTCCCAATTTGTTTTGGTAGCTTCATCGCCTCCAATGTGTATGTATTTAGAAGGGAAAAGTTCCATTATTTCGGATAGAACATCTTGGTTGAAGGTAAAAACAAAGTCATTTCCGGCACAGTAAATTTCGGTAATAGGCCAAACGCTACCCGAAGGTACTTCTATTTGCTTTTGACTGCACGAAAGTTCGGGGTAAGCAGCAATGGCACACATAACATGGGCGGGCATTTCTATTTCGGGCACTACCGTAATAAATCGTTCTTGAGCATAGCGCACTACTTCTTTTACCTGGTCTTGTGTATAAAAACCTTCGTAATAAGTGGTATCGCCTGTAATTTCATAGTTGCGTTTGCCCCATGGTTTATCTTCTCTATTTATACGTTTTGAGCCTATTTCTGTAAGTTTAGGATATTTTTTTATCTCTATCCGCCAGCCTTGATCATCTACCAAATGCCAGTGAAAGGTATTCATTTTGTGCATGGCTAGTATGTCGATGTATTTTTTGATAAATTCGACCGAAAAGAAATGCCTCGATACGTCTAAGTGCATTCCTCTATAACTAAAGCGAGGATTATCAGTTATTTGCATAGCTGGAATAAATACTGTTTGCTTTTGTTTTTGATTTATAGAAAAAACCTCAACCGGTAAAACTTGGTAAATTGTTTGCAAAGCATAAAAAAGCCCATGTGTTGTTTTCGCTTCTATTTCAACACTATTAGCAGAACTTTTGATTAAATAACCTTCGGCACCTAATTTTTCATTTTGCGAAAGTACAAGCGAAATGAAATTACTTTTGTTTTTTTTGCTTGTTATTTGAAGCGTTAAACCGCTTAATTTTTCAATTCGTTGGCTTAAAAGTTTGGCTATTTGCTTTTCATCTTGCCCCGAAGCAACGATTATCGTTTTTTTGTCTATTTCAAACTTACCCGCTTTCATTTCGACTAATTGTGGGAAAGGAATAATGTCGGGAATTTGATTTTTACTGGTTTCATCTAGTTTCTTTTGAGCGAAAGCACTCAAAAATAAAGAAGTAATAATGCTAATTAAAAGAATTTTTTTCATAGTTGAACAGTTTTTTTTTTTTTGAATATTTTAATTCAGCAAAGTTAGGGAATTATTGATTATGAATTACTTGTTTTAGTTCAATATTGATGACAAAAATATAAACCATTGAAGATTATATAATTAATAGTATTTGAACGAAAACATTAATTAGTGTCTGAAAGAAAACTCATCATTTTTTGAAAATTTAAAAAAAACAAAAACCGTTCGACCGACTTGTCGGTCTGTCGGTTAGGCTGTTAGCAAATCAGTCCGTAATGAGCATTTGAATAGCCTTCGGTAAATTCTTTAATCTCTATTTCAATTAAATACTCAGCAGTTTCCTTTACTTCGAGGTGCAAAATAGCACTCGACCCATTGGTTTCGCCAGAAGATAAGGGTTTCCATTCATTTTTTTCTTTTTTCGATACACGCACGGCTATTTGTTTCACTCGGTAATCGCCATAAGCCATTAATCCATAAGTAAATCCGCCATCTAATTTGCGCACTGTGTTTTTTTTGCCATTTATTTGGTCAAATTCAATACGAACTACTCTAACTCCTTCCTTTTCGAGTGTGGCAACGGTTTCGTATAAACCACTCACAATTGGCATCATAGAGGTAGATTTTTTGTTATCATCTTCTTTCTCTTTTTGAGCTTGAACAGCAATCGACAAAAAAATAAAAATAAAAAGGAAAATTTGTTTCATATTAAAAATGAATAAAAACGGTCAAATTAAAATAGTTGTTTTCTTTTTGAGTAAATTCGTTGTTACTTGTTTGTTTTTAATCACTAAGTAATCTACTGCAAAAGTACTCACTATTGCTAAGAATACAAAAAACGTTTTTAAGGTTAAAAATGTTATGCCTAACGAAAGGAAAT
>JAIFNL010000201.1 GCA_020047755.1 Bacteroidota bacterium
TATATAATTATTTTACTAGAATTTGGAACTCTAAAAACAGGATAATTTAGGCACAAAGATACATATTCTAAAAACAAACAAACAGAAAAAAAAGCGACTATTCCGAAAAATAATCGCTTTTAAAGAAGCCCTCGTTAATGGATATGCAATCCTATACAGAATCTTCAATACAAAAATATATATTTTATTAAAAAGTACACAAATGAAATATCAAAATTCAACATTTATTTTCAATATTTAAGAGCCTTATCTTTGGCTTCTACCTCGGCAGCCATTTGTTTTCGGTATTCTTTGAGTTTTTCTTTGAGTACATCGTATTTCAAAGCCATGATGTGAACAGCCAAAAGAGCGGCATTTTCTATCGAAAATAACGAATCCAGTCCGTCTAAAGTGGACGATTTTATGGGCAACCCAATGACAGGCAAAATAGTTACAGCTGCCAAAACGCCAGGCAAATGAGCAGATTTTCCGGCAGCAGCAATAATTACATCGAAACCATTTTTTTCGGCATTTTCAGAAAAAGCCAAAGCTTGATGCGGAGTACGATGTGCAGATAATACTCTAACTTCCAATTCGATACCAAATTTTTTCAAAACATTTACCGCTTTTTCCACTACCGGAAAATCGGAATCACTTCCCATTACAATTGCTACTTTCATGTCTATTTTTATAGTTTATTAAAACAAATATGTTAATTTTTACGTTAAAAACAAAGATTGTACTAAAAATTGTTAAAACAAGTAAATTAAAAATTTAATCATTTTTTTTGCAAAATTAAATATTTTATATTTGTTTTTAGATGAATGAATTTAAATTTAACTTTTTTTTTTGAAAAAAATGATTTTGAGTGAAATTTTGTCCAGAATTTGCACAAACGAATAAATAAAACAAACCTGCTAATACTAAAAAAAACCTCAAAAATAGTCAAATAACGTATTTTTGTAACTTCAACGAAACAAAATTTACCAGTTTTTTTTGTTGAATAAACAAAAATACAAACACAATAAAACTATAAATTATGAAAAAAAATATCTTAACCTTATCATTGTTGGCAGTAGCTAGCTTGCTGATTGCTTTTTCAGTAATCAATTCAGACAAAGACAAAGCCTTACTGGACGTGCTCACGCAGAGCCTCAATAGTGGACATTATTCGCCCAAAGAAATAAACGACGAATTTTCAAAAAATGTATTCAAATTGTATTTGGAACGGATTGATTATAGCAAACGCTTTCTTTTACAAGAAGATATAAATAGCTTAAAAGAATATGAGTTAAAAATAGACGACGAAATTTCGAGTCTAAATTTTAATTTTTTTAATTTGAGCAACGATATTTTGGTAAAAAGGACAGCCGAAGTAGAAATTTACTTCAAAGACATTTTGTCAAAACCCTTTGATTTTGAGGTTGATGAGCAATACGAAAGCGACCCTGAAAAAATAGGTTTTGCAAAAGACAAAGAAGAATTGAAAGAATATTGGCGCAAGTATTTAAAATATTCGACCTTGCTCAAAATTTCGGAAATGACTGAAAATCAAGAAAAAGCGATAGAAAAAAAAGATACAAGCTACAAAGTATTGAGTTTTACCGAAATGGAAGAAAGTGCACGCAAAAAAGTACTCAAAACCCACGAAGATTGGTTTAGAAGGCTCAATAAATTGGACAAAAACGACCGATATGTAGTTTTTTTAAACTGCATAACCGGAATTTACGACCCTCACACAGGTTATTATCCGCCCGAAGAGAAAGAAAATTTTGACATTTCGATGTCGGGACAGCTCGAAGGAATTGGCGCAACTTTGCAAGAAAGCGATGGATACATTAAAATTGTAAACATCGTGCCCGGAAGCCCAAGCTCTCGCGTAGAGGATATTACGGTAAACACGCTCATTTTGAAGGTAGCGCAAGGTGCTAGCGAGCCTGTTGATATAGTTGATATGCGCTTAGACGATGCAGTTCAACTCATTAGAGGCAAAAAAGGCACCGAAGTTCGCTTAACAATTAAAAAAGTTGATGGCACTATCACAACCGTTTCGCTCATTCGCGATGTAATAAATATCGACGAAACCTACGCAAAATCAGCAGTTGTAAAAGACGAAAAAGGCAAACATACTTACGGCTATATTTATCTTCCAAAGTTTTATGCCGATTTTAATAAATACGACGGTCATTTTTCTGCCAAAGATATTCAAAAAGAACTTGATTATTTAAAAACCGAAAAAATAGAAGGTTTAATTCTCGATTTGCGCGACAATGGCGGCGGCTCGCTCATGGACGCAGTAGATATGTCGGGTTTTTTCATCGAGCAAGGTCCTATTGTGCAAGTGAAAGCAAAAATAGGTAAAGCACAAGTTCTCAACGATACCGACCAACGCATACAATGGGACGGTCCGCTGATTGTGCTTGTAAATGGACTAAGTGCCTCAGCATCAGAGATTTTAGCGGCAGCATTGCAAGATTACGGACGTGCCATAATAGTAGGAAGCCCAACTTTTGGAAAAGGAACAGTACAACGCTTTTTCGACCTCGATAATATTTTACAAGGCGAACAAGAAGAGCTTAAACCTCTAGGTGCCATAAAATTAACGATTCAAAAATTTTACCGAATCAATGGTGGTTCTACTCAACTGAAAGGCGTTACGCCCGATGTTCTGCTTCCAGATGAATATCAATTTGCTAAAATTAGCGAAAAAGACCAAGATTTTCCGATGGAATGGACTGAAATACAGTCGGTAAGTTATAAGAATTATGAAAAGGTAAAAAACTTGGAAAAACTTCGCAGCAAAAGCAAAGCTCGAGTTGAGAAAAATACCGATTTTAAACTAATTTCGGAAAAAGCAAATTGGATAAAATCGCAAAACGACCAAACGGTAAGCTCGCTAAATTTAGCGAAATTCAGATTGGAAAACAAAGAAGATGACGCTTTTAACAAAAAATTTAAAGCAATAGGCGAAACAAAAACAAGTTTGAATTTTTTCTCCACAGCAGAAGAACTAAGTAGAATTAAAAACGACAGTATAAAAACAAATACCGTAACAAAATGGCATGTACAACTCAAAAAAGATGCTTATATTGAAGAATGTATCGCTATTTTGAAAGATTTAGAATAAATATTGCAAAAAAATACTTTTCTTGAAAAAAAATCAACTCATAAATGCTAGATTTGTGAGTTGATTTACAAAATTTAAGAACTCAAACATTGTTGTTTTGCTTTTTGCAAATAAAAAAAATATAAAGTCATCATTTTAAAACCATTAAATTTCTCAAAATTGAAAAAATATATATTCATTGCAATTCTACATTTGCTTTATGTGAATATTGTAAATGCTCAAAAAAATATTACAAGCAATTCTCTGGCAACAATCAGAACGCAAGTATTTGAAGGTGAAACATTTAAACCTGTATCATTTGCCAATGTATTAAGTTTAAAAACGGAAAAAGGAACAATCTGTACTTTCGATGGTTTTTTTGAGCTTCCACTAGATATTACAGATACTTTGGTGATTTCAGCCTTAGGCTTTGAAAGAGAATATATCTTGGTAAGCAAAATAGCAAACCCCGATGGAAGTTACAAGCCAATTCGCTTAATGACAAAGACTTATCACATAGCAACGGTAAATATTTATGACCTACGCTGGCAAAAATTTCAAGATGAATTTGTGGCAGTAGAAATGCCAAAATGGGCAGGAAATCGCTACTACTGGCTCGAAAGTATGCTAACACCGGAACAATTAAGGGAAATCCGTACCATGCCACGCCCTACTACGGGACTTCCAATTTCAACTTTTGATACATACTATCAAAAGCAACTCGAGAAAATAGCTCATTTAGAGGCGCGTGCAAAAATAGAAAAGAAAATAGACGAAAAATTTAATGTTGCATTAGTAGAAAAACTTACCAATTTAAGCGGAGAAGAGCTTGTTGATTTTATTGTTTATTGCAATTTTAATGAGTTTTACTTGCTCAATGCCGAAACTTCCGATATCATTTGGCGTGTAAAAATCATGTTCAAACAATACGAAAAAGATAAAAAAACAGGTGTTTTGCCTGACTATCACCCAATAGAAAAAAGATTCTAACCAACGAGAAAACAACTGATTTTCAAAACAAACTCATTGTAAAAAAATGAAAATCAGTTGTTTATACAAAAGTTACCAGCTTGAACCGCCTCCACCACCATAACCACTACCTGACGAGCCACCTCCACTGCTTTTGAAGCTACTACTCCCTGACCACGAAGAACTTGAACCAGAACTACTTTTACTCCACGACGAGGAACTCCACGACGAAGAGCTTGATTTTGAAGAACTATATGAAGAGCTGCTGCTATAAGTAGTTGGTGGTTTGTAATTAAAGGAAGTTTCCATTTTGTACATATTAGCAACCAAGCGTTTTGTAAATATATTTGGGGAAAATGACGTACCCGCATCGGGCTCGTATCCTTTGTACCAACTTGGTGGTGAAGTCATTATCTCTTTAAACTTATCTGCCCATAAATAACCATACCCCAAAACAATAGCATAAGCAATTGTTTCTTCAAAGTATTTTGGATTTTCTAAGGCAAGTTGCTTTAATCTATCCAACTCTGCTTTTACTATAAACTCCTTAAATCCAAGAATTTCAGCATAAATTTCGCTTGCTTTCAAACTTTTGCGAATCATTAATTTTCCAAAAACGAAAATAATAATAGACGTTAAAGTCATTCCTACAAAAAACTGAACAGACTCCATTTCGGCAAATGCAAAAATTAACGAAGAAAAGAAAACTACAAAGGATAAAACAATTAATGAGTTGCTCAAAAAATGAGCAAACCCAGAATAAAAACCTTTTTCTTTACTATATTTTTGCATTTGACCAAACGCTTTCTTAAATTGCGTAGCAAAAGTTGTACCCAAAGAACTTACCGTAACTATCTCACCTACTGACTTAGAAACAAATAATGCACTGAAAATTGTTTTTTCATATTCTTTGGCAGTTTCGGGAATTTCACTCATTTTTTTTAGGGAAAGTGAAGTGCCCGATTGTATTACTTCAATATAACCTTTTGAAGCCCAGTAGTATATCAGCGCAACCATATCGCGTTTGTGCAATTTATCGTCCCAAAGCAAACCGGCTTCGGCAGGAGTTATGCCTTGCGGAGGTTCGTAACGTACTACTAATGTGTGAGTTTTGTCTTTTCCAATAAAAAACCAAATACCAAACATCAACAGAAAAACAACAACCGGCACTAACAAATAAAAATTGTTGTTTACAAAAAGCTGAATTTCTTTTGTCAAATGATAATCAGGCACATACTCTTTAGAAAATACAATACGAACGGCAATATTGGTATTTCCGTCCGACAAACTTTCTAATGGGATAATGCACTTATTATCAGCAACTTCAAAATCAACCAATTTTATTACATCATTATTCAAAAGGTAACATTTTATTTGGGCTTTGTCAATTTTTTCAATGAAAGTAATAACACATCTTCCCGCCTGAACATATTCATTTTCAAGGTAAAGAGGAATAGAAACCACAGCTCCGCTATCGGAATTGCATACAATATCGTAAAGCGAATATTCAAAACCATATGAAATAAAATGGTTAAGTGGTTCATTATCAGTCCAAGAAAACATTTTATCGGTATAAAAATACCCGTTTTTACTTATTTTATTATCGTAAATAATTGGTTGATAACTATTTGACAAAAAAGTCTCTCTATCCACAATAATTTCAGTTGCTCTATTACTTGGCAAATAGCTTAAATAAGGGTTTTCGCTGGAAAAAACAAGTGTATGAGCAAAAGTATAAGAATCCTGAAATAATTTTACAATTTCAATATTCTCTTTTACAGTTACTTCTTTATTTTTGTAAATCGTAATTTGAACATCTAAATTTTTAACGGCATAAAAATTTGCTTTTTTTACATACGCAATTGGAATAATACTACTTACCGAGTTACTCGGAAGTTTGAGCTTCAAATTAAAATCAAGAACTGAATTTGTATTTTCGTATTTTATTTTTTTGTCGAAACTAAAAAATGGTTTAATTGATTCGTGCAAATTCTGAATTTCATCGCCTTTAAATTCATAATTTTGAGGCAATAAAATTTCTAGCTTTTGAGCAGTTGGAATTTTTGCCGTTTTATTTTTAAAAAATTCCATCTCAAAAAAAACATTTTCCTTTTCTTCAAAAACAGCCCCCCAAAGAGTGTAAGTCAGCAAAACGGTATCCATTCCCAAACATAAAGGCTCAGTATAGGTACCTCCTATGTGAAAAATAAAGCTTTCGTGGTTTTCTTGCATTTGAAATCTGCGGCTATAATTGCCTTGCAATGCTTGTGCGTTTTTAATAACAAATTCCTCTTTTTCACCTTTTTCATTCATTCTAAACTTTGGAATTTTATAAGTAAAACCGTTATTTGCAATGTTGTGTTTTACCACAATTTTTTCAGAAACATTGCAAGCAGCATTGGCTTGAATCTGAACAAATGTTTGAATATCCGAAATTTGATAAAATGGATTGAAATAGTTTTTTGGAAATCGAAGAGAAAGAGTAAGCCCTTCGGCAGCTTCAAATTTTCGAGTAGATTTCCCTGTTATAGAGGAAGTTAAAGTATATTCAGCATCAATTTCGGTTGAACCGTACTTTCCTGTATGAATAATGATGTCGTCTTTAGAAAATCCTTTAGGAAAATCTTCGAAAACCACTTTAAACGTAATATTTTCGATAGGAACGTCCCACTGATTTCCAATAATATTCCAATTTAGCTCATCATGGGTAGAAAATGGGTTGATAACTCCTTCTACTGTGTAAGAAATAATGTAATTTTGTAGTCCCGAAATATAGGTCGAAGCATTTCCAATGCGTATTATATCGTAGCCATTTTCTTTGTAAGTTGTAAATTCATAGTCTTTTACATTGATATTGTCTATTTTTATATAGTAATCGGTATAAGGTTCTGCTTTTGTTGATTTTGAGCTATCTTCTTTATTTTCAATATAATAACTAAATGGCATTTTGCGCATAATTCCTCGCTTTTCTTCGGTAAAATCCGCCAAAATATGCTCGGTAATTTCTACTTTTCCCGATTTTTTCACCAACATATCTACGTGGTAATTTTTTATATAAAATCCTTGTCCTAAAGTAATTATAGGAAGTAAAATTAAGAAAAATACGATTATTTTTTTCATAATAACACAGCAAAAAGGTTATGTTTAAACAGAAATGCGATACTTCAATTTACACAAGTTACAAAAAAAATCTCAAAACAAACACAAAATTTTAAATTTTATGTTTGTTTTGAGATTTTTTTTTTTGTAGTAATTTTTACTCTTGCGTTTCAGAATCTGAATTGTTCATGTATTTTCCTTTTTTGGAACCTTTATATACTTCATATTTCACAAATTTGCAATCTAAATTGCCATTTTTCATATCAATTCTGCGCGAAGTTTTCAAACCAATCGCTTTCAATGCCTCCATATTGCAAGTCAAAATCCAAATATCTTTATTCAAATAATCAGCTTTCAATTTATCGCCTATCGATTTGTAAAAAGCAAAAATATCTTCTTTTTGCATTCGTTCGCCATACGGTGGATTCATAACCACAATTGCCTTATCTTCAGAAGGTTTACTAATTTCAAATGGGAATTTTTTCACTTCTATGTACTCCGAAAGTTTAGCATTTGCAATGTTGCTTTTGCTTATTTTAATGGCGTCCCACTCCATGTCCGAGCCCTGTATTTTAATATCGGGGCGTTTAATTTTCCGCTCGGCTTCGGTAAAAACTTCAGCCCAAAGTTCTCTGTCAAAATCTCTCCAAAGTTCAAAACCAAATTCTTTGCGATAATAGCCCGCCGGAATGTTGTGAGCAATCATTGCTGCTTCGACCAAAAGTGTGCCGGAACCACACATGGGATCGTAAAAATCAGTTTCGCCTCGCCAGCCTGTCAATAAAATTAAACCGGCAGCCAACACTTCGCTCATAGGCGCAAGGTTTGCTTTGGTTTTGTAGCCGCGTTTGTAAAGCGATTCGCCCGAACTATCAATAGAAATTGTACATTTATCGTTCAAAATATGCACATCAACTCTTAAATTAGGTCTAAAAGTATCAACCGAAGGTCTTTTTTCTGTTTTTTCGCGAAAAAAATCGGCAATACCATCTTTTACTTTCAAAGCAACAAATTGCGAGTGATTAAAGTTGTCGGAACTAGTTGTTGCATCAACACGAAAAGTATCATTGAGCGAGATGTATTCCAACCAATTAATTTTTTTAACTTTTTCATACAAATCATGCTCATCAATAACCGGAAAAGTTTTGATTGGCTTTAATATTTTAAGTGCAGTTCGGCACAAAAGGTTCGCCTTATACAAAATGGTATCATCGCCCTTAAAAAAAACGGCTCTGTACCCTAATTTTATTTCCTGTGCGCCCATTTCGGCTAATTCTTGGGCTAAAATTTCTTCTAAACCGGCTAAGGTTTTGGCTGTTATATCGTACACTTTTATCTATTTTTAATTCCTGTAAATTTTCTATTGTATGTAAAAGACGTTGGGTTTGTTTTTTTACTGTTTTTTTTAAAATTAACCCCAATCTAAAAGTCAGGGCAATTGATTTACAATTATTTATATTCTTAACTTAACATTTAATGCTATTTATTTTGTTACTGATTGAGCATAAATTTCATTTTATTCAAACAAAAAAAACACCTTCAATTTAACAAACTACAAGAACTTCTGAAAAAAACAAAAAAATATTTACCAGAAGTATCTTATAATTAAATATCTTATTTTTATAGCAAAACTATTCTGTTTTATTACCAAATTCTTTACTTACGGTAATAAATCCAGGATATTCCAAAGGATAAGTTCCAATCAGAATAGAAGGCTTTATTTTTATAGTAAGTCGTGAACTTGGCGCACCATCTGAACCAGCTAAATTTAAACCTAAGTTAATCAACGATTTTCCTGTTTCGCCTTTAAATATTTCTTTCAAGTCGGCACTTATATTTATAGGAACAATAGCTGTTGAATTTGGCTGAATTTCAACACGTTTGTCGATAACGCCACGGGTAAGTTCTGTGCTATCTAAAATGGCAATCCATTGAATTTTATTCATTGCCGCTAAAGTTGTATTTGGATTTCGAGCTTCTACGTTCAACACAAAATTAAGAGGTAATTTACCGGTAGCTACCGTTTTTAGCAAGCTACCCACAGTAAGCAAGCTCAAATCGGAAAGTGATTTTGTGTTTTGAACATCAACACCTGCTAAATTAAGATTTTCTACTTTTGTAGTACGAAATTCGCACGATGCAAAATTTGCAAGTTGTGTTAATTGGGCACAACCCGAAAACAAAAATATCACTGTCAAACTTATTAATAATGATTTGATTTTCATAAATTTATAGTATTAAAATTAAACTACTAAATAAAATTTATTGCTATTTTGGCTATTCTATTTCAAAAAGAATAAAAAAAATAACGTTTTATTTATTTTTTATTTTTTTACAAATATATGAAATAAAAAGAATTTAATTGGTTATTTTATCAAAATTATTGAAAAAAGGTGCTAGAATAGAAAAACGCAACGAACACAAAAATCTGATTTTAAACAACTTACAAAAGCAAAAAAAATCATTTAATTGCAAATAAGCAAATAAAATAGTTCAATTACTAAATCATTAATAATGAAGTAATTGAACTAAATCAAGAACTAATTTCAATTATTCTATTTTAAATCCCATAACCAAAATATCATCGACTTGTTCTAATTCACCGCGCCAAGATTCCATAGTTTCCCAAAGAATATGTTTTTGTTGCGTCATGGTTTTGTCGTTAATTTCGAGCAATAAGAATTTGAATTGCTTACTAAAAAATTTCTTACCCCTCGGACCTCCAAATTGATCCACATATCCATCGGAATACATATAAAGTGAATCGCCAATTTCTATGGGCACAATGTTTTTAGTAAATGATTTATGGTCTTCTTCGTAAATACCGATAGGCATCTTATCTGCCTTTATTTCAATTATTTCGCCATTTCTAACAATAATTAATGGGTTGAAAGCACCGGAAAATTCTACGCTTTTATTTTCATGGTCTATTACACAAAGTGCAATGTCCATTCCGTCTTTAGCCTCGCCTTCTGCGCCTTTTTGGTTGAGTGAATTTTTGACGTAATCGCGCAATTGGTTCAATATTTCATGCGATTCGAGAATATCAATTTTATTTACAATTTCATTCAAAAAAGCAATTCCGAGCATGCTCATAAACGCGCCTGGCACGCCATGTCCGGTACAATCGGCAGCAGTAATTACCGTTTTATTTTCTTTGCGAGTCATCCAATAATAGTCACCACTTACAATATCGCGTGGTTTGAAAAGCACAAAATAATCGGCAAGTACCTCTTTTAGAAGCTCTTCGGGTGGCAAAATTGCATTTTGTATTCTGCTGGCATACTCTATGCTGTCGGTAATATCTTTGGTTTTTTGCGCCAATTCTATGTTTTTCTCTCTAATTTGCTTGGTTCTGTCATTAACAGCTTGTTCCAAAACGCGTTTATCGTGCTTTAATTTTTGCTCTCTATATTTTACCCACGAAAGCACACTAGCTATAAGTATCAAAAACCCAGCAACTCTAGCCCAAGTAGTTTGCCACCAAGGCGGTGCAATGTGTATTATGATAGAAGTTCCTACATTATTCCAAATTCCGTCGTTGTTTGAACCGATTACTCTAAAAACATAATCTCTTCCGGCTGGTAAATTTGTGTACGAAACATACCTACGAGTTCCAAAATCAATCCACTCGTCGATGTAGCCCTCCATCTTAATTTTATATTGGTTTTTGTCAGGAAAAATATAATCTAATGCAACAAACTCAAACGAAAAAACATTGTCTTCCCAAGTCAAATAAAGGTGTTTTTTCTCGCTTATGATAGTATCAAGCTGCACCTCCTTGTTCATTATGCTAAAATTGGTGATAACAATAGATGGCGGATTTTGGTTGTTTTTAATTTTTTCGGGAAAAAAAGCATTAAATCCATTGATTCCACCAAAGAACATTTCGCCATTTCGAGCTTTGCAGTACGAACCTACCAAAAATTCGTTGCTTTGCAAACCATCTTTCACGTCAAAATTTCGCAAAACGCCTTTGTCTTTATTAAACTTACACAAACCTCCGTTTGTACTCAACCATAAATTTCCTTCTTTGTCTTCTAAAATACCCATTACCACGTCATTGGGCAAACCATTTTCTTTTGTAAATACCTTAAAACTATTATTTTTAGGATTATACAAGTTCAATCCACCTTTTGTTCCTATCCAGATATTTTTTTTCGAATCTTCAAAAATGGAATAAATTCTATCGTCGCTAATGCAAGTAGAATCGTTGTGGCTAAATTGAAAATTAACAAATGTGCTGTCATTATAATTAAAATAATTAAGTCCACCGCCTTGAGTTCCAATCCAGAGCCTGCCTTTTGAATCTTCCATTATCGAAATCACATCGTTGCTCGATATTGATTTGGGCTTACTGGCTCTGTGCTTAAATTTCTTAAATCCTTTTGTTTCAGGCAAATAAAGATTCAAACCTCCGCCCATAGTACTTACCCAAATATTGCCTTTTGAATCTTCATATATTTTCCAAACTTTGTTGCTACTAAGCGAAAATTTATCGTAAGAATTTGATTCATAGCGTTCAAATTTATTTTTATCGGGATAAAAAATGGCAAGCCCGCCTCCGTCCGTTCCAACCCAAAAACGCCCTTTCGAATCATGCAACATGGACCTCACGTGGTTGTGCGGAAGGCTATTTTTATCAAACCTATCGTACTTATAGTGGCTAAATTTTGCATCTTTTTTATTCCATTTATTCAATCCACCATCTACGGTTCCTATCCAAATATTATCTTCTTTGTCTTGATAAATAGAGCGTATTTGATTAGAACTAAGGCTATTGGGGTCATAAGGATTGTGCCTGAAAATATCCAAATCGTCGGCAGCTCTATTCCATTTATTTACACCTCCAAGATAAGTTCCGACCCACAAAATGTTTGTTCTATCTTGATAAAGCGTAAGAATATTATTTACCGAAAGACTTTTTCTTTTTGCAGGATCATATTTATAGGTTTTAAATTTTTGAGTTTTCGGGTTATACATCACTAACCCATTCTTTTCGCTACCTATCCACAAAATATTATTATTATCTTCCACTATGCACTTAGCCCTAAAATCAAAATCGAAATCAATATTTTTAGGTTTTTCCGTAAAATTATCGGCTATAAAAGGCAAATATTTGTTATCAAAGTAATAAATAGTTGGATTTTTTTTGTCAAAAACAAGCTTTGAAATACAATAATCTGTACCAACATAAACAGAATCATTTTTTGTAACACACACATAATTAATGCGATTGTAGTCAGACTGGTCTTTAGGAAATTTAAAAACATGCGCTTTTTCAGTTTCCAAGTCAAAGCGATTCAATCCTTCATTTGTAGCAAGCCACAAGTGAGTATGCTTATCGTACACAATTTGGTGTATCTGATTATTACTTATAGCATTAGGATCGAGAAAATTAAACTTGAATGTTTTAAATTTACCTGTTTTTTTATCGTATCTATTCAAACCAGAAGTTGTACCTACCCACAAATATCCATTTTTATCTTCTACTATCGAAGTAATAACCGATCCCGTAATTTGCTTTCTATCAATATCTATTCGAATAAATCTATCTTTTGTTCTATCGTATTTGCACAAACCTAAACGCGTTCCTATCCATAGATTTTTCTCTGAATCTTCAAACAAGGCATTAATGGTATTATCGGCAATCGAAAATTCATCTTTATTGCTAAAATGATATTTTGTTATGGTGTAGCCGTCATATTTGTTCAACCCATCGAAAGTACCTATCCACATGAATCCCTTGTAATCTTGTACAATACAGAGCACAGAGCTTTGCGAAAGCCCTTCTTCAAGAGAAATTGTTTCAAATTTGATGTCCGCTTCTTGTGCAGTAGCCCAAAATGAAAACAAAAAAAACGAAAAAACAAATAGAATACGAAGCTTTTTATCTATAAACATTTTATTCCACAAAATTTAATTCGATACAAAAGAAAAAATGAATATTCCTCACTAACAAAAAAAACAATTTCAAATTTAATTATATACAAAAATACTTCAAAATTTGGCTAAAAAAAAATTTTTTACATACAAATTAAGTTTTTCGGTTTTACATTTTTTTATTTATCGCCAAATTTTCAATAGTAAAATACTTTCTTAAAAAGAAAATAGGTATTTTAAGTTATTCTTCAGAATTAAAATGAATAATAAGAGATTCTTAAAAATTAGCTTTTTTTGATTTATTCAAAATTCCAAATTTTTTTTTCAATGACAAATTAAAGCATAATAAAATAAAAGTAATCGGGTATAATTTTATCAAAGCTAATTCTTACTCTATTTTTATACCCATTACTAAAATATCGTCGAGTTGCTTACTCGAGCCTTTCCATGCCTCAAAAGTAGCTTTAAAAATTTCTTCTTGCCGTTTCATATCCAATTTGTAATTATCCAAAATCAATTGTTTAAAATTTTTGATAAGAAATTTTTGCTTGGTTTCGCCTCCAAACTGGTCTGGATAACCATCTGAAAATAAATAAATTCTATCATCTTTCAAAAGCTGCATTTCGGTTTTGGTAAAATCTTTTATTTGACGAGGATACACACCAATTGGCATTTTGTCGGCATTTATTTTGATAAGCTCGCCCTCACGAGCCAAAAACATAGAATTGTAAGCACCCGAAAATTGCATCATCTTTGCTTGTAAATCAATCACACACAACGAAATATCCATGCCATCTTTTGTTTCTTTCTCTTTCCCGCTTTGATTGAGCGACCCTATCACTTTATCTCGAAGCCGATTTAAAATTTCATCGGAAGTAAGTATGTTTAAATGAGCAGTATCGCTCACAATGTCGTTCAAAAAAGCGATTCCAAGCATACTCATAAAAGCTCCCGGCACACCGTGCCCTGTGCAATCGGCGGCTACGATAATCAAGTAATCTTTGCCTGAAAAATTCAAAACCTTAGCCCAATAAAAATCTCCACTTACTATATTTCGAGGTAAATAAAGGATAAAATTTTCAGGAAAAAATTTACTTATTTCAGAAAGCGGAGGTAGCACAGCAGTTTGGATTCGAGCAGCATACAAAATACTATCCCGAATTTCTTCATTTTGCTTAGCTATCGTATCTCGTTGAAATCTAAGGCTTTCATTAGCTTTTCGCCTTGTTATATTATGTCTTATTACTACGCCCAAAAAAACAATCAAGCCCAAAGCAAATGCATACAAAAAATATTGCTTATTTCGTTCTCTCTTAAATTTCTCATCTATTATAAGTTGCTTGTTTTCAGCTTCTAATTGCATAATTTCACTTTCTTTTTCGTATTTGTGCTTCTCCTCGAGCTGGGTTATTTGCTTAATATTTTGAACATTGGTCAAACTATCTCTAAAAAGTATGTATTTTTGATAATAATCGAGCGAATTCTTATAATTTTTTTTGACATTATAAATTTCATAAAGCGTAAAGGAAGCTTCGCGCAAACGCAAAACAGAGCTAATTTCTTTAGCAAAATCAAAGCTTTCCAAGGCTGCTTGCTCACTTTGGGGTATTTTATTTTGGGTTAAATAACAACGCGCTATTTTGTTGTAAGCATCAGACATTAAATCGGTGTCGAGCTTACTGTTTTTTGCAATCGAAAGAGCTGCAAAGTAATGGGTTAGAGCTTTTTCAATATCAGCCTGAGTATAATAAACATCTCCTATGTACTTCAAACACACCGAAATACCTTCCGTATCATTCAATTTGCTGCGCAAATTAAGTGCTGCATTCAAATGAAAAAGTGCTTTTTCAAAGTTGTTTAAATTACTAAAAGCTCTGCCTAAATTCAAATTTGCATAGCCAATTATCTCATCGTTAGCTATTTCAGTAGCTACTTTAAGTGCTTCTTGCAAAGGTGGGATAGCGGATTGATACTCTTGCTGGTAAATATAAATGTTCGCTATATTTATTTTAGAATATGCTATTTCAGACTTATAATTTCTTTTCTCCGCTATTTTCAAAGCTTGAAAATAATACGTAAGCGAATTCAAATAATTACCAAGATTTTTTTCAGCTACACCTGCAAAACTCAAGGCTTTGAGCTTTAGTTTTTCGTAATTGCCACGTTCGGACAGAACAATAGCCGACTGCGCATACTTCAATGCACGCTGAGGCTGCGAATTGCGTAGTTTCCAGCTCAATTCATTCAACGCTTTTATCTTTTTTTCGCCAACCAAAGTCTCGGCTTGCTTCTCCAAACTATCAATTTCTGTTTGAGAATAAACGATATTTTGTGCAAAAAAAAGTACTATAAAAACAAACGTTTTTCCATATACTGCGATATTATTTTTTAGTATCATTTGTCTTTTTTTGCTAAAATAAACCCGAATTATAAAATACTACTCTATTTTTTTCGGCTTAATGAATAACTCGAAACTTTACATTTTCGTAGAAATAAACAAAATTTCTAATTTAAGCACCCGTGCATTTTATTCTGAGCAAACCCTTTGCTATTTGCATATTTTTAAGCATTTTGCAAAACAAAATTTACTATTTTTGGCTCACTGCTTAATTATTCAAGAAAGTTAAATTTTGAGTGCAAGCAATTACGCATATCATTCAAAAAAAACTGATACAAATTTAAGTTTTTTTTAAGAGATTTACAAATTTAAAACAAGCGTAAGTTATTATTAAGCAAAAAACATCAATTGGTTAATTACAAAACATATAATGCTATACTATTATACTATTGCACAACTAGCTCTAAATTAAAACTTCTAGTTTTGAGTTTTTTTTAATTTTGGTACCGATAAAAATAACAAAACTCAGTAAAACATTCGCAATTTTACTGAGTTTTGTTTTGAAAAAATGGAACGAAAAAACATTAACTTAATTCTTGTATAAGCTTAGCTTTCATTTCGTTAGCTTCTGCTTCAGTAATTGCATTTTGTTCTTTGAGTTTCGCAATATTTTGAAGCTTAGCCGATTTAATTTCCAAGTTATCAAGCTCTTGGCGTGCAGCATCAGAAATAGAAGGTTTTACCGTTTTTTGCAACTCCTCCAATTTTGTATTCAAAGTAGTAGTTGTAGTTTCAAATCGCTGAATTTGGTCATTCAAATTTTCTGTTTTTGTTTTTTCTTTTTCCAAAAGCACATTCAAATCGGTATTTTCGGTTCTCAAGCGAAGCACTTCTTCTTTCAACGTTTCGTATTTTTTGGTCAGGTCAGTCAATTTTGTAGTCGCATCTTTGGCTTCGAGTTTTCGCTTGCTCGAACTATCGCGAGCACTGAGCCACAATAAGATAAACAAAATTAAGAAAATAGCCAAAGAAGCAATTGTGATAATTGTGCCTTTGTTATTTTGCACCTCCTCCTCTATTTCTTCGGTATTGAACTCAGGAAGTTCTACACTTGCCGAAATAATTTCAGAATTTGCAGAAAAAGTAGTTTGCGTATTGCTTGCAAAACTAAAATTTGCCAGAAAAGCAAAAAAAGTTAATAATGAGAATGTTAGAATAATTTTTTTCATATTGCAATTTTTATGTTCGTTTATTTTGTTCTTGATTTAAATGACAAATAAAATGGTTGAAATTTTTTTTAAAAATACAAAAAAAAATAGAAAAAATGTAAAAAAAAACTATTTTTTTTTGAATACAAAAATATTTTTATTTAATCAATTAATAAACAATGCTTTAGCACTCAAACAAAAAAAACAAAAACTTCAGTTTTCACTTTTCTCGTTTAGTTCCTCACATCTGCTTTCTCTCGCATTTTGCGAAAAACATTTGAGTTTCACAATTTTTGAATCCACTTTGATGGGAAACGTGTAAAGTGCTGATTTTGAATTTGGTTCGCTTCCATCAAGCGTGTAGCGAATTTCGAGACCCGGAAATTCGGAAAGTGCACTCAATAAGCCATTTTCGAGCTTTGCAGCCGGAGGTGCAATGCGATAATTTATTGAACCAAAAAGCACATCAAGGCGTTTCAATTCTGTATTGCCTAATGTATTAGCAAAAATATTCCAGTCTTTGTTCAGCAGCGTCAATCGTTTTTCGGTGTTGCCAATTTTCGACCACTCAGTTGGTTGCGTCCAAGCTCTTTCGGCTAAAGCCAAAAGTTTCGGAAATAGCATATAATCAAACATTTGCGGCGATTTTGTATTTTCGCTCCAAAGCTGCCCTTGAATACCGATAATGTTTTTTTGCTTGTCGGTTTGCAAAAGCTCTTTGCCTTCAAACATTTTGTAAGGGTCTATTTTATTGCCAAAAAGGTCTGTGTATGAGCAGTTTCGCACATCGTAAGGCGTAAATTCGTAAGCAGCACGCGTGTCGATAAATGCGCCCCAATAATAACCTGGCTCTTCGGGATTTTTCTCGTAAGCCAAATCGAAATACAAATTGGTTACGTTGCACAAAACTACCGGAAAATCTTTGTTAGCAAGCTGATATGCAATATCTTCCATTCCACCATTCCACACATTGTTCCAAACATAAGGCACAAAACCTTTGCTCGCAAATTCAGAAATTGGCTTAAATCCGTTTTCTGTTTTTTCGAGGGCTATTTCTTCCCAACCTGCGGTTTTTAAATTGTATTTTTGCAAAATTTGATTGTACCTGGTAATGAAATATTTCGATAAATCGCTTGTTTTTGTGTAGTTTGTATTGTTTTTCAAGAAATTATTACAAACGGGCGATTTTTCCCAAACACCTTTTGGCACTTCGTCGCCTCCGGTGTGAACGGTTTTAAATTCCACGTCCGCTTCTTTATACATTTTTGCAAATTCGCTTACAATATGTTCTAAAAAAGTATAAACACTTTCTTGCGCCACGCACACCACATTGTCTTTCCAGCCTTGCACCGATTTGTAGGCTGATTGGTCGTTCAAATCGTGCAAAAGGTATTTTTCAGCTTCTTGTTTTTTTCCTTGGGCAAGTAAATTTTCGTACCGATTGCGCATCGAAACGATGGCGGCACGAGCATGCCCTGGAAAATCAATTTCGGGGATTATTTCGATGTGCCTTTCGGCTGCAAAGCGCAGTATTTCAACAAATTCGGCGCGTGTATAAAAACCGCTTCCGCTATTTTCTCCGGCAAATGCTCCCGAACCAAAAGAGGGCAAAAGAGCTTGCTTTTCGTCGAGCGAAAAAGCTCGTTTTGAGCCAATTGCGGTCAATTCGGGCAAGCCGTTGATTTCGATTCTCCAGCCTTCGTCGTCGCAAAAATGCAAATGCAATTTGTTGAGTTTGTAAAAAGCCATGGCATCGAGCAATTTCAAAACGCTTTCTTTGGGCTGAAAATTTCGGGCAATATCTAAGTGCATTCCTCTGTATTCAAATTGCGGATAATCAAGTATTTCCAAAGCTTTCAACTCCACTTTTCCCTTCTTTTCGATGTAAAAATTAGCCGAAATTAATGCTCTGAGCGAGCTAATCCCATTAAATGCGCCTTGTGGTGTTTGAGCAAGAATTTTAATCGATTTTTGGCTTATCGAAAGTTTGTAAGTTTCTTGATTTTCAAAGCTTTCAGTGCTTTTTCCAATCAAAATAACATTCTCGTTTGTGGTTTGTTTTTCCGAAACTAAGCACAAAATATTCAATTCGTCTTTCAATTTTTGGCTCAAAAAATGAGCTTCAGATAAAAATTCTTTTTCAGCCACAATTACCGTATTTTTATCGAGAATAAAATTGCCATTGGTGTATTTAAAACTTACCGGTTTGGGGATTAAAGGCAAAAGTTCACTTTCTGGTAAATTAGTAATTCCGTATTCAGCCAACCGTTTGTAGCGAACTTCGGGAGTTACAACCGGCATGATGTCGTTTGCTTTTCGTTGAGTTTGCTTTTCGCTGTCGAAATTTCCGACCTTAATTTCGGGACAATTCTCTGCTATTGAGCCATCAAAAACAAAAAAACCTCCCGCAGGAGCATCTGTTTTGCTGATAACCCAAGCTTCAGATACGAAAGTAATTTTGATAGTTTGACTTGCAGAAAGTAAAAATTTTTCGGTAGGCAACATGCGGTACAAATCGCCATTGACGTGCTCAAATTGTACCAATTCGTTGCTTTCGGGCAAAATAGTGCGTATCGTATTGAAATAGAACGCCCAACCCTTATTTTTCAAATCGAACTTACTTTTGTTTTTAAACTCAAACTCGCTCAAGAATTGCTCTTTGCCTTTGTACATTGTTTCGATATTTCGCCAAGTAACCTCTATTTCAGAGCCTTTCGGGCGATTCGTATCTGCAGTTTTGTACGTACAGCCTGCTAATGTCAGCACCATAATAACCAATAAAATATTTGTTTTCATCATCAGTGTTTTAAAATTTTTGTTTACAAAGATATAAAAAAAACAAAACAAAGTTTACAAACTTTTAAAAATATTTTAAAAAGTTTTTTATGATTTTTCCTACGACCAAAAAACACGAATACTAGCAATTTGTATTTATTTATCTAATTAAATAATTATCAATAAATTAACTAAAATAAAAAAAGCGAGGAAATCCTCGCTTTCCAAAACTATTCGATTATTGCTATTCAATAATTACTTTATTTCTAAAAATTTGATTTCCGGCAGTAATCTTTGCAATGTAAATACCTCTTTCAATGTTTGATAGATTTACAGTGGTAGAATATACCGTTTCTGAATTGTTATCTTCTGTTTGAGAATAAATAAGTTTTCCGGCAATATTGTAAATTTCAGTTTTAATAGCTCCTCTGTATGCGGTTTTTGCATGAATATTGAACAATCCAGTGTTTGGATTTGGGAAAATTCCGGCAGTTTCGTGAGTTTGTATATCGCTAATGGCATCGAAAATGCGCGACCATTTGTAAATACCTCCTACGGTAGCCGATTCGTTGAAACCACCTGCCCAGCCAATGTCTTGGTTGTAAAATTCAACCTCTGTATATTGTAT
>JAIFNL010000016.1 GCA_020047755.1 Bacteroidota bacterium
TTTTTGACAAATAATTGTATTTGTATTTATATTCGCTTTTACTACAAGCGTATCTGCTCCCATCCAAATTAAAGTATCTCCAATATAAGAAGGAAGTAAATCTTTATATAATGTTTTTTCAGGCTCTGCAAAAATAGTATAGCTACAATTACCAATATTAGTGAAGAGATATTCACCTTGCGAATTTAACGTTGTATTCATTATAGTATCATAACCACCTGTCAATTTAGTATTATTAAACAAATAAACTTTCCCATTTAATATCGGATTATTTAAATAATCTACAACTTTGCCCTTAATATTAAGATTTACACCGTCCTTTTTAAAAATGCCAATTCCGGATGAAGTCGTGCCAACCCATTTATTACCTTTGCTATCAATTGCGATGGAAGTAATAAAAGATTCAATATTTGAACTGTAATGTGTTCCATCACCATAAAAAATAAGTTCACGTTTTAGTCCCATAGTACTTAACCAGTCATTATTCTCTGAATCAATTGCAACTGTTGTAATTGCTTGATTTTCGCCGGAAGGGTTAAATAATTGCACATTCCAACTTCCGTTTTTGTATTCTGCAAGTCCATTGTATGTGGCGGCTGTTATAGTATTGCTTAAATCAACTTCAATATCATTTATACGGTTGTCGGTTATTCCTGAATTAGTTTTATTATATACGGTCCAAGTACTTTCATCATATTTCACGATTCCGCTATTTTTTGTTGCAATCCATTTGTTGTTATTTATATCAATTGCTATTGCAGTAATATAATTTTCAGGCAATCCGGAATTTGCTATTGTGAATGATTGCCAATTAGTTCCATCAAATTTTGCTAATCCTCCTTCGGTTGCAAACCATTTTACATTATTTTTATCAATTACAACATCGTGAACAATATTATTAGGTAACTGAGTTGTGTAGTTTGTGAATGTTGAACCGTTAAAAAAACTGGCTCCGCCATTTGTGCCTAGCCATAAATTATTTCCTTCAAAACAAATTGCGTCAACCCAATTATTCGGCATTCCACTAATTGTATTATATACTTTCCAACTATTATCGTCGTATTTAACTAATCCGTTTTTTGTACCTATCCACTTTACATCATTCTTATCAATTGCAATTTTTCTAATTAAATCTGTTTTAAGTCCTGAATTAGAAGTCGGGAAAATTTGCCAGGTTGAATTATCAAACCTTGCAATACCATCAGCCATGGTACCAATCCATTTTACATCATTTTGATCAACATAAATTGCAGTTATAGAGTTAGAGCGCAATGTAGGTGTATTTGTTGTGTTATAAATAGTCCAAATTCCGCTGCTTGACAATTTTGCTAAGCCACTGGTAGTACCAAACCAAATGTCTCCATTTGGAGCTGCAAAAACAGATTGAACATTATTTGAAGGAAGTTGAGAATTAGTGGTATTGTATATTGTTGCACCGGTTGAATTGTTCCATTTTAAAACACCTCCACCATAAGTAACTACCCATGTATTTCCATTCTTGTCTTCAGCTATATCTTTTACCCGTTTATTAGGTAAAACGTCCGACCAATTTATCCATGTATCCGACTCTAAACTGAATAACCCCTTTGAGTCTGAAGCAATCAGTAGATTCTTTTGACTATCAATAAACACTTTATTAACATCATTAGGAAGTCCAACGAACAATGGAATTATTGAATTATAAAATGGTCCCCATGATGCATTAGAATATCCCGCTACACCTATTCCCCAAATACCTGTCCATAGTTTATTCGTGCTTTTATCTAATGCAGTAGAGGTTATATATGTCCTTTCACTTCCTGAATACGGCGAAACATAAATATTCCAGTTAGTGCCATCAAATCTGGCTAAACCATCGGAAGTTCCAAACCATTTAATACCGTTGTTATCAACTGTAATGGAATTGATAGTATTATTCGTAATGCCACAATTACAAGAATAAAACTGTTTCATTTTGCCGGTATTTTTATCGAGCAAAATTAGCCCACTACTTACGCCAATCCATAAATTATCGCCCTCAGGAGTAATTGCTCTCACATGCGAACCGCTCGTCATATAAGTCCATTCTGTATTTTGGGCAAATATGAAATTATTAAAGACAGATAATAAAACAAAAAGGATAATTTTTTTCATAACTTAATTTTTAAACGTATATTTAAAAGCATTGATATGTTATTCTATTGATAATTCAATTTTTTCATCTTTGGTAAACTGCCTATGTTTTATTTGATTTCTAATTTCGCTAATCATTTCTTGGGTAGAAAATGGAAAATGTCTTAGATAAATCCTACTTTTTGTTAAAGTTAAAACAATCAGCGATTTACTGTCAGCATTAAATCTAAAAAGATGCGACACGTCTTTATAATTTCCCATATTGTAAATATTGATTAATTCCCCTGTTTTCGACCAAAGTACAGCTTTATATGGTTCTTTTGAAACACTTAAAAAATAATTCCCATCCGGCGAAAATCGTATTTCTTCAATTCCACTTGAATGCAACTTATATTTATTTATAAGCAATCCTTTATTATCCCAAATAATAAGTTCTCCGCTCTCTGAACCGGTTACAATTGTTTGTTCATTGGGCGAATAGGCTGCGCAAGTTACGGTTTTATCGTGCCCTATGAGCGTTAATTCCGGAATAGAATCATTATTTAACGCCCATATTTTGGCTGTTTTATCAGTATAGCAAGCTATTATATTTTTTCCGCTTGGTGAATAGGCTACAAATTTGGTTGTCCAATAATAATTAATTTCGCGAAAATCATCTATATCATTTCCATCTAAATTGTATTGATAGATACTTCCATCTAAACAAGCAGTTGCAATACAATTTTTATTTGGTGAAAATGCAGCACTTATTAATTCTGATGAAGGTTTAAAAACGTTTGTATTTTTGCCGTCTTTGTTTCTAAGTATTAATTTGCCGTTATAAGAACAACTTAATATTTGGTTTCGGTTTTCTGAAAAAAGTGCTTTTGTGTTGTTACAAGTATCTTTATAATCCAAACACATTCCTGTTTTTAAATTAAATAATGCAAGCGTATTATCATCTTTTTCAACAATTATATCTAAAGTTGAATAATCGAAATCGAATATTTGGTTTATAAATTTATTTGTATAGGATTTTTCAAGCTCGTTAATGTACCATATTTTAGCCGTTGCATCATAGGATGTTGTTAATACTTTGCTCGAACTACCTAAAAATAATATTTTCCAAATTTCGTCTTTATGTTGTTTTAAGTCGCAAACTTTATTTCCGGCAATGTCCCAAATTTGAGCAATACCTTTTGCTGTGGCAATGGCAATATATTTACTGTCAGGCGAAATATCGATGCAATTCACACCATTCAAATTTGGTTCTAAGGTTTTTAAATAATTTCCATCTTTATCCCAAATAATTACAGTTTTGTCATCGGAAGCAGTTACAATATAATTACCATCGGGCGAAAAATTTGCAGCCGTAACTTCACCTCCATGTTTTTCTAATATTTTCAGATTTACCCCTTTAATATTCCATAATCGGGCAGTATAATCACTTCCTGCTGTAAGAATTTTAGCATTGTCCGTTGAAATATTTACATAATACAAAGCATCGGTGTGACCTCTTAATTCTTTAATAATTTTGCCTGTATAATCGAGTATTATACCCTTACCATCGTCGGCTACGGTTACAAAATATTTATTATCAGTAGCAGCTGCAATCATATTAATTCTTCCATCATGCAATTTTAATGTTTTAATTTTTTCTATTTGATAAGTTAAAGTATCAAATTTATAAACTGATACATAACCAATAAAAACAGGGTCGTTATTGGTATATGCTGCTGTAACTATATATTTACAATCCGCCGAAAATATAGCCAAGTGATTGAATAAACTATCTTTAACTGTTACTAAACATTTACCTTTTGAATCCCAAACTTTTGCAGTACTATCAACAGATGCAGTAATAACAAAACGTCCATTATTAGAAATATCCACACTCGTAACCGCTTCTTTGTGTTTTAATATTGCAACGCATTCGCCGTTAGTAGTCCAAATTCTTGCGGTATTATCGTAACTCCCGGTAACTATAAGATTAGTCACCGATGAATAATCAGTAGGTTCAATTTGTTTTGTATGACCTTCTAATATATCATACATCGGATGAAAAATTCTTGAACCATAATTTAAAGAAACGGTTTCCATTCCTGGTTTGGAAACATTGAATTTACTTGAATATTCCGATAAAAGAAATGAAACCGTAGGATCGTTTTCAAATTGCAATACTCCAACAGAAGCATAATAAGATGCTTTTGCAATCAGCTCTTGTTTATAGGCATTCCATGCAAAATATGATATAAGTAATAATATTGAAAAGGTTAACGCGAAAGTTGCAGCCATTTTCCGAATAAGCTTCTTTCTTCGTAATTGTTCTGCACGAATTTTTTCATCAATTTTTCTTTGTTTTTTTGATTTTAATATAGGAATTACAAGCGTATCGTGGCTAATTTCGTAAACTATTCCTCTAGAAGTATTTTCGGGTCTAATTATGAACGAATCAGATAATTGAAGAAGTAAATACTTGTCAATTCCATATTCTTTTTCTACTTGCCCAGCGTACAAACTCAACCTTCGTTTATCTTCTTCAAAAATTAATCCGTCTTCAATTAATTTTCGGACTTTTAATTGGTCTTTATTAGGCAATCTCAAAATTACCGATTCGTAATAATTTGAATATATTTCGCTTATATTGCCAAGTTCGGAAGCGGTAATTACCATAATTCGTAATATTTAAATCATTAAAAAGGAATAATAATATTTTTTTATTAGAATAATTTTGCAGCGTTTTTTGCTAAATATCTAATGTTTTTAGCTAATTTTATCATAGTTCTTCTTTCCCATTCAACAAATTCTTTAAAATATAATGGTATTTCCTCTTGTAAAACTTTTAGACTTTTACCTAAAAAGTCGCTTTTGAATTCTTTCATTAGTAGCAAACTTGCCCTAACAGCAGCTCTAGTTACTGCCGGTTTGTTTGTAATCTGATGCGCGATTAATTCATTTTTATTTAAACTATCTATTTCGGCTTGCTGCTCATTAATAATGCTTGTAAGCATACTGTTTTTTGTATTTTGTATTTTGTACAGAGAATCAATTGTATTTTGATTTGTTTTTACTCTTAGGAATATAGTATTCATGTTAATTGCAGAAATTTGTAATTTAGCAATTTGTTCTTTCATGCTTAGCAAGCCTCCTTTTTCGGATTTTCTGATTTCGATAACATCTGACAGTTCTATATAAGCAGCCATAATTTCTTCTTTTTGCCTTTCAGACTTTTGCCACATTGTAATTGCAAATAAAGTTAAAAGAAAAAAAACTATAGATAATGTTAATGACCAAAAGCTAATCCGAATAAGAGCCTTTTGTTTTCGAATTCGCTCTTTTTTAATTCGTTCTTCTTCTTCTTTTTGTTTTTGAATTCTTAATATCTCTTTGGCTTGTTCTGTTTGCTTGCGAATATTGGCAACTTTAAGTATTGGTTCTACAAGTGTATCGTGACTAATTTCATAAAATGTGCCACCAGAAGTATTTTCAGGTCTAATAATGAAGGAATCGGTCAATTTCCGTAAAAGTTCGGCACCAACATTAAATTGTTTCAATATTTGACCTTGGTATAAACTTAATCTGCGTTTATCGTCTTCAAAAATTAATCCTTCCTCAATTAATTTCCTTGATATTAATTGATCTTTCTTAGGCAATTGTAAAATTACCGATTCATAATACTTTGTATAAATTTGGTTAATATTGCCTAAGTCTTCGGGAGTTATCGTCAGTATTTTCATTTTCTTAAGTTTGAATTTCTAGAATTTTGCTTTTCAATAATTTTTTGCTCAGCAAATTGGCAAATAACTTGAAGTTGAAATGTTTCGATGTAATTCGAATCACCAACAATTAATGCATCGAAAATTTTTTGTATCGCTTCGTCTTCATACTCAAATTTATTACTTATAAACTCGCCTTTAAGTTGGGCAGGTAATTTAATAGCATCTATTGCTTGCTCTTTTGTGAGTGCTGTAAG
>JAIFNL010000284.1 GCA_020047755.1 Bacteroidota bacterium
AAAATAAATAGCACCGTCCTTTAGGGCGGTGAAAAACACCAAGTGAATGTAGAGACGCAAGGTCGTGCGTTGTACTAGTGGCGTTTTCTTTACAATTAACATTTTCCATTTTTCTTTTCTTTTTGTATCTCATTTTCGGTTAACTGTTATAACACGAGCCCAATCAACTAAAATATTCGTCTATTTTTTCAATTAATAGGTTGAAATTGATTGGTTTTGAGAGATAGTCGTCGGCACCACTGCGCAAGCATTTTTCTTTGTCGTCCGACATGGCAAAAGCCGTTTGTGCAATTATTTTTGTGTCGGGGCGCATTTCTTTAAAGCGGCGCATTAAGTCGTAGCCGTTAATTTTGGGCATCTGAATGTCGAGCAAAACCAAGTCGATGTTAGGGTTTTCCATAAATCGCTCCATTGCTTCTTTGCCATCGCCAGCAGTAATTAGTTCGGCTTTTGTTTTTAGTAGTACTTGGGTAAGCAATTGGTTGCTCATATCGTCGTCGTCGGCTATCAAAATGGTATATGATGACCAATTGTATGACGTTTTGAAGTTCTGACGTTTCTTTATTTCGTATTTTTCGGAGTTTTTCAAAATGGGTAATTTTAAATAAAAGGTAGAGCCAACTTCTACTTCCGATTCTAAATAAATTTCGCCCTGCATGAGTTTGGCTAAGTTTTCGGAAATGGTAAGCCCTAATCCATTGCCACGATATACTTTTTTCTCGTAATCTATTTTTTTGAATCTCTCAAAAATATAGCCAAATTTTTCTTTTGGGATTCCCATTCCAGTGTCTTTCACAAAAAACTCTATGTATTCGGTGCTGCTAGAAGCTAAGATGTTGAAACCAAGTGTAATGGTTCCTTTGTCTGTAAATTTAATGGCATTGCTTACAAAATTGAACAAAATCTGTTTCAATCGGTCTCTGTCAAGATAAATCACACTATCTTCTTTTTTCGAAATATCAAATTCTATTTTTATCGAAGACTTTTGAATAACTTGCCTGTCGTTTATAAAAAAGACATGAAGTTCTTGTAGTAGTTCTTTGATTGAAAAGTTATGATATTTTAGTTCTATTTGATTGGATTCTATTTTTGAAATATCAATAATATCGTCGATAATATTGAGCAAATATTTACCGTTTTCGTCTATTAAGTTAGCAAATTCGGTACGTTGCTCTTGGTCTAAGTCGGGGTAGGTAAGTAAATTGGAAAAACCCAAAATGCCATTGAGTGGTGTACGTATTTCGTGCGACATGTTTGCCAGAAACGACGATTTCAGATTGTCGGCTTGTTCGGCGGCTTCCTTAGCCAATTGAAGTATGCGGTTTGTTTCTTCGAGCTCTACGTTTGCTTTTTTGAGGTTATTGATAAGTTTTTGGTTTTCTTCTCTTAGATTGTATGCTTCTAGGGCATTATCTATCACCATTTTAAGTTCGTCTCGGTTCCAAGGTTTGGTTATGTAGCGATACACTCTGCCTTTGTTAATAGCCTGAATGATAGCTTCTACATCGCTAAAACCGGTTACTATCATTCGGATAATGCCCGGATAAAGTTCGGCGGCATTTGCCAAAAACTCAACTCCTGTTATTTTAGGCATTCGCTGGTCGGTAATTACAAGCTTAATATCCTCTTTTCTAAGAATATCCATTCCTTCATCAGCCGATTTGGCTAGAAAGATTTCGTAATCGCGCATGAAAGTAAATTCGAAAACGTCAAGGTTTTCTTGTTCGTCATCAACGTATAGTAGCTTTTCTTTAATTCTTTTATTCTCTAACATAGCACTCTCTAAGATTAATGATATGGCATTCTTTGAGTTTATTGTAATTGTGGTTTAAATTCTAAAGTAAACTATCAAATTCTTTGACAGTAACTGGTGACTTTTTTAAAGTTATTCAAAAATCATTATTTTACGGTTTTGTCATAAAATAACAATAGAATAATTTAACCATTTTTCGTATGTAAAGATACTAAAATAGTTTTGGAAAAAAGAATATTTTTAGCCAACTTCCCAAAATTGATTTTTTTGCGCACTATTTCAATTGTAAAATGCTCATTTTCAAAGTAAAAATGTATTTTTTTTATTGAAAGTTGTCTTTAAAAATATTATTTTAAGAAATTTGCTTTTATTTTTTTTGCTATTGATAGTTTGTTTTGGCTAAATAATTTTTCACATAATCACTTACTCCTTGTTCTAAACTTGTAAATGCTTGTAAATAACCAATATTTTTTAGTTTTTGCATGTTTGCCTGTGTGTAGTATTGGTATTTGTCGCGAATATCGATGGGAGTATCAACAAAACTGATACTTTCGGGTATTTCCATTGCAGCAAAAGTGGCGCGAACTAAGTCTAAGAAACTGCGAGCTTTGCCAGTTCCTAAATTGTACAAACCGCTGTCTTTTCGGTGGTGCATTAGAAAGTACATCACATTTACTACGTCTTTGACGTAAATAAAATCGCGAATTTGCTCACCATCTTTGTAATTGGGGTTGTGCGAGCGAAAAAGTTTCATGTGGTTGGTTTTTCCTATTTGGTTGAATGCGTGAAAAACCACCGATGCCATTCTACTTTTGTGGTATTCGTTGGGTCCATACACGTTGAAAAACTTCAAACCAGCCCAAAAATAAGGCTTTTCGTCTTGTTGCAAAGCCCATTTGTCGAAATCATTTTTCGATTCGCCGTAAGGATTGAGTGGCTTTAATTGATTCACTAGCTCGTGCGAATCGTCGTAGCCATGCTCGCCCATGCCGTAAGTGGCTGCCGAAGAAGCATATATTAGTGGAAGTCCGTAGCGAACACATGATTTCCAAACAGCTTTAGAGTAGTTCAAATTCAGCTTGTCAAAAACGGCAACATCAAACTCGGTAGTGTCGGTGCGTGCGCCTAAGTGAAAAATAATTTGAACAAATTTGTGATTTGCATCGAGCCAATCGATAAATTGCTCTCTATCTACTTTTTGGGTAAATGTCTTATTTCCAATGTTTTTGTTTTTTTCTTCGTTCGTGAAATTATCTACCAGTATTAAATCATTATAACCTTCGGCATTTAATTTGCTTACTAAGTTGCTTGCTATAAATCCGGCTGCTCCTGTTACTACTATCATTTGTGCTTGTTTTTATTAAAAAACGGAATTTTTATACTTTGTTTTTATTTTTCAAAATTAGTTGTTCTTTTTGAATTTAGAAAATTTTAGTTCCTTTATTTTCGATTTTACATTCTGCTTTTCACCTACAAATTGTTATTTTTGTAACGTTTCTTTTTTCTAAATTGTTAAATTGCTCATAAATAAATAAAATGGATTCTTTTTTTTATATTTCATCTCGCTTGGCTAAGGTCAAATGCACTGAAAAAGAAGAGCTTGATATTAAAACATTTGTTGAGGCATTGCAAAATGACGAACCCAAGCAGCTTGCTTTTTTTGAGTACGCTCGCAAGTGGAAACTTGCGCCTTGGTTTTATATTCAATTAAGTAGAAAGGCGTTGCTTTCTTTTTTTACTACCAAAATTCAATCTGAGTTTGAAACTTTTTATCAAAAAATAAAACTTCAAAACGAAAACAGAAATAAAGAAGCATTGAATTTTTTGCGAAAATTTGAAGAGCATGCTGTCGATGTGGTTATTTTGAAAGGCAATTTGCTCATTCACAACACATACAACGATGTGGGCTACAAAAAAATGAACGACTTTGATATGCTCATTCGCCCAAAAGATTGGAAAAAGGTGCAAGAAATATACAACGAGCTTGCTTACATTCCTTTAGGCTTCGGTTGGGCAGGCGAAAAACAAGAGCCTGCTAAGTTTAGCCATGCCGGAATGTCGTTTATTAGCCCTAATTATCATTGCATTACCGGAACTCAATGGGGTTTGAAATCGCCCACTTCGAGCTATCGCATGGATTTGGAAAAAGCGTGGGCTGCTACGTCCGATTTCGATTTTTATGGCGTAAAAACTAAGCAATTAACCCCCGAATACAACATTTTGCATCTCATTTTGCACATGGGAATTTACAAAATAGGCATTCGCGATTGCATGGATATTTTCAATATTTTTTTGAGCCAACCGGTTGATGAAGACAAGTTGGTGGAGATTATTACACAAGCCAACGCCTGCGATAAAGCGTATTTTACGCTCAGCCTCACGCAATTATGTTCCGATGCTGTGCCTGCTACACTTTTAGAACGACTAAAACCCAAACGCCAATCGTTCATCGTCAAGCGACTAGCTTCGCGCCTCGAAATGGCTAGGCAAACAGGCGATATGCAGCTTTCGTACAACGATTATTTTCACGAAATAGAACACAATGTGTTTTATTTCAGCTTGTTTCCTCATTTTCACAAAAAAGCTTATTTTTATTGGCGCATATTGAGTTACATTTTTTTCGCAAAGCATACGCTTGCCCTTAAACTTGCCGACTGCAATGCCGATTGCTCGCTTGCACAGCGCGTAAAAGCCCAATTAAAGGCTCCTGTTTTTGGCTTTGCACTGATTGGCGAAGAAATTGGTTTGTCGATTACCTTTGTGTTGCTCTTTAAGTTGTTTTTTGATATGCTTTTTTCGATTAAAAATTATTTTTACAAACAAGAATCGTACTTCGATTATTTGGAAAAACGAAACATAAAAGCGCACGAAATTGTTGCCGCTGTTAAAGGAATTGAATAGGTTTGGACTATTAAAAGAATAGTTTAGCTATTCTAAACAACTTATTTTTCACTATTTGAATAAACTCTAATGTTTTTTTTACTACCAAATTCTACTAAAAAAATGAAACGATTAATATTTATATTACTCTTTATAAATCTGATAAATACAGTTTCAGGACAAATTTTAAATAATTCGTTGTTCAAAATTTATAGAGCACCATTTATACTTGGCGCAGCAACACATTTAAGGTTTGATTTAGATGGTAACTACGAAATGTTTGTTTCTGAGATATATTGCAGCCTATGCGATAGTGAGAAATTAGAAGAAACGCTAAATTCAAAAGGCACGTGGCTACAAGAGGAAGATACGATTGTGTTGAATTCAAATAAAAATAAACGAATCAAGTTGATTGTTGTAAGCGACTCTCTTCTAATGCCTTATTTTCCGCTTGGGTATGATTTTACAAACACAGAAGATTCTATTGCAGCCAGAATTATTGACAATGCACAAAAGAATAAACTGCAAGATTTTCAGCTTGTTTACGACACTTACCCAAATGGTGTAGCGCGGTTTATTATTGACAGAAATAGAAATAGGAGTGAGTATGAAATAGAATTAGACCCTAATGGAATGATAAAAAAAGTTGATTACTTTTGGAATCATAAAAAAACTAAAAAAATTAGATAGAAATACTAAGTTTATTATTTTTTTTGAAAAAATTCAAGTAAATTAGTTATGAAAATATATATACAAAAATATTCGTTTTGGGGATTTTTGACTTTTTCTATATTAACCGTACTTTTCTTAGTTGGCGCTCATACTATTTTACATTGGATAATGACCGTTTTATTTTTAGCTCTGTCTATAATATCATTGACTTACAAGTCTGGTGTTGAATTTTCTCGAAATTTTATGTTTCGTAAATTTTCATGTATTTTAGGTGAATGTTCTGGCAATTGGGAAAAAATACCCGATGTGCAATACATCTCTGTAATACGAGTAAAACAAGCAAAGTACAGAATGACAGGCGGGTTTACAGACCAAGAAAATACAAATGACTTGGTGTATAGAGTAAATTTGATATTTGAAAATAACAAGCATAAAACAATTGTATCTACAAATAAAGAAAATGCTCTAAAATATGCTATTGATATTGCTAAGTATTTTAATTTGAATGTTTTAGATTTTACAAAGGCAGGTCATAAAAAAGTTATAGCTGTAAAGAAATAAGTAAAAAAAAAATAGAAATGAAAATAGTAATTACTTATTTTTCAATTATTTAATCACAAATTAAAATTAAAACAATGGACATTTTAAAACAAAAAATCAAACTAATTTACATTCCTCTTTTACTTATTACTTTGCCTTTTATTGTGGGTTATATCTGGTTGCCACTTGTATTGCCACTTATTCCTATTTTAATTTGGTTGCGACCCCGAATCAGTTTATTAAAATTGAATAAAAAAGCTGGCGGAATGCTTGTATTTTATCACCTTATTGCATTAATGGCGGTAGCAGTTCCCACTATGGTAGCACAGGCTTACTTAGAAAAAGCGACAGGAAATTTTCAGCAGCTTGACTCTGTTCACCAAATAAATACCCGAAAACTTACAAAATATTATCAAATAAAGGATTTCTACCTCGACAAGCAAAATATAAGCAGCTACGTTACTTTTGATACAACTACAATCAAAAAAACCTACAGCCACCGTTACAGAAGCCTCAACAAGCAAATCAATAAAAACAAAAAGAGTAAAACTGACATGCAAGTGTACATTTTACTGCCTTTTCTTGCAAGTCCAAAAGATACATTATCAAGCCATTGCGCAACTTGGCTGGGGATTCAATTTTCAAAAGAACTAGATAAAAAACTAAGCGAAGAGCAAATGCAAGAAAGCTATCAAAACTTTGTTTTGGAAATTAAAAAGAACCTTGACAGCGAAAAACAATTGCAATTTGTGTATCTCGAAAGGTTAGAAAATAGCCAAGATAGTCGCAATTTTGCAACAGCCGCTGCCGAAAATAAAAAATACAAAGCAGCAACTATCAACATATTAGTCTCTCAAAATGAACCCTTTGCCAACAGAACAGACGGGTTTTTGGCTTGGATTTTTTTCTCGTTCTTTTTTCTAACTTCGGCGTGGCTCGTTATGGTGCTAATTCCTAAATTTGAAGAAACAGAGCCTACTGAGATGTAATAAAGTAGGCTTTTTACAGAATAATAGTTTGGTAGTGTAAAAAAATGGTGACTTTTTGAAAAAGTTATCTAAAATTGTAAATTTTCCAATTTTTCGTTATAAAATAACAATTGAACCATGTAACAATTTGTTATTAGAATTTGAGGAAAATTGCGTAATTTTACTTTTCTTAGAATTTCGGTCGCTATTAAGTTACGCTATCAACTTTTTAAGCTATTGTCCGTAATATCCGAAAGAAAACTCGTAAACGGCTTTTTTCAGACATTGATTGATGTTTGTTTGTAAAGTGCAATTTAATCAATAATAAGTAAACAATTTGAATTAGTTTATATTAATCAACATAAAGTTTTCTATAACTAGCTACGGCATTTATGCCGTAGTAAATAAACAAATATGTATCTGGGCTTTAGC
>JAIFNL010000048.1 GCA_020047755.1 Bacteroidota bacterium
GCGACGCCCTCGGTTGGCAGTCTGTAAATTTTATTCATTTTACAAATAGTAGATTGTATATTTTTGCAAAGTAGCGGACAAGCATTTAAAAAAAAGAACGAATAATCCAATTTTTGACAGCCCACCTGACAGGTTTCTAAAACTACACCTAACTATCCAGAGTATTCTCAAATACACTATAAACATGTTTTTAAATAGTATCCATTTCTTTTTAAGAAACTAAGAATTATATACTTTTGTAAATTATTTTATCAAAAAAAAAAATAACTAATTTTTAAATTAAAATATGAACAAAATATCAGTAATAATCTTATTTGCAGTTATTTTTGCTTCGTGCAATAATTCGACTGAAACCAAAAACGACCAAAATATGGAGAATCCTCTTTTGGCTGCCTACACAACTCCTTACGAGGTGCCGCCATTCGACCAACTAAAAAAAGAGCATTACAAACCTGCTTTTTTGAAAGCTATGGAAGAACAAAAAGCTGAAATAGAAGCTATTATTAACAATAGCGAACCAGCCAATTTTGAAAACACAATTGCTGCTTTCGACATTTCGGGTTTGCGTTTAAAAAATATTGGCAATACGTTTTTCAATTTGTTGAGCACAAACAGCGACGAAGAGATGCAAGCAATTGCAACTGAAATTTCGCCTGTTTTGTCGAAACACAGCGACGATATTATGCTCAATGCTAAGCTTTTTGCTCGCATAAAGTCGGTTTTTGACCAAAAAGAAAGCTTGAAGTTGAGTGTAGAACAAAACCAAGTACTAAGCGAAATATACAAATCGTTTGCTCGCGGTGGTGCAAACCTCGATGCCGACAAACAAGCTCGCATGCGCGAAATAAACGAAAAACTAACAAGCCTTTCGTTGCAATTTGGCGAAAATTTATTGGCTGAAAACAACAACTTTGTGCTAGTTATCGACAAAAAAGAAGACCTTGCCGGCTTGCCAGAGTCAGTAATTGCTACTGCTGCCGAAACTGCCAAAGAAAAAGGACAAGAAGGCAAATGGATTTTCACATTGCACAAACCTAGCTCAATGCCGTTTTTGGAATTTGCCGAAAATCGTGCACTTCGCGAAAAAATGTTCAATGCCTATGCCAATATGGGCAACAACAACGACAAGTACGACAACAAAAAGATAGTGAACGAAATAGTTAACTTGAGAATTGAAAAAGCTCGTTTGTTCGATTTCGCTTCATTCGCACACTATACGCTCGACGACAGAATGGCTAAAACGCCCGAAAACGTTTTTGCTTTGCTCGATAAAGTTTGGGAACCTGCTTTGAAAGCTGCAAAAGGCGATGCCGCCGATTTTCAAAAAATGATTGACAAACAAGGCGGTAAATTCAAACTTGCTGCTTGGGATTGGAGTTTTTATGCTGCCAAAGTGAAAAAAGAAAAATATAGCATCGATTCAGAAAAAGTAAAAGAGTATTTTTCGCTCGATAATGCTAAAAATGGACTTTTCACTGTAATAAACAAATTGTGGGGACTTAAAATGGTGGAACGCAAAGACATACCAACTTATCACCCCGATGCTATTGCTTATGAAGTACAAGAAGCTGATGGTTCGCATGTTGGAATTATTTATATGGACTTTTATGTGCGCCCAAGCAAAAAATCTGGCGCATGGATGACCAATTTTAGAGAACAATACACTAAAGACGGTAAACGTGTGGCTCCGGTTATTTCTATTGTTTTGAATTTCCCAAAACCAGTAGGCGACAATCCTGTACTTTTAACATTCGACGAAGTTACAACTCTTTTTCATGAATTTGGACATGCTCTACACGGATTGCTTTCTAATACAACATATTACACACTTTCGGGCACAAACGTAGCACGCGACTTTGTAGAACTTCCTTCGCAAATTATGGAAAATTGGGCTACTGAGCCAGAGGTACTTAAAACGTATGCAAAGCATTACAAAACTGGCGAAATTATTCCCGACGAAATGATTAAAAAACTAGAAGAAAGTGGTAATTTCAACCAAGGTTTTGCTGCTGTTGAATACCTTGCCGCTTCTTATTTAGACATAGCTTGGCACATTTTGCCCGAAAATGGCGACTTTGATGTTATCAAATTTGAAAACGAACAACTAGTCTCTCGCAAATTAATTCCCGAAATTATTTCGCGCTACAAAACCACTTATTTTGCCCACATTTTTAGTGGCGGATACGCAACAGGTTATTACAGCTACATTTGGGCTGAAGTTCTAGATGCCGATGCTTTTAATGCTTTCAAAGAAACAAGTTTGTTCGACCAAAAAACCGCTCAATCTTTCAGAAAAAACATTCTCGAAAAAGGAGGTACTGAAGACCAAATGGAACTTTACAAACGCTTTAGAGGTGCAGAACCAAAAACAGAACCTCTCTTGAAACGCAAAGGATTTATTTAGTGTCTTTTTACAAACGATTGATACGATGACTTTGGAGTCATCGTATCAATTCTAACCAAATAAAAAATCCGCACACGGCGGATCTTTACTATAAAATAGAGACCATTTGTTAAAAAAAATGGAATGACGAAATGAAAAAGACATTTCTTCCAAAATTGTAAAATTTTGACGGATTTACAACATTTACAATTTAAAAGATTATAGAGAAAAACAGTATTCTTTTTTCAATTACGCAACTATTTTAATTACATTTTTATTTTTTTGCCCACAAGAAAAGAAAAATCATTATTTTTTCAATCGTAAAAAAACTCAAATTTATTTTTTTATTTCATCAAAAAAAATATATCTTTGTCGCCATAAAACTTTTAAAAAAAATTACACTATCAAAACTTAATTTCTACATTTATTATTTTTTGAAAAATTTAAGTTTGAAAACAAAACACACATCAAAATAACCTACCCAACTTTTGGATATAAATCTACTTAATTTCTAAACAAAATGAAGTGGTTCTATCATATTTTAGTTATTATTAAATACTTATTTCTTATGAGATTAAAATTACCACCGAGCGTAAAGCTCTTTTTGCTTGTATTTTTACTTTTAGCAAGCAGTTTCACATCGCTCAAAGCGCAGTATTGCAGCTTAGGCGCAACCGATGAAGACGAATACATTAAATCCACACAATTATTACTAGGCCAAACTTACCCTATTACCGTTCAGGTAGATAGTTGGTACAGCGACGACAAAGTTTGGGTTTGGATAGATTGGAACCAAGACGAAATTTTTGATGCTGCGGAACTTACCAAATTGGCTATTAATTCAAGAGCCAGGGGTATTTACAAAGCCAATATCGAAGTGCCTATTATTGCTACTATGGGCGAAACTCGCATGCGTGTAGTATTGAGGTATAGTTCTGACCCAATTTCATGTGGCGAATTTTTTTATGGCGATGTAGAAGACTATACCGTATCGGTAGTTGGAGGCGGTGCTGTAACTTCTATTTTTAGTTTTTTGCCCAAAACGGCTGGTGTAAATGAAAATCTGACATTTACCGATGCCTCACTTGGCGATGTAACTACTTGGGAATGGAACTTTGGCTCTGATGCAACTCCTGCTGCCGCCAGCACAAAAGGACCGCACACTGTTCAGTATTCTTCTACAGGAACAAAAACGGTAAGCCTTACGGTAAAAGATGCAAACAACAATGAAAATACATTTACCAAAGCATTTTCAGTTATTACTGGTAATGCTGCGTATGAAATACCTCAATATTTTTCGGGACAAGCGAATTTCAACGACATCAAACTAACTTGGATTGCTCCAGGAGAAAAACCAGAGTTAGCTGATGTAGAAGGTTTTGAAGGAAATATTTTTCCGCCTGCTGGCTGGGGTGTTCAAAAATCGACCACACTTGGCGGTACATTAACCGATGCTGTTAATACCTGGAACATCACTGCGTCAGCAACTTATGTTAAATCTGGAGCGCAAGCTGCTTATATTTCGTATTCAGCCGAAGATTTTAATTGGCTCGTTACACCAGAAGTAGAAATTGCTGCTGCCCAAGAATTGCAATTTGATTTATATTACAAATCAAGTAGTTATGCTACAAATTTCAGGGTAATGGTTTTAGCCGATGGTACTTGGAATGAAGAATTGGCTTTAATTGATGATACCGACAACCTTTATTCAAACAAAGTAACTATCGATTTGGCTGCTTACGCCGGAAAAACAATAAAAATTGCTTTCGTGCAAGAAAATACCGACGGCTGGCAAATAGCTCTTGACAATGTAGATGTTACAAACTCTACAAAATCAAATGTTGTAATCAATGCGCTTCGTAAATTCAATTCAAACGCTCAATCCATTAGGTTAGCTACAAAAGAAGATGTAAAAGGAAACAGACGTTTGGAAGCACAACCAGCTTTAGGAATTACTTACAATTATGCTAATAGCTTGTATAGCAATACCTTCAAAGGCGAAGCTTTAACAGGTTTCAAAATTTATAAAGATGGAGCCGTAGTTGCTAATTTAGATGCTTCCGCCAAAGAATATCAAGAAAAAGGATTGCCTCTAGGCAGTTATTCCTACACCGTTTCTGCTGTTTATGGTGTTGGCGAGTCGTATCAAACCGCACCTGTTGTTCTTACTACCGAGGCGCCTGAAGTTTTAATAACTTCCGATAAAACCACATTAGGTATAGGCGAAGACATGGTTTACTCCGTTGAAACAATGGGTACAATTAATAGTTTTGCTTGGGATTTTGGTGCCGATGCAACTCCTGCAACCGCTTCTACCGAAGGTCCTCATACGGTAACTTACTCATCGCTTGGCGAAAAAACAGTAACACTCACCATCAATGGCGAAACAGTTATTGAAGCTCAACTGGTTAAAATCATACCCGGAAGCAGTGCTTTCAAAGCACCTACCGACTTAACTGCCCTTGCAAACGGTGCCGATATAAAGCTCGACTGGCTTTCAATCAATACCGAAGTAAAAGTAAGCGAAGACTTTGAAGGAACTTTCCCTCCAAGTGGTTGGGAAATAAAATCGAGCACTACACTCAATGGCTCATTGGTAGAACCAGAAGAGGATACTTGGTTTCAAATAACTCCTGAAAGTTTCGATGGAAATGGTACAGATTACATTCATGGTGGAGATGGCGCAGCTGGCTTAGGGTACTCTGCTCCCGATTTCAACTGGCTTATAACTAACGCTTTTGATGTAGCAGCAGGCGATAAACTTAATTTCTGGTTGTGGTACAACAACGGAGAAGCTTCCGGTACTTATTACTGGACTAATTTCAGAGTAATGGTTTATGACGGAACTACTTGGAAACAAGAGCTTTTCTATACCGGCGACGAAGACCCAACAGGCGATTCGCCTTCTAACAACTACGAATCGGCAGTAACGGTTGATTTGGCGAGCTATGCCGGTAAAAACGTAAAAGTAGCTTTCGTTTACGAATTTACCGACGGCTTTGAACTAGCCATTGATGATGTTTCTATCATGGGAACTAAAAAATCGGCAACAAAAGACAACACTTTTGCTCACTACAACATCTACCGCAACAACTCGGTGGTAGCTACCGTAACTGATGCCGATAATGCTACTTATACCGATGTAAATTTAGCTACTGGATTTTATACTTATCAAGTAACTGCCGTTTACAATACCAACGACGAATCATTTCCTACAAATGAAGCTTCAGCAGTAGCTTATCAAACGACAAATCTTCCTTACGAACATGATTTTGAGGCAAATAACTCTACTTGGATTGAATCGGAAGGCGAATATGTATGGTCGATAGGCGAAACAATCAATTTTGACAACGCGAGCTATTCTTTCCCAACTCATTCAGGCACTTACGTAGCGGTAAATACCAGCGAAGTTCCCGGAAGTATTTTTGGATACGATGAAGCTTTCGATTTAATATCGCCAGAACCAATGAATTTTGCCGATGCTGGTGGACAGGTTTCAATATCTTTCGACTATGTGTCTGATATTAGCACTTTTATATTAGCAATCCGCAAATCGGTAAGCGACGAATGGGCTATTTTAAAATCACTTCCAGCTTCTACCACTTGGACTTCTGCCGAAGTTGCACTTCCTTACGAGTATAAAGTAAACGGTGCTCAAATAGGTTTCTATTTCGACAATGCTTCAGAACCTTCAAATGGTGTTGCTTTCGACAATGTATCTGTAACCTCATTGGAAGGAAAACACATACAAGTAGAATTTAAAGGTAATGTAGCTAAAAACAATCAAACATTGCATTTAGGTTCAATAAAACCCGAAGATACCAGAGATTATACTTTAACCGTTAGAAATATTGGTTCGGAAGAAGTTGTCTTAGGTGAAATAACACTCAATGGCGAAAAGTTTGCTCCCGTTACATCACCAGCAAACACAACGCTTGCCGTTAATGGCACTGCCAACTATGTTTTGAAATACACTCCCCTAGCCGAAGGCGATTATACTGGCTCATTGGTGATAAACAGCAATGCTGAAGAAACCCCATACGCCCTTAATTTAACCGCTTCTGCCGGAATTACTGCTTGGACTTACATGGTTTACCTTTACGAAGACGGTACCGGACTTGATGGTGCTGACGACATCAACGAAATGGAAGCAAACGGCTCTGTCGAAGGCGAAATAAACTACATTGTACTTTACGATGCCGACAACGATGAGCAAGATGGTATTTACATGATAAGAAAAGATGCCAACGGATACGACGATGTAATTGTTTCGGAAGTATTGAGCACTCACATGAACTCTGGTTTGAACATGGACGACTGGAAAACACTCGAAGAATTTGTTGTTTGGACAAAAGAAAACTATCCTGCCGAGCATTATGGACTTAACGTTTGGGACCATGGTAGTGGTATTTTCAAAAAATCCGATAAAAAAGAAATTTTAAAAGGTGCAGTAGGCGAAGTAAAACTTTGGGAAATGGACAAAGCTTTAAAAACATTTAAAGATATTGACCAACAAGGTTTAGATATTTTAGGTTTCGATGTATGTTTGTTAGGTCAAATTGAAACGGCTTACCAAATGAAAAATCTTGCCGATTATATAGTATATTCTGAAAGAACAACACCAGGCGATGGTTGGGATTACGAAGCTCAATTTGCAGTTTTAAATCAAAATTCGGCTATTGAAATAGAAGAACTTGCCAATGAATTTACTAATCTTTTTGTTCAATCTTATCAAAATGGATCGCAAGGAAATCAAAGCGTTACTCAAAGTGCTATACGTGTTAAAAACTTCGATTCAGAACTAGTTCCGGCTATCAATAATTTTGCCGATGCTATGATTGAAAATGTACATCAATACGCTGACCAAATAATGGAAGTAGCTGATGCTACTTGGAGCTCCGACGACGAAACCGAACATATCGATATGGGTAGTTTCTTAACAAACTTGCTTGCCGAAGATTTTACCACCGAAGTAGATGCCAAAATTCAAGCCTTGCTCGATGCTTACAACACAATAGTTGTAAACAGCAAACACAACAACGAAAACGGTGCTACTGGTATGAAAGTTTGGGTTGTAGATAACATTTCAACCAATTCAAACGGTAAATATTATACCAATTCTGAGTTGTACCTCAATTTCTGTGAAACGAAATGGGACGAATTTTTATTAGCCCTCGAAAATCCTGTTCAGCCCGGAACGCTTGAAGTTGATTTCGAAGCCAATAACACAAACCCATTTACAAACCAAATAGTTACAATTAACAACGAAACAGCCGCTTCCCCTGCTGCTGATACTTATACTTGGACTATTACTCCTACAACTTACACATTAGTAGAAGGTACAACGCTCAACTCGGCTAATATTAAAGTTAAATTTACTGCTACTGGCAACTATACCCTAAAACTTGATGCTTCAAGAACAAGCGATAGCAAAACGGATAGCGAAACCAAAACAGATTACATAGTTGTAAAAGACGCTGACTTTGATGCACCATTCAATTTAACTGCCGATTACAATACTGCCACTAAAACCATTAACTTAGCTTGGGACGACTGGACATTGGGAACTAAACTAAGCGAAGGATTTGAAGGCGAAACTTGGCCCCCCGCTGGTTGGGCTGTTAAATACAGTGCAACACTCGCTGGAACTCAAACAAATCCTGCTGCCGAGGCTAAAACTTGGTTTCACGAAGACGGAAGCGGCTGGCAAGAACCTACTACCGAATATATACATACCGGAGTTTATTCAGCAGCAACCGGATACAATGCGCCCGAGTTCAACTGGCTTATTACTCCCGAAGTTGCTATTGAAGCAGGCGACAAACTTTCGTTCTGGATTTGGTACAACAACGGAGAAAGTAGCGGTACTTATTACTGGACTAATTTCAGAGTTATGGTGTATGACGGAACTACTTGGACTCAAGAAATATTCTACACCGGCGATGCCAACCCTGTTGGCGACTCGCCTGCTAATAACTACGAATCGGCTGTAAATGTTGATTTATCGAGCTATGCAGGTAAAAATGTAAAAGTTGCTTTCGTTTACGAATATACCGATGGCTGGCAATTAGCCGTAGATGATATTAGCATTGTAAGCTCTTCTTCTAAAAAAACTCCCGCATTCTTAAATATGCCAAATACAGTGAATGAAAATGCAACACGCACTGTTGTAACCAACAACAACACTACCGAACTTAAAGGCGATGGTACATTTGTAGGTTTTGTGGTATATCGCAACAACCAGCTTCTTGCCACAATCAATGATATGAACACAAAAACATATCAAGACAATATTGGTCAGCTAGAACCTGCTAATTTCGAATACAAAGTAGCAGCCGTTTGGACAAACCCCGATGGTATGTCTGATTTTTCAAACGTTGCTTCTTTCTCAACCCTTGGCATCGAAACCAACCAATTTGCACAAATTTCATTGTACCCCAACCCAAACTCTGGTTCTTTTACAATCAATTTGGGTAACTTACAAGATGCACAATGGACTCTTTACAATGCCAACGGACAAATGCTTAGTACAAACAAAGCCGAAAGTTCTAAA
>JAIFNL010000220.1 GCA_020047755.1 Bacteroidota bacterium
TTCGGGTTCTAACATAAAATTGGCTTTAACCGACCACGAAATAGCTCCGGTTTCCAAATCTTCTTGCGTAATATCTGGGTCGTCGGAAAAATCAATTTCATTGTCGTTGTAATAAACCAAACTCTCCGGAACACGAAAACCAAATCGATTTAATAAAGCAACTTCCTTAAAATCAATTTGTTCGTTATTATAATCAACTTCTACGTTTTTCAGATTTTCATTGTTTTTTAACTTTTCAATCAAATCTTTCCAGTACATTTTATTGTTTGCTTCCATCGTTATAATCGTTTCGTTCTTTTTTACTTGCTGCTCTTGCTGAAATAATCCTTATTGCGTTATTTCTTTTTGTGAAAATGACGGATAAAATCAAATCACCAGCTTTGCCTATGGTTTTAATTCTCAATTCGCCATAATTAATTCGGCTATCAATGGTTTCTATCCTTATTTCATCGGCAAAAACTTCTTTTGTTTGGACAAAATCAATTCCATGTTTTTCGAGATTTGATTTATTTTTATTTTCGTCCCATTCAAAATATAGTTCTTCCATAAAATTAACAACTATAATTTTTGTATTCTAATTATTATTAGATTTATGCTTGTTTAAAATCTTGTTTTTTTTGGGAATTTTAATTCCTTCAAATTGTTTTGCAAATTTATAAAATTTCTTTTTATCTTTAAAATAAAGATGATTTAGACCTGCAATAAGAAAATTATAATCCTCATAGTCTTCATAATAGTCTAATCCTGCATACTCCCAATTATCGAGTAATTTTAGCGTAATCAGGTTGTTTGTGGCTTTCATTTCTTGAGGAAGATAATTCTTTGTGAAATCCGATTCATTGCAAAATAAAATACATTTTTCTGGAATATTATAATCTATTTCGATATTGTATTCTTTACTATCAACTAATTCTTGCCCATATTCGCCTACAAAAAGGATTCTAAACATACCAGATGTTCTTATTAAATTTACAGTTCCAATTTTTAGTTTATCCGAACCTTTGTAGATTTCAGTTATATTCAAAATAAAATTTGAATAAACTTTTGTGCTATCATCTACTAAATAGGATTTTCCCTCTATATATTCTGCTTCAAAAATATAATCGGCTTTATTAAAAAAATCTTCGTTACTTAATTTTCCTTTGTATAAGCGATTATGATCAATTTTACCTTTTTTACCATTTTGTCCAAATAAGAATAAATTGAATACTAAAAATAAGCTAATTGCAATTGCTTTTTTCATATTTTTAGTTTTCTTAAAAGAAACATAAATTTAAAAGACTCATATAAGATATGTTTATAAAGTCCATTTTTAATCATTAGCAACGGCATAAATGCCGTTGCTAGTTATTTTTGAATTTATAAACAGACACTGCCTAGTTAAATCCTTGAAGAAATTAACTTTCGCACATTTGTTGCTAATTGTATTTTTTCATAAATTCGGTATATGCTAAATTTACGGCTTCGCAAAAAGCCCTCGAACTAATGGTTGATGCCGTAATTGCATCTACCTCGCCACCGTCTTTTTTTACTATCAATTTGAACACTTTTGGGTCTTTTTCGTTGAATTGAGTACTCCATTTCGATTTGGATTGACTCATTTTGTCGCCAAGTCCGGGCGTTTCCTTATGCCCCAAAACCGAAGTATTGATAATTGTTCCATCGGGTTTGAAACCTACCATAATATCTACTCTCCCCGAAAAGCCCGATTCGCTAAAGGTTTTTACAGCTACGCCCACCAATTTTCCCGCTTTTTTTGCCGGAAAAAAAACCAATTCAGAGTCTCCAATTTTTACAATTTCAGCTTCTTGCATTGGTTTGTTATCAAACGCCGGAACTACCTGAGCTATTGCAAGTTCTTGTTTTTTTATTTTTGCATCTTCTATTGGCTTCTTGGTCAGTTCGTAAACAAAACCTAGCGAAGTTGCTGATACTATTGAAATTACAAACAAAACAACAACCATGTTTGTAAATGTAGATTCTTTTTTACTTGCCATTTTTCACAACCTCCCCAAATCTTTTTGGTTTTATATACATATTTATTAATGGAGTTAATCCGTTCATTATCAGAATTGCAAACGAAATTCCTTCGGGATAAGCACCTGCAATTCTAATAATTATAGTGATAACGCCAATGCCAATTCCATAAATAATTTGCCCCTTGCCAGTCATGGGCGAAGTTACGTAATCGGTAGCCATAAACACTGCGCCCAACAAAATTCCTCCGGTAAGTAAATGGAAAAAAGGATTGATAAATTTCTCGTCGTTTATGAGCCACAAAGTGCCAGCAACCACAAAAATACTTCCCAAAACAGAAACCGGAATGTGCCAAGTAATTGTCTTTGTAGCAAGCATATAAATCATTCCAATCAAAATAGCCAATGCTGCCACTTCGCCAAGCGAACCACCTATTTTGCCTATAAATAAATCCATGAAAGAAGGAAGTTTTTCTAAAATATCCGAAACTTTTTCGCCTTTTTTAAGTTCTTCTTTTAATATAGCCAAAGGAGTTGCGCCAGTTACGGCATCGGTATAGCTAGTAAACGAATCGAGCGGCTTAGGCCAGCTTGTAGTTTGCACCGGAAACGAAATCAACAAAAACACACGACCAACCAATGCCGGATTAAATATATTAGTTCCAAGACCACCAAACGACATTTTGCCAACACCAATAGCCACCAACGCACCAATCATTACAATCCAGAAAGGTAAATTACTTGGTACATTAAAAGCCAAAAGCATTCCAGTTATCAATGCCGAACCATCACTTAGGTTGGGTTCTCTTTTGAGTATAAATTTTGAAATTATCCACTCAAACATTAGTGCCGAAGTGATTGATACTAAAGTTACTATTATTGCACCTATGCCAAAGTAATAAAATGAAAACAGCATAATAGGCAGCATTGCAATTATTACATTTCGCATCAATTTGTTTACGCTATCAGAGCTTTTGGCATGTGGCGATAGCGAAACATTTAATAAATTGTTCATATTTTTTTAGAAGTATTTTATCATTAATGTAAAAAAAATATAAATATAAAAATTCAATTGAGTAACCAACTAAATTTACTTTTTTCTACTTCGCATGATTGCACCAACAGAAGCTTTGCCAAGCCTTATGTAATCGAGCAAAGGGCGATTTGAAGGACAAGTGTAACTACACGAGCCACACTCGATGCAATCCATGACCTTTTCTTTTTCGAGTCGGTCAAAAATCCGTCGCTCCGAAAGTGGCATCATTAAGTAAGGTTCTAAACCCATTGGGCACGCACTCACACACTTAGCACAGCGAATACATTCTTGAATTATTTTTCGCTTTGCCTCAGGGTTTGGCAAAATCAAAACGCCCGAAGTGCCTTTAGTCATTGGAACTTCCGCACTTCGCAACGCTTTTCCCATCATAGGTCCGCCGCTGATTATTTTGCCGGTATCATCGGGCAAACCACCTGCGGCTTCAATCAAAGCCGTTAGCGGTGTGCCAACTCTTGCTAAAAAGTTTGACGGCTTTTTGAGCGATTTTCCGGTAACCGTAACTACACGCTCAAACAAGGGTTTGTTTTTCTGAACAGCTTCATAAACCGCAAAAGCCGTTCCAACGTTCTGAACCACAGCACCTACTGCAATAGGTAAGCCTCCCGAAGGCACTTCCCTGCCGATGCAAGCTTTGATTAATTGTTTTTCGCCACCTTGCGGATATTGAACTTTTAAGGCTTGCACCGAAATTCCCTGAAAACTTTTTGCTAAGTTATCAATGTGAGCAATGGCTTTGGTTTTATTGTTTTCGATACCAATAATGGCTTTGCTCACGTTTAAGGCTTTCATCAAAATAGAAACGCCTACAAGAATTTCTTCGCCTTTTTCCAGCATCAATCTATCGTCGGCAGTAAGGTAAGGCTCACATTCCACACCATTGATAATCAGCGTATCGGCAGTCATTCCTTTCGGAATCATCAGTTTTATTTGCGTTGGAAAAGTAGCTCCTCCTAAACCAACAATTCCAGCAGCCGTTATTTTTTTAACTATCTCCTCGCTCGAAAGCGTGCATTGACGCACTACTTCGGGGCTTCGGTCGATGGTTTCGAGCCACTCATCGCCTTCCACTTTTATAGTTACCGACATACGTTTGTAACCGCTAGCATCGAAAGTTTCCTCTATTTTCTGAACCGTTCCCGAAACCGACGAATGGATATTTGCCGAAACAAATCCGCCCGACTCGGCTATTATTTGTCCAACTTTAACGGTATCGTTCTTTTTTACAATCACTTTGGCAGGCGCGCCAATGTGTTGCGAAATGGGAATGGTTACCATTTCGCATACCGGTAAAATTTCGATGGCTTTTTCAGCCGAAAGTTTATTTTCGGGCGGGTGAATGCCGCCTTTTGCAAATGTTTTTAACATTTTATTTTGAATTTATTAAAATGTCGTTTAAAATATCTTTCAAACAATTTTTTACAATATACTTTCTAAATGCCGAAAATTCAGATTTAGAATTGTATGCTTTTTTTGTAAATTCGGTTATATTTTTCTTCAAATCTGCTTTATCTAATTGATTATTGCTTTGTTTTCTGAAATTTTCAATAATTTCATAGCGAGCTTTAATTAATTCAGCCTGATTAAGATTTGTATGTTTTATCGTATAATCGGCTCTTTCGTTGTTTTCTTTGCTAATAATTTTCCCTCCTTTTTCAAATGCGAAGAAATTTTCTATTTCATCGTATTCTGGGTGAAGAAAAAAAGGTTTTTCTGTTTCGTTCAAAAAAGCTGCCGATTTATGAACATCAATATTTTCTTGACTTTCAAAAAGGTTTCCATTCGACGTTTCAAATTTATTACTTTTTGATTTGTTGCAACTACTGCAAACGAAAGTAAATTACTCCACGATTTTTCGAGCCATCTATATTTTTCTTTGGGTCTAAAATGTTCTATTTCAAAGTTCTTTGTAAGCTTTGTTTCGCAATAGCAACATTTATTGTTGTAAATAGCTGCAAGTTCCTTTTTTACACCCTCACAATTATAAGCTTTCCCTTTTTCTAAGCAATCTGGAATTTTTTCCGTATTTTTATATACTTTAATCATTCTAAACTCCTTTCTGCCTCATCAATTGCTTCATCAACCCATTTTTCAATATCGCTTTCAGTTATTTGAATGTTTTTTTCTTTTCTACCTGCTTTTATCTTTTTTTCAACTCCCTGATGAATTTTGTAAATATTGAAATGTCCGCTTGTGTCAAGTTCTTTTTTGTAAAAATCGTCTTGTTTCATTTCGCGAGTTCCAGCAAATTCTAAATCAAACAAAGGCGAAGTGATAATGGAATTAGCCATTAAGTTAGAAATTCCTTCCACAGGTTGCGAAATTTTTGTTTCGCCATTTTCCTTGTGTAACCTGTAAAACAAAGCGTCTTCGGAAGCTCCCATAATTAAAATCGGGCTATGTGTGGTAAAAAACCATTGTATGTTGGGTAATTTTTTCCTTAATTTTTTCACAATCGAATATTCCCATTTTGGGTGCAAAAACATATCTATTTCGTCAATTAAAACTACACCATGAAATTCTTCAACTGTGGCAACTTCTTGCTTTTCAATCAACCGACTTAATAAATCTGAAAGCCAAACCAAAGTGGTTCGATAGCCTTCTGCTAGGTGTTCAAAATTTATTTTGGTTCCTTTTTCTACAAAAATAAATTTATCTTCCTTTTCATTGTATTCAATTTTTAAATTATCATTGTCTTCAAAATCAACTATTTCTTTTAATAATTGTAAAACGGTTTGCAACGAAATATGACTTTTGCCTAATAGCTCTTTACGCTGCACATCTTTCAAAAACCACTCTACATCAGTGAGTAACATATTTCTGTCAAACAAAGTTCCGTATCCTTTTTCATCAAATAAATTATCAGAGTACAAACCTGTGCGAAAACGCGATGTTCCGTAGGCAAAAATATTGGGGTATTCTAAAATCCTATGTATATAGTTCGAATAAGCCTTAATTTCATTGGGTAGTTCCTCTTTATTGTATA
>JAIFNL010000246.1 GCA_020047755.1 Bacteroidota bacterium
AAAATATATGCCAGCGACGATAAAATAGAAGTGCACATTTTTAAAGGAGAATTAATCATTGATTTGAATGAAATATTTGAAAATCAATAATCTAAATTGATTAAAATTCAAATCAAATTAATTAACTTATTTTAACTACCTAAATCAATCAGAAAAATAGTACTTTTGCACAAAAAGACAAACAATTTTTCTACATGAAACGTATTTACTTTCTATTGCTATTACTCATAACAACCTCACTTTCAGCTCAAAGAAGTGGTTTTGTAAAATTGGAACAACTTAAATTTGCCGAAGCAGAAGAAATCTTCAATTTCACATTGCAAGAAAAAAAAAATAATGTAGCAGCATATCACGGTTTATCAATGCTCTTTTCCAGAAAAGATTTTGATAAATTCAGCATGGCAAAAGCATTTGCTTATTCCGACTCTGCTCTCATTTTTTTTCCGCAATTTAGCGCAAACGATAAAAAAGAATACCAACCTATTTTTACCGAAGAATCGTTAAAACTTAATTTTCAAACACTCGAAAAAAATCTTTTTTCAGAAGCAAAAGAAAAAGACGAAGCAGCAATTCGCGAATATTTGTCAACTTACCCAAAATCGACTTTTGCCGAAGAAACAAAAAAAATAATAGAACTCTACGAAGAATTAAAACGAATTGAAAATAAAAATTTACTTGATGTTTATAACGAGTTTATTGAAAAACACCCAAATTTTGCAGGTAAAAAATTTGCAGTAGAAAAACGCAATGCAAAAGCTTTTATCGAAGCAAAAAAGCAAAATACGAGCGAAGCTTTTTCTGTTTTTATAGAAAAATATCCTAACGCAAAAGAAATAGAATATGCTTATAACGAACGAATTAAATGCGATAGTATTGAAATAATAGTTGCCAGTTTTAGAGGCAATGAAAAAAGAAATTATTACGGCGAAAATGCACCATCGAATCTAAATTTGATTTGGAAGATAAATTTAGGCAGCGGGCAAAGTAAAGTAAAAGAAAACCCAAAAGTATGGCAAGGTGCAGGTTGGACTGGGCAACCTCTTTTAGTGAATGAAAAAGGAAAATATTACATTTTGCAAGGTGCTTTTGACTATAATTTACGAAAAATTGATGCGCAAACAGGCGAAATTATATGGAAATACAAATTCGATGACATTTTAAAAGGAACAGGCACCCTTTTTGTCAATAAAACTGCCAAAAATTTAGACGAACGCTACATTATTATGCAGGGAAGCCGCTACGGACAGAATCTCGACCTCGAAACAGCCAAAGTAGTTCCAAGTTTTAGAGCCATTTCATACATTTCAGGCAAAGAACTTTGGCGCATGAACAGCCAAAAAACGATGAGCTACAGCCGCGATGTGGACGGCTCTGCACTTGTGCTCAATGATACGGCTTTCATAGGGCTCGAAAACGGTTTATTTACTGTGTTTGACCCAAATCCAGCAAATTGCAAAGATACATTAGGTATTTTTCAACCGCTAATTTATAGCCAAACTTGGCTTTATAGAAAGCGCGATTACGTTGAAAATAGTTCAAACTTGGTTACCGAAAGCTCACCGGTGCTACTAAAAAATAGAATTTACCTCACCTCTGGTTCAGGACATGTATATGGTTATAACTTGAAAACCAAAGAATTAGACTGGGATTATTACATTGGTGCCGATTTAGATGGCTCGGCAGTAGTTTCGCACGACCAGAAACTTTATATTACTTTAGAAAAAGAATTTATAAAAGGACAAGGAGGCGTTTTAAAAATAAATCCCGAAAAAGAAATTAAAAGCTGCGAAGAATGGTTTTTTCCGACCGAAAATAGAATATTTGGCGAATGGCAAGGCGGTATTATTGGCACAGTTGCCACCAACGAAGCAACAAATAAAAATCAAAAATACCCACAAATGGTCGCATTTATTGGTATCGACGGCTGGCTTTATGTGATAAATTCTACCGAATTACAAAAGGATAAGCTTGTTGATTCACCAAATTTGGATAAAAAACTACCCACACCCAAGCTAATTTTCAAGTACAAAGTAAATGCCTCTATTTCATCGCCTATTTTTGCTGAAAATAAGCTAATTGTGCCAAGTTCTACCGGTATTTATTTATTTGAATTTGATGAAAAATTAAATTTCAAGCTAAAAGCCTCAAAAATAGGAAGCAATTTCGAAGCCTCACCTATCGTTTGGAATGGAAAAATTTACATCGCCTCTCGCGATGGTTATTTGTACTGTTTTGGAAATTAGCACATTTTTTTTTGAAAAAACTAGCATAGAATTTATTTTTTTTAATTTATCTTTGCGAAAAATTTAAAACAAGAAAAAGATTTAATTTTTCAGAAAAAAAGCAGCAATATAATTTTACGTAATTTATTGAAATTAAATAAATTATATAAAAATAAGCAGAGTAAAGTAAAATATTCATAATATAAAAAAATAAGATATTAATTTAGAATAATAAAAATGGGAAGAGCATTTGAATTTAGAAAAGCCCGCAAATTTAAACGTTGGGGAGCAATGTCGAAAACCTTCACAAAAATAGGAAGAGAAATTGCAATAGCTGTAAAAGCTTCAGGACCAGACCCACAAAGCAACTCACGCCTTAGAGTTTTGATTCAAAACGCAAGAGCTGCCAATATGCCAAAAGAAAACGTGGAGCGTGCCATCAAAAAAGCCTCAGGTAAAGACCAAAAAGACTACAAAGAAGTTGTGTATGAAGGATATGCGCCTTTTGGAATAGCCGTAATAGTTGAAACTGCCACCGACAATACCACCCGCACAGTTGCCAATGTACGCAGCTATTTTACAAAAGCAGGCGGCTCGCTAGGAACTTCAGGATCCGTAGAATTTATGTTCGACCACAAATGCAACTTTAGCGTAAAGCAAAAAGAAGGTATTGATTTAGAAGAACTTGAACTAGAAATGATTGACTTAGGGGCTGAAGAGATTTTTGGAGAAGATGATTCTTTTATGATTTATGGACATTTCGCTTCATTTGGTGCCATTCAAAAATACCTCGAAGAAAATGATTTTGAGATAATTAGCTCTGAATTTGAACGTATTCCACAAGACACAAAAGTATTAACTGCCGAACAAATTGAAAAAGTAGAAAAAATGCTTGAAAAATTTGAAGAAGACGAAGATGTTACCAACGTTTTCCACAATATGCAAATTGATGTGAATGAATAAATATCAGACATTTTCAATAAAAAAGGCTCATTAAATTGAGCCTTTTTTATTAAAAATAGTTAGTAAAAAATCAAAATTAATATCCCAAATCTTTTCCTTTTTTTATAGCAGGAACTCCATATTTCATCCATTCTGGCTCAGGCGCGTCTTTCAAATAGTGTTCAAAGAATTGAAACATTCTAATTGACAAATCTACACGATTAGGAAATTTTGTAAGATTATGATTATCACCATTATAATTCAAAAGCCAAACTGGTTTTTGTAACCTCCGCAAAGCAACAAAATATTCAATTCCTTGATACCAAGGCACTGAGCCATCGGCATCGTTGTGCATCAACAAAAGGGGAGTTTCAACTCTATCGGCATAGAAAATTGGCGAATTTTCGATGTATTTATCGCGCATTTGCCAAAGAGTTCCACCAATTCTGCTCTGTGTTTGCTCATATTGAAACATCCGGCTCATGCCTGTTTGCCAACGAATTCCACCATAAGCACTTGTCATATTGCTCACTACCGCTCCGCCCATTGCGCAAGCGTATAAATTTGTTTGGGTTACCAAATATGCCACTTGATATCCGCCCCAAGATTGTCCTTGAATAGCTATTTTCGACTTATCGACATACTCAAAACTAGAAATATGTTGCGTTCCGCTAACTACCGAATTATAAGCATCTTTGCCTGGTAACCCAGTAGAATAAGTAATATCTGGAACAAAAACAATGTACTCATTGCTAGTATAAAAAGGAAAATTAACAATCGAACGACTTGGCGCAGGCAACCAATATTCGTGCAAACGGTCAGAATATTTCTCATAAAAATAAATAATAACCGGGTATTTTTTTGTTTTATCAAAATTTTCAGGATAACAAAGCATTCCTTGAAGAGTATCTCCCTTAAAATCAGTCCAATGTGTTAAAGAAATAGTACCCCAATTAATAGCAGTCTGCTGAGGATTGGCGGTTGATAATTTTTTAGCATTTTTGAAATCTAAATCACTCATAATCAAATCTGGAAATTCGATAAAATCGGATTGAGTCCAGATTAATTTACCTGCTTTTTCAGCTTTAACAGGCTGCGAAAATAATTTATCAGCTTGCAGCAAAGCAGAACTTTCTAACGTTTTGATATTCAAACTTTCAAAACCTTCTGCCATAGTTATTTTATTCACAAAATGCAAAAGCCAATTATCTGAAGGCAAATAAATTGCATCAAAATCTAAGCGAGTAAAACGATACACATTATTTGTTGTTTTTCCTTTTCCCTTAGTTAAATTTACAGGTATTTTATCTCCTCTTGTACTAAATTTCCAAATATCGTATTTGCTATTTATATAGGCAAACTCATCATTATCAGACCAGCCTACAAACCCTTGCGAGTTTCTTACTGAAGGTACATCATGCTCATCATACACAAAAATATCAGCTATATTTTTTGTCAAATAACTTGCTTTAGATGATTCATTATCAATTAGTTTCCAAGTTTCTTCTAAAAAATCCCAAGCCACAATATATTTTCCAGTTGGCGAGCAATATACCTGCCAAGCTTGCTTTTGGGCAATCAATTTCTTAAAGCCTGTTTTTGCATCAATTAAGTAATAATCAGCGTAATCAGTAATATCCCACGAAGACATTTCGCGATAGGCTAAGTCAGATTTTGCAATATAATATTTGGGATCAATTTTTTTATTAAAAATAATATTTGTAGAACTGTCTTGCAACTGAATTATTTTTCCAGTCAAAGTATTATAAAAAGCTAAAAATGTTTGTTTTTTATCTTCCTCTAAATTAACAAGTTGCTGAGGTTGAAGAAGTTTGTCCTTCCAATTCCAAATATCTATACTTACTTTTTCGTTATCCAAAAGAGTATCCTTAGGTGCGGGTTTTTGAAATTCAGCAACACCAAAGTAAAGCAAATTGCCAGAATCGGAAAAGTAAGGAGTCCGATTATTGCTTGCCCCCCAACTTTTTGGAAAATAAGAAGAAACAGTATCTACTAAAATTTTAATAGGTGCTGCTATTTTTTTATAAATCAACGAATAACGTTTTTCTTCTATCGTATCGCTACTAAATAAAAAAGTGGTTTGCAATCCTTTTTTATCAATTCCCAAAGCGGTTGCTTTTCCCGCTTTTTGAAAAATCAATTCACTCTTAACTATTTTAGTATCAAACAAATAAACAGATGCAGTGTCAATACTATCATTTTTATTAATGATATAAGCAAAACGCTCTCCTTTTTCCGAAACTACCACATTATCCACATTTTCAAATACATAGCTCGAGAAATCGAGTGCATTAAAAATAATCAAACGCTGCCCCTCCTGCTTATACTCTTTTTTCTTTTTTTTGTCTTTTTCTTTGGCTTCTTTTTTCAACTCTACATTTGCTGTATCGGTTAATAATTTAGCAGTATCTTTTTTCGTAATTTCCTTGTAATCATAAATATAAGCAAACCAAGTGCTGCTTTTTTCAGGAAGCAAATAACTTTTGATTTTTTCTATCTTAAAAAGACTATCTTTCTCAAAAAAATAAATTCCCAAGCTATCTTTTGGTAATTTATCCGGCTTTTCTTTTGCCAACTTTTTTTTCTTCAAGGTGTCTTCTTGAACCTTTATTTTATAAATTAAAAAATTAGCATCGTATCCCAAGTTTGATTCATAAGCTCTATCAAATTTTTTGTAGTTATTTCTCTTGTAATCAAATAAATATACAGCTGGGTCGCCTTTATTGGGTTGAATTTGATAGCTCACATAATTTCCATTTGTCGAAATTTTTTCTTCTTTTATTGTGTTCCATTTTATCAAATCATCAACAGTCATTGCACGTTTTTGTGTTTTCATAGCTTTTTTTTTATTCAAATTTATAGAAAGGGTAATTTTAAAAATAGGTTCAGTTAAAAAAACTAAAGAACAAAGATATTTCTTTTTATGAAATAATCTAATTCGTGACAAAAAAAGAGCCATTTATAAATGCACTAAAAAGCAAATATAAATGGCGTCATTTAAAATAAAAAAATACCTGAAAATTACATTTTTGTTATTTTAAATTCTACACGTCGGTTCAATTTTCGGGTCAATTCGTTATTATTGTCAGCTATTGGTTTTGAGCCTCCATATCCTTTTCCAACAATTCGTACCTCCACAATTCCTTTTTCAACCAAGTATTGTTTCACTTTTAACACCCTTTTTTCCGAAAGTTCCAAATTCAAGGCTGCATTTCCAGAATT
>JAIFNL010000197.1 GCA_020047755.1 Bacteroidota bacterium
AATGACTGTAATCTGAAAAAAAATGACTGTAATCCCGAAAAAAATCGCTGTAATCTGAAAAAAAATGGCTGTCATGCGAAAAAAAATGACTGTAATGCCGAAAAAAATGCCTGTCATGCGGAAAAAAATCATTGTAACGCCGAAAAAAATCGCTGTAATCCCGAAAAAAATCGCTGTAATGCCGAAAAAAATCGCTGTAATCTGAAAAAAAATCGCTGTAATCCCGAAAAAAATCGTTGTCATGCGAAAAAAAATGCCTCCTGTTACGAAAGATGGCACTGTAATCCCGAAAAAAATCGCTGTCATCTCCAAATTAGGGCATGTCATCAGAAAAAAAATGGCAATCGGAACAAAAAAAATCACTGTCATCTCCAAATGAAGGCATGTCATCAGAAAAAAAATGGCAATCGGAACAAAAAAAATCACTGTTTTCAGAAAAAAAATCACTGTGATGCGGAAAAAAATGCCTCCTGCTACGAAAGATGGCACTGTAATGCGGAAAGAAATGCCTCCTGCTACGAAAGATGGCACTGTAATGCGGAAAAAAATGCCTCCTGCTACGAAAGATGGCACTGTAATGCAGAAAAAAATGCCTCCTGTTACGAAAGATGGCACTGTAATGCGGAAAAAAATGCCTGTCATCACAAAATTAGGGCTTGTCATCAGAAAAAAAATGACAGTTGGCACAAAAAAAATCACTGTTTTCAGAAAAAAAATGACAGTTGGCACAAAAAAAATCACTGTTTTCAGAAAAAAAATGACAGTTGCCACAAAAAAAATCACTGTTTTCAGAAAAAAAAGGACAGTTGCCACAAAAAAAATCACTGTTTTCAGAAAAAAAAGGACAGTCGGAACAAAAAAAATCACTGTTTTCAGAAAAAAAACAAGAAACATAAGAAGATTAAAATCTAAAAATAGCAGGTTTTTGGAGCTTGAATGTTAATTTAATTTGCTTGAAAATCAAGGTCTAACTAATTGAATAAAAAAAGGGCAAAAAAAACTGAAAAAAAAAATAAAAAAATTTTGTAGAATAAAAAAAGCAATTTATCTTTGCATCGCAAAACAGAAAAAAAATGCGAGAATAGCTCAGTTGGTAGAGCACGACCTTGCCAAGGTCGGGGTCGCGGGTCCGAGTCCCGTTTCTCGCTCAAAAAAAACATAGAACTTCCCGATAAGTAGTACACTTTTCGGGAAGTTTTTTTTTAGTAAATATAAAAAGGTGCTTATTCTTGTTTGATTAGGCTTGTTGTAAATTGAATTTCAATATTTTACTAAAAAGAAACAAAGTTTTTTTCACAAAGAATACAACGAATTTAATACTTTGTGTTCTTTGTGTTCTTCTTTGTGCCTTTGTGGGAACTATTTTTTTTCGATTATACCGCTTAATTAATCTAATTTACTGAATATCAATTTGCATCAAGTCTATTATTTAACTAACTTTTAAAAAAGCACCTGTTTACTACTTCCTCAAAACCCAAAACAACAACAAACATACTCTGTTTTTTTTTATTTTTCGGTTATTTTGGAAAGAAATTTGAAGTAATAATAAAGTAGATTTTTTTTTTTTTGAAAAAGAATGTAAATTAAATTTTTAATAGTATATTTGGGCAAAAAATAAACAAGTACTTTTTTATATACAAAAACACAAACAAACCGTTTTATTTCAGACACTACTTAATAAGCTTTTATAATAAAATAGAAACAGCATGAAACCAATAGCACAATACATAGTAACCGTATTCTTTTTAGTTAGCTTTAACTATATTCAAGCGCAAGAAGATAAAGTAATACAGTTTGGTGGAGTATTTCCTCACGAAAATGAAAAATCGGTATTGATTACGCTGAAACAAGTAAAATCGAAGCTTTCGGCGGCATTAAAATACGATTCCGATGCACAAACTCATAATTTTGAAGGCTACATCAACAAAGAAAATAACTTTAAACTTTATCAGCTCGACAATGATAGCAACCGAACCGGTGTAAGCATAAAAGGGTCGATAGCAAATGGCAAAATGCAAGGCAATTATTCTGACAAAGAAACAGTCTATGATTTTGAGCTGCAAGAAGTTGATGTAAACAGCCAAAGTGGCGAAATAAAAGTGGTGAAACGTATCAATGAGGCTTTTGCAGACCTAGAATTGTACTTCAAAACAGCACCTAACGCCAACATGAACATTAAGTACGATGATTTTGCACCTGCCATTAAGGTTAGCGATAGCCCTTTTCTCGACAAAACAATTACCAAGGTAGGCTCTTACGATGCACCTTTTACCATACAAGAACGTATGCGCTACATCGAAAAGCATTCTTACGGCTCTAAAATAAAGTTTGAAGAAGGTTGCACCGGATTAATAGTTCATGCCTATTACTTTTCGCAAGATGGACCGCTTTTTAATACCTATATATTCATTTACAACGAGTTTGGCGATTTTGTACAGGCTTTTGTGCTTTACGAATCCATGAAAAAAGATGGGGACGCAAACATTAGTACTAAGTTTTCGATGAGCCAAATCTTTGTAATTACCGATTACAGCCAAGGAATTGACAATCCCATAAAGTTTAAGATAGACAAAGACGGAAATTTCGATTTAATGGACAGATAAATAAACAGTTAAAAGTGATTACGCACTTCTGGGCTTTAGCCCAAGCGTTTAGAGTAAGGGCTAAAGCCCAATCTTTCAGCGATTTTCATTTCCCCGACCTTCAAGTCGGGGCTAATTAAAATAAAATTGAAACAACGTCTCAATAATTTGAGGTTTTAATCAGTAATCAATACACTTTTAACTTTTTCTTTGCAAAAAAAAAAAAATCGTGCATTCGTGGCAAAAAAATTATCAATTATCAATTACAATAGGAATATACTGGTTTATTTTTTTAAAAAGCTCTTCTTTTTGTATAGGCTTAGTAATGTAATCATCAAATATATCCCTATATTTCTTTATTTCGTGCGCCAGTGCATAAGCCGATTGGGCAATAACCGGAATCTGGCTATTTTGCTCTTTTATAAGTTTAGTACAAGTATATCCGTCCATAATTGGCATTTTTATATCCATCAAAACCAAACAAATAGAGTCATTTTCCTTAAAAAGAGATAATGCTTCTTCGCCATTTTTTGCATGAATCAATCTATAACCTGTTTCAATGAGCAATTCTTCTATAAATAGATAGTTATACTCCTCATCTTCGGCTATTAATATACTATGATGCTGAGGGTGCTTTTTTAATTTGTCTTCAACTACACTTTCGTTTATAGGCTGATAAGGAATTGTAAAAAAGAAGCAAGCCCCTTGGTTTGGCTCCGATTCTACCCATATTTTTCCATTCAATAATTGAATGAAACCCTTTGATATAGATAAACCTAAGCCTGTGCCACCGTATTTTTTACTAATCGTTATATCGGCTTGGCGAAAGCGTTCAAATATTTTTTCTTGCAATTCCCGATTGATGCCTACACCTGTATCTTTTACATAAAATTTAAGGTAGCTCTCACTTTCGTCTAATGTATAGCCAAATTCTATTTGCCCTGCGTGAGTAAATTTTAAGGCATTACTTAATAAATTAGTTAAAATTTGAGTTACTTTTGTTTTATCGGTAGTTACCGTTGAGTCTCTGTCCGATAATTGTTGCTTTACAAAAAGCGAAACATTCTGATTTTGAGATTGAGCACTAAAAATAGCCAACAGTTCTACAAGCACATCGTTGATACACACCTTTTCTATGGTTAGTTTCTCTTGTTTTGTTTCTATTGAAGAGATGGTTAAAATATCGTTTACTATCGACAGCAATTGTTGGCTACTACTTTGAATTATTTTGGTAAAACTTTGACGTTTTTCAGGCGATAAAGTTGGTTTTCCTAGCATTCCCGAAAAGCCCATAATTGCATTCATGGGTGTTCGTATTTCGTGCGACATATTTTGCAAGAAAGCAGTTTTTAATTTATCGCTCTCCTCGGCTCGCTCTTTGGCTGCAATTAACTCTTTTTGGTAAATCTTGTTGAGTGTTACATCGGTAAAAACAACTGCAAAGTAATTTCTTTCCGGCGAATAGGCAATTACATTAAAATACTTCTCAAATTCTTGCGAATAATTTTCAAAATGCAACGCTTTGCCAGTCAAAGCTACTTTACCGTAATTTTCTATCCAAGTTTGTTCTAAGTCCGGAAGTATTTCTTTTACCGTTTTTCCTACTATATGAGAGGCTTCTAGCCCTGTTACTTGTTCAAACGCTTTATTTACTAAAACAAACTTATAATCAACAGGATTTCCCTTTTCATCGAAAATCATTTCATGCAATGCAAAACCTTGCTCCATGTTTTCAAAAAGCAAGCGAAATTGTAATTCGGTTTGTGTTGCTACTACAATAGCTTTGTTAAGTTCTTCATTAGAAGCAATATATTCTTCGTTGAGGGCTGCGTATTCATCATTTTGCTGCTTTAATTTCTGGTCTTGTTCTTTTCTATCCGAAATATCTTTTACAAAAGCAATGTATTCGTTGTCCGATATTTTTTTTCCATCGAGCACAATAGCTACTGCACTTCCATCTTTTCGCAAAAGAACAGTTTCAAAATTATGGCTTTCGCCATCAATTTTTAGTTTTAAGAATTGATTAAAGCTTCGTTCCAATTCTTGCGGAGGCAATAAACTAGGAATATCTTTTTCTAATAATTCGGCAGCCGAATAATTGAGCAATTTGCAGGCAGATTTATTTACAAATGTATATTTTCCTTCGGCATTGGTAATAAATACAGACGTTGGTGAGCTTTCGATGTAGGTTTTGAAGCGGTCTTCGCTTTTCTTCAGAATTACATTAAATTCTTGCAACTTTAAAAAATCTTTTTGCTGTGTAATGTCTCTTGCGCTTGTACGAATACCGATAAACTTATTTTGTTGAAATACCGGATTTGCGCACAAATTTATATATCTAATTTCTTTTTGTTTAGTAACAATCCGAAATTGCAAATCTACCACCGTTTCTTTTTGTACCGATTTTTTGATATGTTCTTGAACATTTTCCCAGTCATCGGGGTGGACAATATTTTTTTCGGTAATATTACCTGACAACAAATCAGTTTTGCTGTAACCAGTTATATTTTCAAATGCTTGATTTACATACTTTATGGTACCTTCCGCATCGCGAAAGACTTCCCAGTCGAAAGTATTTTCAATAAAAAGAGAATAAAAATCAATTTGTTGTTTTAGATTTTCTATCTCTTTGTTTAATTGGTTAATTTGCAAATTTTCAGACATAAGTAGATTTAGAATTTTTATTTTCACAAAAATACTTATTATTTTTCAAATAAATTGCATCTTAAACATACTTTTTTTTTATCTTTGTCATTCAAATTTCATTGTTACGCCCTGCGCAAGGTCTGAAAGAAAATAGCAAATTAATGAACTAAACTTGCTTAAAGCTCATACAATCAATAATATTTCAAAAAGCAATAGTAATAATATAACAACCAATGCAAACTTCGGATTGCCAAAGCCGATACTAAGTAGGTAAAAAAAAATAGACAGTATGGAAGTAGTTTATCAATCAAAATACTCAAAACATGAGTACGATAGCAAATCAGGCACAATGTTTACCGACTGGTTTGCAGAAACGGTGAACATGTCGAATGCCGATTTTAAAAAGGAAATGCAAGAATGGTTAGCTGCTTTCCGAATGAAATCGCCTAAGTACCTTTTCGATAACTGTATAGGGTTTAAATATCCCATTGTTCCAAAAGAACAAATCTGGATGGCTCAATTGCTTAATGCAGAGTGGATTGCCTTAGGTTTGAAAAAATATGCACACATGGTACCTGCCGAATTGATAACAGAACTATCGGTAGAACAGTTGTTTGAAGAATTTTTTAGTATGAAATTAGAAAATCAATTTCAGATAGTTAATTTTGCAAGTAAAGAAGAAGCCTTAAATTGGTTGCGAGAGTAATACACTTCAATAATTGTTTTGAAATAAATTAAAATACAACAAAAA
>JAIFNL010000013.1 GCA_020047755.1 Bacteroidota bacterium
TCAGTTACATCTTTGTTCCAAATTTTTATCACTTCTTCGCGATAAACAGGGTTGGGATAAACTATTTCCATCCATTGGCTTATACTCTTGACATCATCAAGAGTATATCCAAAAGTTTTTATAAATTCTTTGTTAAAATGTACAATTCTATCGCCCACTGCGATTCCAATTGGTATAGGTTGAAATTCAATAGCTTCGTAAAATTTTATTTCACTTTCTTTTAAAGCTTGTTCGGCAAGTTTACGTTCGGTAATATCCAACGAAAAACCGTTTAATACAGATTTTGAACTATTCAACTCTACAAATAGAGAAAACCACTTTGTTTTACCGTTAATTAGTCTTGTTTCAGTTTCAAATCCTAAAACCTTACCATTCTTTGCTAATAATTCTTTAAATTCGGAATATTTATCTGGATTTGCCCAGCGTTTGGGTATTTCGTTGTAATGTTGTAAAAATTCCTCAATACTATCACATTCAAAATGCTTTGCAAGCGTTAAATTACAATAATTGTATTGCCCTTCAATCGTTCTCTGAAATATCCCGATAGGCGCATTTTCAATAATATACCTATATTTCTCTTCACTTTCCTTCAAGGCTTGTTCGGCTTGTTTTTGTTCCGTTATATCTCGTCCAAAACCCGAAATTCCAAAAACCGATTCATTTCGTTTTAATAGGTTTAAGCTATATAAAATGATATTGCCAGATGAGGCTGTGTATTCAAACGAATGAAAGCCATTGTTAATTACAAAATTGTATTTATTGCGCCAAAATTCGGCATACTTTGGATTTGAAAACATTCCATCAGGAGTCATGGCGGGTATTAAATCAACACCCCAAAATTTATTAAAAAAGAGCTGCATTTGTGTATTGAAAGTCAGCAATCCAAAATCTGTTATGTTTACAGACCAAATATAATCAGAAGTGCTATTCATTACCGACGAAATCATTATTTCTGATTCCATTAAGGCTTGTACCGCTTTTTTGCGCTCGGTAATGTTATGACCAATTCCAAGAACTCCAATGATTTGACCATCTTTAGCATACACCGGTGCTTTTGTGGTTTCGAGTATTTCGATATGACCATCGTTAGCAAAAGTAACTTGTTCTTCGTTTGTGATAGGTTTTTCGGAAGTAATTGCTATTTTATCTTTTTCTCTGAAAAAATCGGCTAATTTATGCGATACAAAATCGTAATCCGTTTTGCCTACAATTTCGTGCTTTGCGGCTCCAAAAAAATGTTCGAACCGCTGATTGCATTGCAAATAAACTCCTTCGGTATTTTTGAGCCAAATCAAATCAGGAATCGTATCAATTAAGGTTCTTAAATGAGCTTCGTTTTGAATCAATGTATCTTCCAGTTTTTTTCGCTCATCAATAAGCGTATTTGTTCCGCTTAGCAAAATAGGTTCGCCATTTTCATTTCGGTCTATTACATTGCCTCTGCCTAAAATCCAAATCCATTCGCCGCTTTTGTGTTTCATTCTAAATTCGGCTTCGTACCCTTTTTCTTTTTGTACTTTTAGAATGTCGTTTATCTTTTTTATTGCTGATTCAAAATCATCGGGGTGAACAAGGTTCTTCCATGTATCAAAATCCATTTCAAATTCATTGGCGTGGTAACCAAGCATCTCAAACCAGCGTGGGCTGTAATAGGTTTTGTTTGTGATTAAATCCCAATCCCAAATAGAATCGGCGGTAGCTTTAAGTGCTTGCGAAAGTCTTTTTTCGCTTTCTTCGGCTTGTTCTTTGGCTTGCTTTATTTCATTTTGAAATAAAATACTTTCCGTAATATCAGCAACCGCTCCCACTGAGCGTATTGGCTTGTCGTTGGCATCAAAATCCGATTTGCATTGCTCGCTTACGTATTTCAGAACACCGCTGGGCAATAAAATACGGTGAGTAATGTTGTAAGGCTGCTTGGTTTTTAAATGATTGGTATAAGCTTCATTCACCAAATCTCTGTCGTCGGGGTGAATGTAACTGAGAAAGGCTTCGTAAGTTGCTCCAAATTCTTGTGGCTCGCAACCAAAGATTCTGTAAATTTGGTCAGACCAATACAATTTGTTCTGAACTAAATCTAATTCCCAATTACCTATTTTGGCAAGTTGCTGGGCTTCTTTAAGTTTTTGTTCGCTGATTTCTACTATTTCTTTTGTTTTTGTCAATTTTGTATTGATTTCGATTAATGAATCCGATGATGCTTGTAGTTCCTCGTTGGTGGCTCTTAATTCTTCTTCTATAACCGATAATTCCTGATAACTTTTAAGTAATTGATTTTCTTTTTGTTTCAAAGCGGTAATGTCGCGAGCAATACCCATGACTCCTTTAAGTACTCCTTTGCTATCGATAAAAGGCGTAGTCATAATTTCGGCAAATTCGCTATGCCCATCGCTGGCGTAGTTTATCCATCGATAAGAAATAATCTGCTTGTTCGCTTTTAACGCTTCTTGTTCGCTTTTCTCAAAAAAAGTAGCCTCTTCTTTCACTAAAAAATCATACTCTGTTTTGCCTTTTAGTTCTACTTCCGGTACTCCTATAAACTTTTCAAATTTAGGATTGCAATTTACATACGCCCCTGCTGTGTCTTTCAACCAAACCATATCGGGGAGTGTTTCAATCAAGGTTTTTAATCGGGCTTTCTTATTTTGAGCCGATTCTTCATTCTTTTCAGCTTCTTCTTTGGCAATAAGATAAGCGTTGTTGGTTTCTTTCAATTCTTCGTTAATCTGCAAATATTCTTCGTTTTGAGCAACTATTTCTTCATTTTGCTCTTTAATATTTTGATAAACATAATCTAATTCATTCAGGGCGATTTGAAACAATTCTGTTTCATTTGTTATTTTATTTGCAGTAGTTTGTATCGAAAAAAGAGCTTGCGCCGATGTTAAAAAATTTGCAATTGGCTTTACAATACTATTGATAAGCCAAAAAACGATAATCACAATCAAAGCCAATATTATTATGAAGAAGATAATAGATAGATAAAGAGAATTTTGTTCTACTTTGTTAGAAGATATGATTAATTGGTTGGCTTTGTTTTTGGCAAAACGGGTAATTGCACTTGTCTTTTGTTCTATTTGAGGTGTGTAGATTAGGTTAAATCTTGTTATTGCAAGCTTTGCACTATCTATTTTATTTTGGTGCACTAGTTGCATTATTTCTTCGCATTGGTTGCTATAGTTGCGATAAAATTCCCAAGCTATATCAATATCGTTTCTTTTACCTAGAAAACGTTTGTAAACTATTTTGAAATTGTGGTTAATTGTTTGGTTGCTTTTATCGATACATTTGCGAATGCTGTCAATCTTTTGGGTGTTTTGAGTATTGCCTATATAATTGAGCGACTGCGCTATTTTATAGAGTTCGATATTAATCTCTTTTACTGTTTGATTTACTAATATAGGGTGTTGGTGTAAAGTACGAATGGTTTTAGTAATATACATTAATTGTATATTTCCATACACACCATATAATAGTACAAATAGCACTATTGCTAAAAAAGCAACAATAATCTTATTCTTAAAATTCCAGTGCATAGTTTTTATTTTTAAAAAGAATGAGACATTTCAATGAGTTGATTTAGTTTCCGTTCTGCTGCGATTTGTGCATCACTCAGTTCGTTTTTATGTACAAGCCCTATAAAGTCTATTATCTCGCAATGAGTTAATTCGTTGTGTGCTATTAGTTTTGCTAATGTATGCTTATAACTGTTTTGCATTTTACAAATTTATAGAATTACTTTATTTTTTTACGAGATTCCCTCTTGTACTGAAATTTCGGCTCCAAATAATTTTGTTAAGTACCCGTGCTATTTTATTTTGAGTACCCTCTTTGCACTTACTTATTTTTAATCCTTATAGGATTTTTTTTGAATTAGCTTATAAATTGCTAAAAATCAATCTACAACAAGTCTTTTAAATTCTCTTACAAATAAAAACAAATTTCTTTGAATAAAAAAATATTTTAAAACACACGTTTGATGTTTGAAAAGCCCAACATTGCCAAAGTTTGCGAACTTTGGCAATGTTACACTCGATACATACCATGCGTTATTGATACGATGACTTTGAGTCATCTGTATCAATAATACACAGTGCGGCACGTTTCTACAAAAAAACGGCAATTCTTTATTTTCTGGCGGCACACTACTTTTTTACAAATTTGAGTGTGCCGTGCAAATTTTTAAGCGTGCCGTGCAAATTTTTATGTTTGCCATACAAATTTTTGACCGTGCCGTACAAATTTTTAAGCGTGCCGTGCAAATTTTTGACCGTGCCGTACAAATTTTTAAGCGTGCCGTAAAAGTTTTTGAGTGTGCCGTAAAAGTTTTTGAGCTTGCCATAAAAGTTTTTGAGTGTGCCATACAATTTTTTACGATTGCCATAACAAAAATTGATGTTTGCACCACCTAAATTGAGCCTAGCAATGAATACAAATGAATATATACTCAGGTATTAAAGGATATTCTTAATTCTACTTTACTAAGTTACATTATTCTGTTTAAGTAATTGCTTGAATTTAGTTAATATTAACCAACATAAAATTTTCTCGCAGAACTAGTTTTTATAACTAGGAGGCTGTCTCAATACTTGTTTTTATAGCTTTTTTATTTGGATACCTATTCCAGAGCGAGTTCAAATGAAGAAGGCTAAAAAAAGGTTTTGAGACAATCTCTAAATGAACAAATGTACTCATTAACTTCAGCCCCAAAGCTAGAATAAGGGCTACTTCTATTGATTTGTTTGCATCGCCCTAAAGGACGTTGCTCGTGATTTGGAGTTTATAAACAGAGTCTAATTAAAGATTAATAGTTCGTCATTAAACATTATTTTATACCTTTGCAGCGTTTTTTTCAATTCAATTAAAATAAAGTAAAAAAAGAATGACAAGCCTTCCCTACAAAAACTCAGACAAAAACAAAAAACAACAAGTAGCTGAAATGTTTAACAATATAGCATATCGTTACGATTTTTTGAATCATTTTTTATCTGTTGGTATCGACAAAATTTGGCGTTATAGAGCCATTAACATACTCAAAGCCACACAACCCAAGCAAATACTCGATATTGCTACCGGAACTGGCGATTTTGCCCTCGCTGCCTTGAGGCTCAAGCCCCAACAAATTATAGGCATCGATATTTCGGAAGGAATGCTCAAAGTAGGAAGGGAAAAAATAAAGCGCAAAGGCGTAAATCATCTAATCGATTTGCAATTAGGCGATTCAGAGAACCTTAATTTTAAATCGGAAAGCTTCGATGCCTTAACTGCCGGTTTTGGTGTTCGCAACTTTCAGGATTTAGATGCAGGTTTAGCCGAAATGCTCCGTGTTTTGAAACCCAAAGGCACAGCCGTAATTTTAGAATTTTCGCAACCACAAAATTTCCCTATAAAACAATTGTACAACTTCTATTTTCATAGTGTTTTGCCGCTTTTTGGTAAAATAGTATCCAAAGACAGTTCGGCATATACTTATTTGCCAGAGTCGGTAAGCGTTTTTCCTTACGGAAACGCATTTTTGGAACGTATGCAAAAGGCTGGTTTTATTAATCTAAAAATCAAGCAAGTTGCTTTTGGTATTGCTTCTATTTATGTTGGCGAAAAATTAGGATAACAGCCACGTCAATTGATTTTTCATTTCGTTTCGTTTCGGTACAAAATTTGTTTAAATGTTAGTTGTTAAGTTATTTGTAAATAGAAACCAAAAAACAAGGTGAGCATCACCGAAATAGAAAACGAGTTAGAGCATGTTCATAAAGTTGTTTTTTGCAAAAATTAAAATATAACGAATTGATTATGAACATTGCCAACGTTTTTAACTTTGGAAAGATTGACAAAAGAAGCAGACTTTATTTAGTGTTTGAAAGAAAACTACGCAAAATCGGTTCGACCGGCTTGTCCGGTCTGTCCGATGATTTTCTAACAGCCTAACCGACAGACTATTTAACAATACAACAATTTAACAATAGAATTGAACAACAAATATATAAACGAATGAAAAGAATCATAGTGTTTTTATTTATTTTAAGCTCATTGGTAGCTAGTTCGCAAGAGCAAAGGATAAAGAACTTATCCAATTTCGACCGCAAGTGGTTGCACTTTGGTTTTACCGTTGGTTTATCATATTTTGATGCGTCAATAGCACTTTCCGACGAATTTTTGCAGCAAACAAGCACCGGAGAGTACAACATAAACCATGTATATTCAATTGAAAACCAACCGGCACCAGGTTTTCACTTAGGTCCTATTGTCAATTTGCGCATCAGTGAATACCTCGATGCACGCGCTTTGGTCGATTTATCGTTTGGGCAGCGCAATTTAGATTACACATTGCGCGATACCATTGGCGACGCCGAATCGCTCTACACCGTTCATCGCATGAAAATAGAATCTATTTTCTTAGAATTACCTATGCAATTGAAATACAAAGCCAAGCGACTAAATAACATCAGACCTTACGTTATTATTGGTGTTACTCCCAAATGGGATATGGCTGCCAACAAAAAAATTAAAGACGAGGAACGCCCCATGATTCGCTTCAAACCCTTTGATGTATTTTGGGAAGTGGGAATGGGAGTAGATTATTATTTGCCCTTTTTTAAATTCTCTACCGAGTTGAAATATCAAGTTGGGCTTTTTGACATCACAAGACCCGACAATACTCAATACACTAAGTCAATTAACAAAATGACTTCGAGAATGTTGGTGCTTTCTTTTCATTTTGAAGGATAGTGTAATTGATACGATGACTTATCATCGAATCAATTACTAACTATCAATAATCAATTAAACCTCTACGTCTTGTAAAAATTTCACCGATTTATTTATTTCTTTGTACATGATAATATCGTTTTGTACAAAAGAAACTATTTTTCTGTATTTTTCAATAAAATCTTCCAAATAGTTTGACGATTTGAGTGGTCTTCTAAATTCGAGGGCTTGGGCTGCATTGAAAAGTTCGATGGCTAAGATTTTCTCTAAGTTTGAAGTTACTCTTAATAAACGAGTTGCACCGTTTCCTCCCATGCTTACATGGTCTTCCTGCTCGTTGGACGAAGGAATAGAGTCGATGGAAGTAGGAGTGCTAAGTTGCTTGTTTTGACTTACTAACGAAGCCGCAACGTATTGAGGAATCATGAAGCCGGAATTTAAGCCAGGCTCGGCAACTAAAAACTCTGGCAAATTACGCCAACCCGAAATAAGACGGTAAACCCTTCTTTCCGAAATACTTCCAAGCTCTGACAGTGCGATGCTCAAAAAGTCGAAAGCCAAAGCCAAAGGCTGTCCGTGGAAGTTTCCGCCCGAAAGAATTTTATCTTCTTCTACAAAAATAGTTGGATTGTCGGTAACAGAATTGATTTCGGTTTCCAAAACTTGCGAAACGTAGCGAATTGCATCTTTCGATGCACCATGCACTTGCGGAATGCAACGAAACGAATAAGGGTCTTGAACATGTTTTTTGGGTCTGTTAATCAGTTCGCTACCTTCGAGTATTTCGTTAAAGAAATCGCTTGTTTCTATTTGTCCTTGATGCGGTCTTAATGTATGCAAACTTCTATAAAAAGGGTCGATTCGTCCATCGAAAGCTTCGAGCGAAATAGCTGAAATAATATCGGCTAACTTTGAAAGCTTGAACGATTTCAAAATAGAAAGTACTCCGTGCGATGCCATAAACTGAGTGCCATTAAGCAAAGCCAAACCTTCTTTGGATTGCAAAACGATGGGTTTCCAATTAAACTTTTCGAGTATTTCGTGCGATGAATAGAGTTTTCCTTCGTAGCGCACTTCGCCCTCTCCTATCAATGGCAAAAAAAGATTCGCCAAAGGTGCTAAATCGCCCGAAGCTCCTAGCGAGCCTTGATTGAAAACTACTGGATACACGCCAACGTTGATAAAATCTATAATGCGCTCTACTGTTTGAAGTTGCACGCCAGAGTTTCCATACGATAGGGCATGAGCTTTTAAGAAAAGCATCAGTTTAATGGTTTCGCCACTTAGCTCCTCTCCTACGCTACATGCGTGCGAAGTTATCAGATTGTGCTGAAGCTGAGAAGATTGCTCTGGCGAAATGATGTGGTTGTGCAAAGCACCAAAACCAGTAGAAATTCCATAAATTGGCTCCTTTTGGTTTTTCATTTTACTATCGAGATACTCTCTGCATTTTTGAATTTTGTCTTTTGCGCTTTGCGAAAGTTCTACTTTATAATTTTTGTAAATAATGTTCTCAATATCGCTAAAAATAAGCTTTTTAGACGATATTACATGTACTTTTTGAGTTGTTTCCATATTATTTTTAGATAGAATTGACTTTCATGTCAATTCAAATATGTATAATTGGTTATTATTATTGTAAGTTATTTGTTCTAATAAATTGATAGCGTAACTTGATAGTGACCGAAATTCTAAGAAAAGTAAAATTACGCATTTTTCCTCAAATTCTAATAACAAATTGTTCAATTGTTCAATTGTTCAATTGTTATTTTATCACGAAAAATTGTAAAATTTACAATTTTAGCTAACTTTTTCAAAAAGTCACCATTTTTTTACGCTATCAATAAATTAATTCTTTTAAAACTAATTTTATGCTAATAAAAAAAGCAAAGATAATACGCTTTGTAAAATTTAGCGTATTATATTTGCTTTTTCTGTTGTCAAACAGCATTTTTAAGGTACAAATCAAAAACAATTTAGAACGAGACGCAAAACATATTTGAAAACCGCAGCTTATTAGTGTAAGTGTGGATTTCAAATTCGCTTTGCAGGGCTGTTATAAGTTATTTTTCATTCGTTCCTTAGTTTTGCCCAAAAGCTGTTTTCTTAATCTCTCAAATAATCGTGCAAACGAGTAGTCATGTCTTTGAAACTCAAATAAGAAAAACCACCCGAAACAATTCCACCTATCAAAGGCACTATGCGCATTGAGCTTCTGGTAAGACTTTGGCGAGCTATTTTCACACCTATCCATTTGGCAATATACTGTACTAATTGCAACAAACCATGCTCTCTAATAGTAGATTGCGAGAAAGAAAAATCGACTTCGAGGTTGCTAAAACCAATTCTAACCTCTTTTAGTTCGTCTTCATTATCTATTCCTTTGTAAGTGTTAAGTGCTTTTTCGGCATTGGGTGCGCCAAACATTACTCCAGTGAAAAGAGTAATTTTGCTCAATGTATCTTGAGAAATTTCGGTTTCCGATTCAAAAAAATCTTTCCAGCCGTAAAGGTACGCTAGTTTTTGAGCTACTCGAATCGAATTTAAAAAAAACTGAATCAAGTCAGCAGGAATTGTGCCTGCCATGGCAAAGCCTCCTGGCAAACCTGCGGCAAATGAAAGTCCGGTTACTTTCATCAAATCGCTGTTTATAACATCATTAGCAATATCGGAAATAACATAGCGTGGAATTTCAGCTTCCGAAGGTGTAGTAAGAATTGCTTTTCCTATCACTTCGTCGCTACAATTTATTCTGAGAGCTTCTTTCAAAAAATCTTCTCTATCAACTCTGCAATGATTGAAATTGAGGGAAGTTCGTAAAATAGTTTCCCATATTTTTATTGGTTCCTTTTTGTCCATTTTATTCTTATATATTGTTATAATTTTTCTACAATTTGAAAGCTATTTTTTAGAACGCTAAATTACAAAATAAAATTAACATAAACGAATATTAATCTTATTTTTCTAATTAATTTTATTTGTGTATAACAACAACTAACTCATAACAAACTAGATAAAAGTAAATTTATTGTTTGAATATTGTTGTTTTTAATAGGTGAGAAGTTTCTAAAAAATACTAAAAATAAAACCAAACCCACTGAAACTTTTCTTTTTAAATACTAAATTAGTTTTTGGTTTGTAAACTAATATCTGCAAAGTTAAGTCGTTCAAAGGGCTGTTTTACAAATTCAAATCATTGAGTAGTTCTTTTTCAGTTCTATCGCATGAAGGTTCTATTTCGAGTATTTCAACAAGCGGTAAAGTTCTGAGATATTGCTCAAAAGCTTGTGCTTGCAATGAATTGTCTGTTATTCTTAAATACATCATAATGTTGTACTTTTTTATTTAGTGCCAGAAAGAAAACTACGCAAAATCGGTTCGACCGGCTTGTCCGGTCTGTCCGATGATTTACTAACAGCCTAACCGACAGACCGACAAGTCGGTCCACTATTTAGTAATTGTTCGAATTTAGTTTATATTAATCAAAATAAATTTTCTCGCAGAGCTAGCTTTTATAACTAGTGCCAGAAAGAAAACTACGCAAAATCGGTTCGACCGGCTTGTCCGGTCTGTCCGATGATTTGCTAACTGCCTAACCGACAGACCGACAAGTCGGTCGAACGGTTTTTGTCGGGGCTAATTAAATTTTTTAAAACAACATCTAAATAAAATACCAGCTTATTTTTTTTGTGTTGGGGGGCTGTTTTTGTTGGTTGGGTAGGAAAAATGGCTGATTTTAAGGCAAATAATACTTTGGGAGAATGATTTTTGGTGAATCCGATTGCTTTTTTGTTGAGTACGATGAGGTTTTTTTTGTGTACGATGAGCATTTTGTTGAATCCGATGAGCATTTTGGTGAGTACGATGAGCATTTTGGTGAGTACGATGAGTATTTTGGTGAGTACGATGACCTTTTTT
>JAIFNL010000117.1 GCA_020047755.1 Bacteroidota bacterium
AATTTTAAAAGTTATTTCTTTGCAAATATAACGAAATAAACTCTATTTTGTTCTAATTTTCTGTTTTTTTTCTTGCTTGCAAAGTGCAAAGCATTATTCACTTTTCACTACTCACGGTTTAATGGTTTTTTACCAAATTCTTTCTATTTCATCGTATTCATCAAAAATAACATCAATAGAAATAATCGGGATTTGATTTACAATGGATTGAGCCAAAATAATTCTATCAAAAGGGTCTTTGTGCTTCCAAGGCAATTTATTAACAATAATCGTATCGGCAAATGTAATTGGCAAAATAACAAAATCACTTTTATCTATTTCCGTTATTATTTCTCTGTAAGGTATAGCAATTTCCAACTTACCAATACTATTTTTGATTGCAATTTCCCATAAAGAAGCAATGCTAATAAATATCTGGTTTTGTGGATTTTCAATGATATTTTTTGATGTATCAGATAATCTCTTGTCATTTCCACCATACCATAAAAATGTATGAGTATCTATAATATATTTCATACTGGCATATAGTCATTAAAAAAATCCATTGGTTCGTCAAAATCCGGCTTTATAGTAAAAACATTCAAAAAGCCTGCTTTTTTACGAGTTTTCTTATCCGGCAACGTTTCTTTGATTTGATATTTCATCATCAAAAAATCAATATAATCAGAAACTTCCATTCTAATGTTTTGAGGAATTATAAGAAGTTTATTATATAAAGTAAAATTCTCAACCATTTGTATTTGCATAAGGCTAAATTTTAAAAGTTATTTCTTTGCAAATATAACGAAATAAACTCTATTTTGTTCTAATTTTCTGTTTTTTTGTCCTCTTTCGCATGAGTTTGCTTTGAAGTTACAAATAGAAAACCTAATCACAAAAAACGGTTAATGAATCAAAGTCATTGTTAACCAATTATCCAACTTATTTTTTAAACCCAAAAAAATCACCCGTCAAGCAGCCCAACTGTCGCATATTTCGATTGTTTTCGCCATGAAAATCAGAACCATAAGTTACGTTCAATTCACAATCGTTGGCTATTTGATAAAAAATTCGGTTTAGAGCATTTGCCTCGTCCATATTTTCATACGAGTGCATCTCAATCCCCCAAAGCCCAATGTTTTTGGCTACAAGCAGCTTTTCTTTGTACTCAGCTTGGTGTTTGTATATTTCGGCTATGTCTTTTTTGAATTGATACGCCGGATGCGCCAAAACAGCATATCCTCCATCTAAATTAATCAATTCGATACACTTTGTAAAACTTGGCTTTGCCGATAATTCTACAAATTCAACATCGCTGAAAAAATCGCTTTTGAAATGCTGGTAATCCCTATAATTATGAGGTATTTTTTTGTAGTTGAAATAACTGAAAATATCGGGCTTAGTAAGCGAAATTTTAGAATAAACAGAAGACATTCCCTTCGTTCCAACTTTATTTTCTAAAAGTTCGGTAATATCTAACTCTTGTAAACCAAATATTCTTCGTGCTTTTTGTATTGATAGTTCTGCAATTTTCCGTCTCAAACGCTGAAAATAAGCTATATAATTGCGTGTTTCATCAAAATTCCCATCAGGAAAATAGCCCAACAATTCCGACTTAAAACCCAATGAATCATCAGTAAAATCAATTTCTATTGCAGGAATACCAATAATATCATTCGCCTTGGTGGCTTTCATAAAATCATCGACCCCTTCAAAAGTATCATGGTCGGTTAATGCAATCATTTCGAGCCCTTTATTTTTTGCCATTTTTACCAACTCTTCGGGCAAAAACAATCCATCGGAATATTTTGAATGAAAATGCAAATCAGCTTTCATATAAGTAACAAATTAATATTCAGTAACCAATAACTAAAGAAAAACATCACGAATTTTAAGCGGCTAATCATATTTAGCTCCAACCTAAACTTGGGCACATTGATTCTGCCCTACGGAAAAAAACAAAAAAAGCGAACCATTTCAGATTCGCTTTCCTTTTATATCAATTACAACTAACTTCCTACAAGCACTATTACGTTGTCGTCGTGGCATTCGATAATACCGCCATCGATGTCGAAGGTGCTAATTTTATCGTCAGCTTTCACTTTTATTTTTCCTTTTTTGAGAGCCGAAATAATTGGAGCGTGGTTTTTCATCAATTCAAACGAACCTTCCACACCTGGCAATTGAACCAAATCTATTTCGCCGGAAAATAAATTTTCTTCAGGGGTAACTATCTCTAAATACATCTTCTTAATGTTTAACGATTAATGTTTAACGATTAATGCTTAACGATTAATGTTTAATGTTTAACGTTTAATATTTTATTATAATAGTTCGTTAAATATTAATCTAATAAATTGAAAAATAATTGTTTAGATTAAAAAAATAAATTTCTCTTGAATACTGAAAATCATTCATTTTCAAATTTTCAAATTGAAAAATTAACGAATTATTGTAATTAATCGTTAATCATTAATCATTAACCGTTAATCATTAATAATTATTCCTGCGTTTCTTTGAGCATTTTTTCGCCTTTGGCTATTGCGTCTTCAATGTTTCCAACCAAGTTGAAAGCCGATTCAGGATATTTATCCACTTCGCCGTCCATAATCATGTTGAAACCTTTGATAGTTTCTTCAATAGGCACAAGAACGCCATGAAGTCCAGTAAAAGCTTCGGCTACGTGGAAAGGTTGCGACAAAAAGCGTTGCACACGACGAGCGCGGTGCACCACCAATTTATCCTCCTCACTCAATTCGTCCATACCCAAAATGGCAATAATATCTTGAAGCTCTTTGTAGCGTTGCAACAAACGAGTAACTCTCTGAGCCGTATTGTAATGCTCTTTGCCTACAATTTCGGGAGTCAAAATACGCGAAGTCGAATCCAATGGATCCACAGCAGGATAAATACCAAGCTCGGAAATTTTGCGACTTAATACTGTTTTGGCATCTAAGTGCGCAAAAGTAGTAGCAGGTGCAGGGTCAGTTAAATCGTCGGCAGGCACATAAACCGCTTGCACCGAAGTAATAGAACCACGTTTAGTAGAAGTAATACGCTCCTGCATTTCGCCCATTTCGGTCGAAAGCGTAGGTTGGTAACCCACCGCCGAAGGCATACGTCCCAAAAGAGCCGAAACCTCCGAACCCGCTTGCGTGAAACGGAAAATATTATCCACAAAGAACAAAATATCGTTGCCCTTGCCCTCGCCTTCTCCATCGCGGAAATATTCAGCAACCGAAAGACCCGAAAGCGCAACTCTAGCGCGTGCTCCAGGTGGTTCGTTCATTTGTCCGAACACCATGGTAACTTGCGATTTTTTCATCTCTTCGTAATCCACTTTGGTCAAATCCCAGCCACCTTTTTCGCGGCTTTCGTCAAATGCTTTGCCGTAGCGCACAATGTTTGCCTCCATCATCTCACGAAGCAAATCGTTGCCCTCGCGAGTTCTTTCGCCCACACCAGCAAATACCGACATTCCATCGTAACCCTTTGCTACGTTATTAATTAACTCTTGAATAAGAACAGTTTTTCCAACACCAGCACCACCAAACAAACCAATTTTACCTCCTTTTGCATAAGGCTCAATAAGGTCGATTACTTTAATACCGGTATATAACACTTCGGTAGTAGTAGTAAGGTCTTCAAATCGAGGCGATTCGCGGTGAATTGGGTAGCCATTTTCTTTGGGAAGTTGGTTCAAGCCGTCAATTGTGTTGCCTATTACATTGAACAAGCGACCTTTGGTAGCTTCGCCAATAGGCATTTTGATAGGTGCACCTGTTGCAATCACGTCCATTCCACGCTTTAATCCGTCGGTTGAATCCATTGCAATAGCCCTAACAGTATTTTCGCCGATATGCTGTTGAGTTTCGATAATCAGCTTTGCGCCATTTTTGCGCGTTATTTCCAAAGATTCGTAAATAGCTGGCATATTGTCGCCTGAGCCAAAATCAACGTCTATAACCGGTCCGATTATCTGCACTATTTTGCCGATGTTTTTTGACATAGTTTTAATATATTATAAGGTTGTTTCTTTTTAAATGAAAAATAAAAAATGAAAAATTACTTTTTTCTATTCAATAAATTCATTGCAAAATCTTTCAATATTTTTTTCTTAAATTCTTCTATTTCGATTGTATCTAATGCTTGTAATGCTTTGTGGTAAAAGAACAAGATTTTTTGTTCGGTAAGTTCTTTTATTTCCAAAGAATTATAAATTTCAGTTACTTTCAAAATTTTATATTGTTTTTCTTTTTCGCTTTGGGGCAAAAAATAAATAATTTCGTTTAATTGTTCTTTGCTGTGCAAAAGTTCATAAGCCTTTATGAGCAAAAAAGTTTTTTTATTGGCTAGAATATCGCCGCCTATTTTCTTTCCAAATTCGGCTTCATTGCCATAAACATCGAGCAAATCGTCTTGCAACTGAAAAGCAATGCCTAGGTTTTCGCCAAAGTCGTACAAGTTTTGAGCATCGCTTGCCTTTGCTCCTCCCAAAATAGCACCTATTTGAAGACTAGCAGCAATCAACACCGAGGTTTTTTTGCTAATCATGTACAAATATTCGCTCTCGCTTACTGCCTCTGTTTGCGTTCCGAGTGGGCGCAATTCAAAATTCATATCGTACTGCTGCCCAATGCACACATCGAGCGAGGTTTGATTGAAAATTTTCAAAACTTGCGACAAATACTTGCTGTCAATCTCTTCCAAAAGTTGATATGCCAAAATAACCATAGCATCGCCTGAAAGAATTGCCGTATTTTCGTTCCACTTTTTGTGAACCGTAGCACGTCCGCGCCGCATATCTGCCTTATCCATAATATCATCGTGCAGAAGCGTAAAATTATGAAACGTTTCCAAAGCCACCGCCGGCTTCACGGCTTGGGCTATTTGCTCCGAAAACAAATGGCACGCAAGCACACAAAGTGCAGGACGCAAACGCTTTCCGCCTTCTTCGAGAATATACTCAATAGGCTCAAAAAGCTCTTTTGGTTGGGTTTTCTTGTCAAAGAACTGTTTTTTAATTTCTGCTTCTACTAACTGCTGATATTCAGCTAAGGTTTTCATTTATGTTGTAAAATTGATTATTCTATCAAAATTAAATCCAAATTTCGAATATTTCTAAAATGCTTATCCCTTGTAATCAAAGTAATATCATAACTAATACAAATAGCAGCTATCCAAATATCATTTTCGGGAATTGGACTTCCTAAATCTTTAAGGAACTTTCTTATATTAGCATACTCTATTGAAACAATCGAAGTTGTATTCAAAACTTGATTATCATCAATAAAATCCTTATATTTCGATAAATTAATTTCACTTCTTCCTGAATTTATTGCCCCAAATAATAATTCTCCACAAACTATTATTGGTAAATATATCGGATAATATTTAAAACAAAGATTAGCAATCTCTCCTTTTCCATTTAAAATATCAATTGCAATATTTGTATCTAATGCAAGTCCTTTTGCTACCATTCACCTTCTAATTTATCAAATTCATTACATATACATTCCCTTAATTCTTGGGCTTCGTTATCAGATATTATACCAAAATATTTTTGTAATGGATGATTCTTAAAATTATAAATATTAGTTTCAGTTTGTTTGAAAACAAGCAATTTATTCAATTGCTCTGTAAAATTATACACCTGAAACATCAATTGCGGGCTTAATTTTTGAATATCCAATATTAATTGCTCTTGCATTCTCATTTGTATAGTATTACTTTTAATATATAGTTTAACTATCCTTTCAAAGCTTCAGCTCCCGAAACTATTTCGAGAATTTCGGTTGTAATTGATGCTTGTCGGGCTTTGTTGTAAGTCAATTTTAATTGTTTTAGCAATTCGGTAGCGTTGTCGGTTGCTTGATGCATGGCAGTCATTCGAGCTCCTTGTTCGCTAGCAAAAGAATCGCGCAACACTTTGAAAAATTGTATTTTGAGCGAGCGTGGAATCAAGGTTTCGGCTATTTCTTCCATCGAAGGTTCAAAGATATAATCGGCATGAAATTCGCTAGCTGATTTATCTATTTTTATAGGCAGAAACTGCTCGTGTATAAGTAATTGCGAGGCTGCATTTTTGAATTGATTGTAAACAAAGTCAATACGGTCGTATTTTCCGTCCACAAATTCTTTCATGTATTTTTCGGCAGTTTTGGCAACATTCTCAAAAACCAAATTATCAAACAAGCCGCTTAATTTTTCATCGACAGAAACAACATTTCTACTTTTCAAAATGTCCATTGCTTTTTTGCCAATGGGGACAAAAACAACAGTTCCACGTGCTAATTGCTCCGAATAATTTTCCTCAGCCACTTTTAATGCAAATTTTACAGCGTTTGAGTTAAAAGCCCCACACAAACCTCTGTTAGAGGCTACTACAAAAATAAGCACTTTATTTACTTCTCTTTTTGCTTGATATGGATTTCCTTCTAAATCAACGCTTTCGCTCACATGCGAAAGAATTTCGTGCATTTTATTGGCATAAGGGCGCATTTTAATAATAGCATCGGTTGCTTTGCGTAGCTTAGCTGCCGAAACCATTTTCATAGCACTTGTAACTTGCTTGGTCGATTGCACCGAGCCAATTCTGTTGCGTATTTCTTTTAAATTTGCCATTTT
>JAIFNL010000131.1 GCA_020047755.1 Bacteroidota bacterium
GATCTTTTATTTCTGTTAATGCTTCTATCAAATTCATATATATATTTTTTTGCCAAAGATAGTCAAATTATTTAGAACTTAACAGCCCTGCGGTTCTTAGGGGGCGTAAGCTACCCTGTGGCACAATAAAAATTGATGACTACGATATAATTATTATGATATTTTTTAAGTTTGTAATTCTAAAATTTAATGATAGCATATAAATATTACTACTTATGAAATTATATAAAACGCAATAATAAATTTGGCATATAATATTTTTTGTTTATCTTTGAACAAAATTTTTAATATGAAAAAATCAAAAGGACGTAAGGCGATAACTAATACCATAGATGTTGAAGATTTAAAGAAATGGATGTTATTGGATTTAAATCGAAATGCCGGAATAAAGTGCCAAGCATTAATTTCGTTAAAAAATGATGTTAGTATGACTGACATTTGTAAAGTACTGGGTGTTAGCAGAGAAAGTGTTCGACTTTGGAGGAAAACTATCGAAACTGATGGACCCGATGGTTTTATTAAATATCCTAAAACAGGTAGGAAATCCGGGCTTACTGATGAAATTAAAGATTTGCTTAAAATGAATATTATCGAAAGCCCTGAAAAATTTAACTATAAGCAGGCTGTTTGGGATGGAAAACTTGTTTGCCGTTTTTTAAAAGAACAAAGGGGAATAGAGATTTCAGTCAGATCAGCACAGCTTTGGTTAAATAAAATTAATTTAACTAGACAGCGCCCACGCAAGAAATACAGACAAACTGATGAAGTAGAGGTCGCAGCATTTAAAAAAAGTTGAGTTAGAAACAGCTCAACTAAAAGAAAATGAAATCATTATGTTTTCAGATGAAGCCGGTATAAATTTGGATGTTGATTTAGGAAAAATTTGGGCGCCAAAAGGGCAACAACCTGAAATAGTTTCTCACAGTCCATTTGGAAGGGTTAATTTAACAGGGTTTGTATGTCCTGCAAATGGTGATATTATTATTAACCACATGGAAAGAGGAAATTCGGAAAATTTTATAAAACAACTACAGATTATAAAAGATTTGTATCAAGATTATACGGTTAAAATATATGTAGATAATGCAAGATGGCATAAAACAAAAACTGTATTTGAATGGGTTGGGAATAATCCAACAATTCAAATAGATTTTCTTCCCAAATATGCGCCAAAAGCAAATCCAATGGAGCGACACTGGTGGTATCTACGAAAAAGAAAAACGAAAAATAAAGTATTTGATTCTAAAACAGATTGTTTAAATTCTATAAAAGAACATTTATCTGAAATGACCAAATCTGAAATCAAAAGAATTTGCCAAATTTAATATTGCGTTATATATAGTAACCCCAAATTATTCGTTTGCCATAAGTTGCTTTTCATTAGTGCCTTAAAAAGAAAAACTATTATTACAGTGTCTATTTTTATTAAACATAACGTTTCAATACCCGACACTCAGAGTGTCGCTTATTGTTCTATTATAATGTACGACATACAAATGCAAATATACTCATTTATTTTTATTTACAAATTATAGTGTCGCTTTTTTGTACGAAAAGCGACATTTCCTAAAAACAAAAAAAACATTCAGAGCACCCCATAGAAAACCGCCCTAACAAACCGCCACACACGAAAAAAGGGCAGTTCACTATAAAAATAAGCGGGAGTTTCTCTATCGAAAATCCTGAATGAGTTTTGAGTAATTATTTAAAAAAAATCTACACAAATATAAAAAAACAAAACCACAAAAACAAGACAATTGTTAATTATTAATTGTTAATTTGATGCTGGTTTCTTTTAACAATCGGCGAGACCCTTGCACGATTCGGCGAGACCTTTTTAACAATCGGCGAGACCTTTTTAAGCATATTTTAGAGCTCAAAAATTATTTTTTTGTCATTTCTTGTGATTTTTGAGTATAATTCTAGTTACTTTTGGTATTTTCTGTACGGTGAATGGGCTTATGTGATGTGTTTTTTGTGTTCATCAAGCTATTTTTTACATTCATCGAGCTATTTTTTTTAGAGTTAGTAGTGTATTTTTGTGTATTAAGTGTCGTTTTATAGGTTTCCAGTCGCATTTTTGCACTTCTCGTTTTTTTTCCATAGCTTCAAAACCTTCAAAAATAGATAATTTTGGCTTATTGCTCGATGTACCAAGTACTCTGATTAGAATTTATTTGTAAAGTTGTTTATTTACAAACATAAATATAACTAATTGATTATGAGCTTTGCCAAAGTTAAAAACTTTGGCAAAGCTGACTTTATAAACAGACTCTAAACAGTCCTAGTGCCTATTTTCATTACATATTGCGTCTGTATTGTCCGCCCACTTCAAAGAGTGCGTTGGTTATTTGACCAATGGAGCAGTATTTTGAGCTAGTCATTAAGTTATCGAAAATATTTCTGCCCTCAAGTGCTATTTGCTTCAACTCCGATAAAGATTTAAAAATCTTATCGTTGTGCAATTTGTGCAAATTTTCTACACTTGCTATTTGTTGCTTTTTTTCTTCTTCGGTAGCTCTAATCACTTCGTTTGGAATAATGGTTGGCGAACCTTTCGACGATAAAAAGGTATTTACACCTATAATCGGCAATTCGCCATTGTGTTTTAACCGCTCATAATGAAGCGATTCTTCCTGTATTTTGTTGCGTTGGTACATTGTTTCCATTGCACCAAGCACGCCGCCGCGCTCGGTCAATCGGTCAAATTCGAGCAAAACAGCCTCTTCTACCAGGTCGGTAAGTTCTTCAATAATGAACGAACCTTGCAAAGGATTTTGATTTTTGGCAAGCCCTAGCTCTGAATTGATTATGAGTTGAATAGCCATTGCTCTGCGAACCGATTCTTCGGTTGGCGTAGTGATTGCTTCATCGTAAGCATTGGTATGTAGCGAGTTGCAATTATCGTAAATAGCATACAAAGCTTGCAAGCTTGTGCGAATATCGTTGAAATCAATTTCCTGCGCGTGCAAAGAGCGACCAGAGGTTTGTATATGATATTTAAGCTTTTGCGAGCGGTCATTTGCATTATACTTCAACTTCATGGCTTTTGCCCAAATGCGGCGAGCAACTCGCCCCAAGACAGAATACTCGGCATCGGTTCCGTTGGAAAAGAAAAACGACAAATTGGGCGCAAAATCGTCGATGCGCATGCCACGCGATGCGTAATATTCCACATACGTGAAGCCGTTGGCAAGCGTAAAAGCAAGTTGTGTAATGGGATTTGCGCCAGCTTCGGCTATATGATAGCCCGAAATAGAAACCGAATAAAAGTTACGAACTTGGTTTTCAATGAAATATTCTTGTACATCTCCCATTAACTTTAAGGCAAACTCGGTAGAGTAAATGCAGGTATTTTGCGCTTGGTCTTCTTTCAAAATATCGGCTTGAACGGTTCCTCTTACTGTGGAAATTGTCTGTTTTTTAATCTTTTGATAAACATCATCGGGCAAAAACATATCGCCTGTTACACCCAAAAGCATTAAGCCCAAGCCGTTGTTTCCTTCGGGAAGCGAGGCGTTGTATCGTGGTCGTTCTATTTGTTTTTCAGCAAAATACTGATTTATTTTTGTTTCTACTTCTTCTACTAAATTATTCTCTTTGATGTACATTTCGCACTCTTGGTCAATGGCTGCATTCATAAAGTAAGCAAGCATAACAGGTGCCGAGCCGTTGATGGTCATCGAAACCGAAGTGGCAGCATCGGTAAGCCGAAAGCCCGAATACAATTTCTTAGCATCATCGAGGCAAGCCACCGAAACGCCAGAGTTGCCTATTTTTCCATAAATATCGGGCTGAATGTGAGGGTTTCCGCCATAAAGCGTGGGCGAGTCGAAAGCCGTCGAAAGCCTTTTGGCAGGCATTCCGGCAGAAACATAATGAAAACGCTTGTTGGTGCGTTCGGGCGAACCTTCGCCGGCAAACATTCGTGTAGGGTCTTCGCCTTCACGCTTTAACGGAAAAACTCCGGCAGTGTAGGGAAATTCGCCTGGCACATTTTCTTGCAAAGCCCATCGCAATTTATCGCCCCAACTTTTAAACTTAGGCACTGCTATTTTCGGAATCCGCAATCCCGATAAAGTGGTTGTATAATTAATCAGCTTTATTTCTTTGTCCCTGACTTGATAAACAAAGTAATCACTTTCTAGCTTTAGCGTATTCTTCTCCCAGTTTTTTAGTTTAAGTTCGTTTTCTTTCGATAATTTTTTCGATTCTCTTTTGTAGAGTTTCTCAAGCTTTTTGGCGGTTTTCGATTCTTTATCTTCTTCTTTTTCAATTACTAAATCTAAGGTGTTTTGAATGGAATACATGTTTTTGGCAGCATTTGCTTGCTCTTCGACCCATTGGTTGTAATTGCGAATGTTTTCAGATATTTCGGACAAATAGCGTACTCGGCTTGGCGGAATGATGTGAATTTTATTGGATTCGTCTTCGCTCAATTTGATAGTGGATTTAAAAGTATTCCCGCATTTTTCATTGATTAAGTTCATTAAGGCTTTGTAGAATTTGTTGGTTCCTTTGTCGCCATATTGTGAGGCAATGCAAGCAAAAACGGGCATTTTGTCTAGTTCCTTGTCCCACAAATTGTGGTTGCGTTGAAATTGCTTGCGCACATCGCGCAAGGCATCGTTTGCGCCGTGCTTGTCGAACTTATTGAGTACTATAATATTGGCATAATCGAGCATATCAATTTTTTCGAGCTGTGTGGGCGCACCAAATTCGGGAGTCATTACGTAAAGTGCTATATCGCTGTGCTCTACAATGTTTGTATCGGATTGCCCAATGCCGGAAGTTTCGAGAATAATCAAATCGTAGTCGGCATATTTCAATACCGAAACGGCATCGCTCACATAGTTTGAAATGGACAAATTGGCTGCACGTGTAGCCAAAGAGCGCATATAAACACGCTCATTATTAACCGAATTCATACGGATTCTATCGCCCAAGAGCGCACCGCCGGTTTTGCGCTTAGATGGGTCAACTGAAATGATGCCCAAGCTTTTGTCGGGAAAATCGAGTAAGAAACGTCGAATAATTTCATCTACTAACGAGGATTTTCCTGCGCCACCTGTTCCGGTAATTCCAAGTACAGGAGTTTGTTTGTTTTTTACCTCGTTTTTTATTTCCTCGAGTATTGCATTTTTTTCGCTTGGAAAGTTTTCGGCAGAAGAAATGAGTTGAGCAATTGCCTTTTTATTTTTTTCTCTGATTTCTTTTTTTTCTACAATTACCTCTTTACCTGTGGGAAAATCGGCTGCTTGCAAAAGGTGGTCTATCATGCCTTGAAGTCCCATTTTGCGACCATCGTCGGGCGAATAGATTTTAGCAATGCCATAATTTTCAAGTTCTTCTATTTCAGTTGGCAAAATAACACCACCACCACCACCAAAGATTTTGATGTGTTGGCAGTTATTTTGAGCCAAAAGGTCGTACATATATTTGAAATATTCTAAATGTCCACCTTGATAGGAAGTTATAGCGATAGCTTGAACATCTTCTTCAATGGCGCATTGCACTATTTCGTGAACTCCTCGGTTGTGTCCCAAGTGGATAACTTCGGCACCCGAAGCTTGTAAAATGCGGCGCATCACGTTAATAGCGGCATCGTGCCCATCGAAATTAGCGGCAGCTGTTACTATTCTAATGTGGTTTTGGATTTTATAATTCATAAGTAAGTAGTTAGTATTTAGTCGTTAGACTTTCTTTTTGGCTTTTAAAAAAAATGTAAGTTTTCTATGTGCGAATATAGGTACATAGTTAGAATAAATCAAATATTTTTGAAACTAGTATTCTGTTTTACTTCATAATAAGAGGTATGACATGCCGATTTATTTAGGCTTTGCTCTATTCTAATTGAT
>JAIFNL010000086.1 GCA_020047755.1 Bacteroidota bacterium
GGTGTAACTTTTACATCAGGTATTCAAATAAGCCAAGCTGACAAAGCTTCGATGCCAAAACACCAAAAAGAATATGGTGCTGGTTATGGTCCTTATTATGAAGACCCTACCGGATATTTTTACTATGGCGATGTTGATGGTGATGGTTCTGATGATTTAATTGTTCCGGTTTCGGAAGATGCTTCTTGGGGAGCAAAATATGACCCTAATTTAATGGTACTTCACTGGTATGCTCTTGACCCTAATTCTCCACAGTTTGGTATTAAAACTCCTTGGGTAGCAGGTGCAAACGATTTTACTACTTTCTTTGAAACAGGTGTAAAATACGACAATAATATTTCGTTCGATGCAGGTAATGAAAAAGGAAGTTTCCGTTTTTCATACTCTAACGTAGATGAGCAAGGTCTTCTTCCTAATAGCTCTATCAAAAGAAATTCTTTTAGCTTAAAAGCAGATTATAAATTGAACGACAAACTAACAGTAGAAGGTAACGGAACGTTTACTACATCAAAAGCCCTTGGTCGTTTTGGTACTGGTTACGATGCCAAAAACCCTATGCAATCTTTTGGTCAATGGTTTCAAACCAACGTAAACTTCGAGGACTTAAAAGAATACGAAAGCCCAGAAGGTTTGCACAGAACTTGGAACTACTCATATTTTACTCCCGATGAACTTTACCCTATTTATTTTGACAACCCATACTGGGTAAGATACAAAAACTATCAAAACGACGAGCGCAACCGCTTTTTTGGTTACACCAAATTAGCTTATGAAATCACAAGCGATTTAACTGCTCATGCACGTTTTTCTACCGATTTTTATGCAGAAGGTCAAGAAGAACGCATTGCTCCGGGTAGTGTGGATTTAAGCAGTTATACAAACTACAGAAGAACTTTCAACGAGTTTAATGCCGATTTTTATGTTCACTATAAAAAAATGGTCAATGATATTTCTATTAATGCAATAGCCGGTTCGGGTATGAGACGCAATGATACTTATTCTATTTTTGCTTCTACTATGGGTGGTTTAATTATTCCTGATTTTTACAATGTTTCAAACTCAGTTGCTACAAGATACCCTACTGAAAGAGCTACAAAATCGGGAATTAATAGTTTATATGCTAACCTTTCATTCGGCTTCAAAGATTTAGTTTATGTTGATGTTACTGGAAGACAAGACGTTTCTTCTACTTTACCAGAAGGCAACAATAAATATTTCTATCCGTCAGTATCTACTAGCTTTATTCTTTCAGAAATAGATGCAATAAAAGGAATCAATGGACTTTCGTTTGCAAAATTGCGTCTAAACTGGGCACAAGTAGGTAGCGATGCTCCTGCATACAGTACTTCGGATAACTTCTCACAACAGCTTAACTGGGGCGGCTTGGGATTGTTCTCAATGCCAACAACCTTGAACAATGCTAACTTAAAACCCGAAATTGCAAAAAGTATAGAAGCCGGTTTAGAAGCTCGTTTTATCGACGAAAGATTAGCTCTTGATTTTTCAGTGTACAAAACAAATACATTCGACCAAATTATGCCTATCGACATTTCTGGAGCATCTGGATATTCTTATATGTACATCAATGCTGGAGAAGTTGAAAACAAAGGTATTGAAATAGCTTTGAGCGGAACTCCTGTAAAAACAAATGATTTCTCTTGGAACGTTAACGTAAACTGGTTTGCAAATCGCAACATGGTAGTAGATTTGGGCGACGATATCGACAATATTTTGTTATTCTCTGCCTGGGACGTTTCTGTAAATGCTACCGAAGGCGAGCCTTATGGTGCTATTAAAGGTACAAATTATGTTTTCCACGAAAACGGTGGACATATTGTAGATGCTGATGGTATGCCTTTGATGAGTGAAAAAGAAGAAGTTATTGGAAACATTAATCCAGATTGGAACATGGGTGTTAGCAATACGATCAACTATAAGAATTTAGCCTTTTCTTTCTTAATCGACATTCAAAAAGGTGGCGATGTATATTCTGTAAGCACTAAATACGGTAGAGCTACCGGAGTTTACGAAGAAACAGCTGGTTTGAACGACAAAGGAAATCCTAAACGTGATCCTGTATCGGAAGGTGGTGGAATTTTATTCCCAAATACAGTAAATGCCGATGGTACTCCAAACACAACTTACGCTTCTCAAACAGGTTGGGGCGAAGCTACTTATTACACTATATTACCAACTGCAGAATATATATTTGATGCCTCTTATGTAAAATTAAGAGAAGCTACTTTATCATACAAATTGCCATCGAATTTAGTATCTAAAACTCCTTTGAAAGGGATTTCGATAGCAGCTGTAGGTAGAAACTTGTGGATTATTCACAAAAATACGTATCATTTTGACCCGGAAGCTACTTTAGGTTCAGGAAACTTGCAAGGTATTGAGAGTGGTTCATATCCAACAGCAAGAACTTTTGGGTTTAATTTAAAATTAGAATTTTAATCTTAAATAGTTATAAATATGAGACATACATTAAAATATATGATTCTTCTGGTAGCACTGGCTTTTGTTTTCAAAAGTTGCGAACTCCCAGAGAATGTAAACCCCAAAGCAGCTCAAGAAGCTTCGGCAAAAGCCCTTTTCTCGAGTGCTCAATTTGCTTTAATAGATCATGTGGGTTCTTCTAACCAAAACACGAATATTTCTCGTTTGCTTGCTCAATACTCAGCACAAACTACTTATTTTAGCGAAAGTAGATACAATTTCATGGATAGAAGTATTCCAGATTCATACTGGACAATTTTTTATCGCGATGTTTTGAACGATTTGAAAGAAGCCAAAAGAGTAGTGAATGAGACTCCTGCATGGTTGTATGCTGAAGATAAAACAGCTCAATTAGCAGCTATTGAAATTCTTGAAGTTTATGCTTATCATGTTCTAGTAGATGCTTTTGGAAATATTCCTTATACTGAGGCTCTTATGGGCTCTGAAAATGCTACTCCTGCTTATGACGATGCAGTTACTATTTACGGAAAACTTATTACTACCTTAACTAACGCAATTACTGCTTTAGATAATGGTGGTGATGCTTTTGCTGAATATGATTTAATGTACGGTGGTGATGCAGATAGCTGGAAAATGTTTGCAGCTTCTTTAAAACTCAGATTAGGTATGCGTATTGCTGACCAAAACCCTACTTTGGCTAAAGCTACTGTTGAATCTGCTTACACCGCTGGTGTATTTTCTGACCGAAGCCAAAAAGCTCAAGTTGTATATATTGGTAGCAATCCTTACCAATCGCCATTGTATGAGCATTTTTATGTAGACAATCGAAAAGATTTTATTCCTACAAATACAATTATTTCTAAAATGAATGCTCTTACTGACCCTAGAATGGATTACTATTTTAGAGACAAAAAAGGAGATGTTTATTTAGGAGGTGTTTATGGAAGCAAAAACGCTTACAATAACTATTCGCACTTCAACATGCAAATGCTTGATGCTACTTATCCTAGTATTTTAATTGACTATATGGAAGTGGAATTTTTACTTGCAGAAGCTAAGGAAAGAACTTTCTCTGTTGGTACTGAAACTGCGGAACAACATTACAATAATGCTATAACTGCAAGTATTCTCGACTGGGGTGCTGACGCTACTGCTGCTGCTAATTATTTGGCTCAAACAAATGTAGCATACACTACAGCTACAGGTACTTGGAAAGAAAAAATAGGTACTCAAAAATGGTTAGGTTTATACAATAGAGGTGTAGAAGGATGGGCTGAATGGAGAAGATTAGATTTCCCTATTCTTAATGTTCCATCTGGTCTTACTTATGCCGACATACCCGTTAGAATGCCTTATCCTTACGATGAAGACAACTTAAACTTAGAGAACTATAATGCAGCTTCTACTGCAATTGGTGGCGACAAAGTTTCTACTAAATTGTTCTGGGACAAAAACTAATTCGTTCTAATTTTTTTATACATAAGCTGCTCTTTTTTTCAAGGAGCAGCTTTTTTTTGTTAATTCATTGAATTATTGTTGCAATTAAAAAATTGCGTGATTTTATTATTTACTATTGCTTACAAAAAAAATTAAAGTAATTCAACGAATTTATTTGGCTATTTGTTTTTTCTTGTAACTATTTGTTTTTCAATAGTTATCTATCCGATTATCAAAATGGTTTACTACTCATTATTTACCTATTTTATATCAAAACAAATTCACTCAAAAAAAATAACTCGACAAATAAAAAATAAAATAAATAATTAACAATTTGATACCAATTATTTTAACTTACTATATTTATTTTTTTCTATATTTGCAAACAACAAAAATTTAAACTTTTACTCTGTTTGTTATCCTCCAAAAGCTAAATTACTCAAAACAAAAAGTAAAACTGAACCATTTATAATATTTTAACAAAATGAAAAAAAATCTACAAACAAGCCTTAAAATAGGCTTATTTCTACTCTTTGTGCTTTGGTCGCAAATGGCTGCGGCGCAATATACTGTAAACTTTGAAGATGCAACTAAAGGCGGTTACGCTTCAGGAAATGTTGCTTTAAATGGAATAAGTTGGAATATGACAGAAGCTTTGATTGGGACATTAGCAGGAGATTGGAAAAATGGCGTTCATTCTGCTCGTCTTCAAGGCTTGGTAACATCATCAATGACTATGCAAGCCAACAAATCAAACGGCATTGGTACTGTTTCTTTTAGTTATAGACGATATGGAACAGATACACAAGTCGATTGGAAAGTTGAATATAGTATAAATGATGGAGGAAGTTGGACGCAGATAGGTTCTTCTTTTACTGCAAGTGATGCGGTACAAATGTTTTCAGAAACAGTAAATGTTACTGGAAACATAAGAACTAGAATTAAGCGGGCTTCCAATTATATTAATGGAAATAACCGTTTAAATATAGACGATATAACTATCACAGATTATATTCCTCCAGTCGTTTCAAATATTGCACGAACGCCTTCGGGAACAATTACAGCATCGCACTCGGTTTCTGTTTCATCTGATGTTACTGATGCTAATGGTACCATTAGTCAAGTAAAGTTAAATTGGGGTACATTGTCAGGAAATTTACCGAATGAAATTGTAATGAATAATTCTGGAGGAAACATTTATTCCACTTCTTCAAGTATTCCTGCACAACTAATCGGAACTACCATTTATTATAAAATCAGTGCTACCGATAATCAATCAAATACTACTACTTCGAGCGAGCAATCTTACACAGTGCAAGATGTAGTAGGTTGGTGTAACTTAAAAACACCATCAACAACTACTGCCAAAGGTGAATATTTTATTAAAGCTGAAGTTTGGAAAGACGGAATAACTAATTTAGGAAGTCCGGGTGCAAACATTGAAGCATGGATAGGTTACAGCACTAGCAACACAAATCCAAACACTTGGACAAATTGGGTTACAGCTTCTTATAGTGGTGATTTTGGCAACAACGACGAATACAAAGCCAACTTAGGTACACTTCCCGATGGAAGCACTTATTACTATGCTAGCCGTTTCAGAGTTACAGGTAGCTCGGCGTATTCTTATGGCGGTTACAGTTCTGGTGGTGGAAATTTCTGGGACGGAACCACTTACACAAGTCAAACCCTCACCATAAACCCAGCCGATATAAATTGGTGTAACATTCAAACACCACAAAACGGAACCATTGAAAAAGGCATGGAATTTAATGTTTACTCGCAGGCTTGGGAAACCGGAGTTACAGATATTGCTGGCGAACATTCGGGCGTTGAGGCTTGGATAGGCATTAGCACAAACAACGACAACCCCAATACTTGGACTACTTGGATACCTGCAACTTATAACGTAGATGTAGGTAGTAATGATGAATACATGGCAAACAT
>JAIFNL010000070.1 GCA_020047755.1 Bacteroidota bacterium
TTGCAAAAAGCAAATCATTGTTTTTCAAAATATATTTTTCTTCTACATTTTCTGCTGTAACACCAATATCATCTATTAAATTTCCATTTTCGTCAATATCGGTAATTCTTATATAGCGTGGTTCATTTTCATCTATTCTTTCAATTCCTGCTTGATTAGAACCGTATTGCGGCATTGAAATTAGGCACTTTCCTAATTCTCGTGTGTCATAATTAGCATTTTCCGTTTTTTTACAAAACAGTAAATACTCAGGGTCTAATCTACCTTCAATATCTTTATAATCAATGGTAAAAATAGTTTGTTGCGTTAATGTTGCGTTCTTTATCATTAATTTTACTTTGGATTTAAAATTTCTTTAATCAACAAACCTCCTAAAACGGCTACTCCTCCCCACAACATAACTTCCTGAAAAGTAATATCGTTTTTATTCGTGGAAATAGTATTTAAGGGTTGAGCAGTCATATTATTCATAATAATGCTGTTCATTTCGCGCATGGTGGACAATAAATTTGTTTTATCGTAACGGATAATTTGGGTTTTGGATTTTACTTTTTCGTCAATTTTAATGTAATAATCTTTACTGCAAATTACAATACAGGGTTTATTCTGCGAAAGAGCGTAATTTGCCTGCGTAAAAATATTATCCTGATTCTCGTTTTCAAATATTATCCCTATCAGGCAATCGGCTTTTGATATTTCGTTTTTTGATAAATCGGTAAAATTCTCACCCGTTGGGTTTAAAAGAATTTGAGCGCCCGTTTGGTCAGAAATGTTTCGGAACGATTTTTTAATCGTATCGTTTAATAAACTATTGTTTAATGCACAATAGAATTTGTTGGTTTTCAAATTTTGAAAAAAAGTTTTTTTGTATTCAAAATGTTTGGTAACCGACTGTTTTACAATGTCCGAAACGTTGTTTGAAAGCTGTGTCAGTTTAATATGTTCTTTAAAATATTCGATGCCGTATAAATCAATAATATAAAGCAAAGCTCCGTTTACAAACGAAGGCGTAATGGAGTCTATTCCATAAAAGGAAATCATGATTTTTTGATTGGGATTTTTTTCGATTTCGTGGTCAATCAAATTTCCGATTTTTAATCCGCTTTGTCCCGACAAAAAATCATTTGTATAGTTATGAAGTCTTATTTCCATGCTTTTAAAATTCTAAATCGTTTGAATAATCCGAAATTTCTTTTTTATCAAGATTATTGATATTCAAATATACTTCTATAAGAGTACCTTTTATTTCAGCATCTAATATTGATTTCACAATTTGCTCTCCTCTGTTTTCATACAAACCAAATTTACAATAAATACTCAAATTGCCTTTTAACAATTCTACTATTGATTTCAAAATATTTAAACCTGCACCTTTATTGTTTATCAGCGAGCGTGTTGTAACATTTTCTTTTAATGCAAATTCAATACAATCAGCGTCTGAATTAAAATGAACGTTTGTGTAATAAGATTTTATTTTAGAAACAATTCCATCTCCGTCGTCAGAAAATTGAATGTACATATTTCCTTCGGTATCGGGTTCAAAAATCGAGCAACTATTTTTTTGAGAGTTAGCATGATGGCAAATATTCATATACAATTCTGAAAAAATAATTATAATTGGTTCAAAATCGTAATCGTTTTTAATTTGTTGCTTTAAAAAACGGTCTAACGAAATTTTATCCTCTACTAATTTTGACTCGGAGCTTATGCTAAATTCAATTTTATCCATTATCATTGAGTTTTTCTATAAATTTCAAATACTCTTTTGCAATTTTGTCTAAATCGTTCTGTTTTGTGGCTTTTCCTGTTGCATCGTAACCAATATGGTCGGCAATTGCCATAAATATCGGATAATTAAACTCTGTTTCAAATTTATGAAAGTTATCTTGTGCCGCATCGTAAATTGCTTCTTTAATTGATTTTATCTGTTCGTTTATATCTTCTGTTTGTGCTTTTTTCCATTCGGCATATTCCGTTGTTTTTTTAATTGCATCTATTTTTTCTTTGTAGTTTTTCTTTATTTGTTTAATATTTTCTGCTTTTGTTTTTGGGTTTAAATTCTGTTTTTCAGAAATAGTTAATTCTTCTTGTTGGTCTGCCAATAGTTTTCGGATTTCTAAATACTTATTAGGAATTTCTTCTTTTTCCTTTTCCAATTTTTCTATTTCGTGTTTTTTTTCGTTTACAGCCGATACCAAATATTTTTCCTTTGCAATTTGAATTTTTTTTGTAATTGCAAGGTCTAATTTTTTAACAATAATAATTGACGATTTAACACCTGCACCGTAATGAGAAAAAGTAAATTGTGGCAACGAAAAAACAGCAAGAATTTGAAAATGTTCCATAATCCAATCTCTTACAAATTGCTCTGACGAATTAGTTAACAAACCGTCTGGAATTACAACTTCTGCAATACCACCAACTTTAAGCATTTTGTAATACAATTCAAAAAAAATAATTTGTGAAGCAATTCTCTGAACGTGTTCATCTGTTTCAGAAATATTGTTTCGTATTAATTCAATTTGGTCTTGTTGTTTTGCAGTTATACTGTATTCATTAAACCCATAAAAATGCTTAAATTCAAAATTATCGTTATCATCAGGTTTTGTATTGTTTTCAATTGGTTGTCCACCAAAAGGTGGATTAGTAAGAATTAAATCAAAACTACCAACGTGCAAATCAGGCACAAGATAAGCATTCAAACCGTTCATATATCTTATGTTATCGTGTCCGTCGTCGTGTAATGCAAAGTTTGTTTTTGCAGTTATAGCAATTTGGTCGTTGTGTTCAATTCCGTAAATAGATTGGTTTGCAAATTCTTTCCAATGTTTTGGATATTTATGCTTGTAATGTGAAATAGCGTGGATTAAAAAAGAACCTGAACCACAACAAGGGTCAAGAACTTTTGATTTTTTCGTAAAACTGTTATCCCACTCGATAGGCGAAATACTTAACATAAAACTAACAATATTACGAGGAGTAAAATATTGACCAAAATCACCTTTCATTAAGTTTTCTCTGAAAGTTTCATAAGCCAAACCTTTTGGGTCGTTATCAGTTGCAATTAAACTAATTGTTTCTAACTTTTTTACAATTTCAAATAATTGATATTTAGTAAGATTAAACGGTTTTAGTAAATCTTCAACTTTTGCATCTTTTACAGCCTTTTTATATTCTTCTGTCAATCTGTCGAATAAATTTTCTTTGGTTTCATTATCATAAGTTTGAAAAAAATAGGATGATAAATGTTTTTCTTCCTGTTTTAATTCATCATACATTTTAAGAAAAAGCAATTTATTAAATTCAGTATTAGCTACTTCCTTATCTTTTTCACCAGAATTCCATAATATATTATGACATTGTTTGAAAATTTGTTTTAAATTGTAAGGTGTTGAAGGTTTTAGATTTTGATAATGTTTTTTGTCATCAGGAATAGGTTTGGAATTTACATAGGCAAATACAACTTGTTTTTCATAATCGTATGGAATATGAGAAACATATTCAGCTTCACGGTCTTTTATTAAAAAAGTAACAATAGGTTGTTCCCCAATTCTATAAGCGAAATATTTTGCTTTAATTTCGGGTGCATTTGCATAACTCCATGCCTGCTTTTTTATTTTTTCAATATCAGTTTTTGTATCTTCTTCTTTTACTTCAATAACCAAAAAAACTTCTTTGTTTGGATAATATAAAACAATATCTGCCGCTGTAATACCAATACTTCCTTGCTGTGCAGTAACTTCAAATTTGATATTTTCCTTTTTATAACCATAACTTGTAACTAATTCAATAAAAGTATATGCTCTTACAAATTCTTCTTTTGTAAAATCCCACGTTTTATTTATGTGAGGATAAGTTATTTTCTTATTCCCTGCATCAAATTTTATAAGTCCTTTATCTAATCCCAGTTGTATTAAATCCATTTTTAAATTTTTAGTTTATTCGGCAAATTTAATTTATTCTTTGTTATTATTGTTGTTTGTAAATCATTAATCTGTCATCTGTTTTAGTCGTTTTGCAATATTTAGGTAGTTTACGTCTCCAAAAAAATCGCACTTACTACTTTCTCAAAATAGCTACAATATCTGTAAATCAGTATTTTGTATTAAACTGCCCAACTGCAAAATTTACTTTATATTTTCCAACAAAATTATACATTTCCAATGAATAATCTTCACATTTTTTAAAATATACAAAAAACACAAAACCTACCCATACAAACACACGCCGCAGCCAAAGGCATTTCGCCTTCCGACCAACAAACAGCTATCTATACAAATAAGTTTTGAGTAATTAAAAATATTTCCTCACAAAGATAAACAACCCCAACCACAAAACCAAACCAATTTGCAGCAAAAAAACAAAAAAAACAAAAAAAAGAACAAAAACACATAAAACACATGTAATCAGTGTGTTATTTAATTTCTAAGAGTACTCTAATCATTTCAAAGAGTACTGCAGAAGTATCAAAGAGTACTGCAGTAATTTCAAAGGTACTGCAGTAATTTCAAAGAGTACTGCAGTAATTTCAAAGAGTACTGCAGAAATTTCAAAGAGTACTGCAGAAATTTCAAAGAGTCGGTCGCTATTAAGACGTTGTTTAAAAATTTTAAAGAATAATTTAATACAACCCAAACTAAAAATATAAATAATTGTAAATCAATAGCCCCGACCTTTAGGTTGGGGAGAGTAAAAAACACATTTTAGGGCTTTAGCCCAAATTGTGGGCGCAGGTATTTTGGGCTAAAGCCCAACTTTCTGTGGTTTTCATTTCCCCGACCTGAAGGTCGGGGCTAATTAAAATAAAATTTAAACAACCTCTAAGTTACGCTATCTATTTTTTATTGTTCAGTTCCAAAAGACCGTCGATGTATTCGCGAGTATTTGCAAGCCGTGGAATTTTGTTTTGTCCGCCAAGTTTGTTCCTATCTTTCAGCCATTGGTAAAATACACCCGTTTTGGCAACAACTACTTTGGGTTTTTCAAGCGAAAGATTCTTGTAACGTTTCGCTTCATAATCAGAGTTTACCGATTTTAAAGTCGCATCAAGCACTTCAGCAAAAAGCTCAAGACTTGTAGGCTCGTTTTCAAATTCAATAAACCATTCGTGTCCACCTTTGCTACTGGTTTCCATATAAATAGGCGCAGCAGTAAACTCCGTAATGCTAGCGTTCGTCTCTTCGCACGCCTTGCGAATAGCTATTTGCGCATTATCTATAATCAATTCCTCGCCAAAAGCATTGATAAAGTGCTTTACGCGTCCGGTTATTTTAATTTTGAAAGGATAAAGCGACGTAAATTTAACCGTATCGCCTATCATATAACGCCACAAGCCCGTGTTGGTCGAAATAACAAGCGCGTAATTCTTACCCAATTCCACTTGGTCGAGCGTAAGAGCCTTCGGATTTTCGTCATACACATTGTCGATAGGAATAAACTCGTAGAAAACACCCAAGTCGAGCATCAAAAGCATATCATTGTGCGCAGGGTCATCTTGCAAAGCAAAAAAACCTTCCGAAGCATTGTAAGTTTCAAGGTAATTCATCTTGTCGGACTTAATAAGCTGCTTGTATTGCTTTCGGTAAGGCTCAAAACTTACACCACCGTGTATAAATAACTCTAAATTGTTCCAAACATCAAGAATATTATCGGTTTTGGCAAGCTCCAAAATCTTTTTTATCAGCACCAAAGTCCACGAAGGCACGCCCGAAATACTAGTAACGTTGTCTTTCATGGTTTGCGTAGCCATTTTGAAAATCTTCTCTTCCCATTCTTGCATCAAAGCAATCGAAATTTGTGGCGTGCGAATGTATTGCGCCCAAGCAGGTAAGTTCTTCAGTAGCACAGCCGAAAGGTCGCCATAGTACATCTTTTCGTCAGAGCCGGTAACTTGTCGGCTGCCACCAATCACAAGAGCTTTGCCAAAGTTCTTGAATAACTTAGTGTTGGGGTGAATGTTCACATAAACCGCCATTGCGTCTTTGCCACCTTTGTAATGGCAATGCTCTAAGGCTTCCCTACTTATGGGAATATACTTGCTCTTATCGTTGGTAGTCCCCGACGACATAGCAAACCAATTAATTTTGGAATGCCACAAAACATTTTGCTCGCCTTTTCGCACTCTGTCGATGTATTCGCTCAAAGCCTCGTAGCTACTCACGGGCACTCTATCTTGAAACTCGGCTATTGTTTTAATCTCCGAGTAAGCATATTTCTTACCCCAAACGGTATTTTTAGCAGCATCGATGAGATTAAAAAACACTTCGCGTTGCACTTCGTTGGGATATTTTCTAAAAAATTCGATTTCTCGTAATCTCCTTGCAGTAAACTGCGCCAATAAGCTGGGTATAATTGCCATTTAATAATTTGATATTTTAATTTGGAATTCTGAATTAGTGAAGAATGATTGCCGTACTTACAAGACTTTAGAGTCAAATTAACATTTTTCATCGTTGCTTTTTAGCCTATTACGAATTTCATCTACAGGGTCTCATTCAATAAGGCAAAATTAATTATTTTATTTCTGTATTTTCAAGTTCTTTGCGTATCTTTTGAATTTCAGTAACCGGAAAATCGGTTATTTCTGAAATTTCTTCGTTAGTCATTCCTTTTTTAATCAATTTTATGGTTGTTTCTCTTGCTTTTTTTTCTATTCCTTTTTCTATTCCAATTTTTTCTCCTTCATCTCGTCCTTCTTCTTTTGCCGTATTTATTGCATCTCTTTCTTTTGCGGTATTTATCAAATATTTTTCATAACGTTTTCTTTCTTCGTCAGTCATATTTATTTGAGCAAGTTTTTGTTTTGCTTTGTCTAATCCATTCGTCTATTCGTTTTTGAACAACATTTTTATATCGTTCAACCGTTATAATATAATATTCCGGAAAGATTTTTTTCTCTACAAATTTATATTTCGGTTCAAATGCTTCAGAGATATTTACACGTTTTTTTACCACAAATTTATTCCCTGTATTTATTCCTTTAAATTCAGTTGTTCCGTAATAAATATAATCGTCGCCTATGCCCAAATTGAAGTATAAAATACTGATAGATATTACTTTGCTTATATCTTTAAAATCTTCGCCTAAATCTTGGTGTTCTACAATTATTTTGGAAGTAGCATATAATAAACTTTCCAAATAATCTGTTTCTCTGGTATTTTGTATTTCAATATAGATTTTCCTTAATTGACTATCTTGAACCAATAAATCCACTCTATTAAATTTATCATTTTCATCTTCGGCATTGGTTTCGCTTTCTAAAATATTCAGTATTTTGATGTTATCATCTTCCAATAATGCACACAAAAATCCTTCTAAAACATCAAAATTTGCTTTATCTCTAAGCAATGTTTTCATTGCCCAATCAAATCGTATTAGTTTTTTATTACTCATTTGGTTACGTTTCTAATTTTATAGTGCAAATTTAATTATTTTATTTCATTATTTCAATAATCGTTGAAAATTTGTTAAATCTTTCTGGCGGGTTCATTTTTTAGAAGTGCTAACAATTGATAATTATTAACTAATAATGTTGCAAACTTATTATTAATAAATAAATTTGCAAAATGAAATTTTGTTAAAATTAAAAATATCATTGTTGTAAAAAGTGCCAGAACTTCCTTTTCATTTTTCCGAAATATTCTTCGCACTACCTTTAATTTGGGGTGGTTTGAGAGGCTACAATAGGGGAATAATACTACAATTTATTTCGCTAATGGGGCTTTTATTGCTTTTTTATGTGTTTACGCTTGTTATTTACGCCTTTAGCAAAACATTTTTTCATTGGTTTGGGTTCGATATTATCCATACCGAATTGTTTTTTACGGTTATCATTGTTATTATTGCTTTGTTTGGCGTACATATTTTTGTCCGCTATTTGTTTGAAAATTATATGCAACAAAGTTTGGTAACTGTGTATAGTCGTTTGTCGGGGCTTATTTTGGGTATTTTGCGTTTTGGCTTTATTATGAGCATTTTCTATGCTATTTACAATGAGCTATCGCCAGAGAAAAACCCCGATTCGTGGTTTTACGAATCCCGAAATTCATCTTACATTTATAAGTACAATAAAATGGTAGCACCATTTATATTCAATTACTTACGATTTGAAGAAAGTCGCGACGTGGAATTTGTAAAAAACGACACGCTCAACTTTGGCGGACAACGAATCCCCATCGAACTGACCATCGACCACCTGTGCGATTCCACCAAGTCGGTCGTTTGGAAATACATTTACCTCAACCCCGACGAAACCCTCAGCAGCGACACCAGCATAATAGAAGCTAAAATTAGTTACGACAACTCGGCTAATTTGAACAATTACACCTATCGTTTTTTGCTTTTGCGCAAAGATTCTACTGTTTTGCTTTTCAAGTACTTTGAAAACGAACTGCCCACAGCCCTTAACAAAGCTTACTTAAACCTAAGCGATGCCCACATTAATCGCACCGAAAACCTCGCCGACTAAGCGAAACAATTTTTATACGTTTGAGTTCTTTTGGGCAAAAAATAAAGTGCCAACATCTTCTCCTGCAACCACATCGCTCAATACATTTTCGCGGTCGGCGCGTGCTATAACCATCAAAATATTTGCATCGAGGCATTTCTTAGCAGCCGTTATTTTTGTTTGCATTCCGCCCGTTCCAAACGAAGAACCCGCGCCACTTGCTAGTTTTTCGATGCTTTCATCTATCTTAGTGATAATCTTAATAGCTTTGGCTTCGGGATTTTGCTTTGGGTCGGCACTGTAAAGATTGTCGATGTCCGATAAAATAATCAGCAAATCGCTTTGCGAAACAATCGCCACATCTGCCGAAAGCGAATCGTTGTCGCCAAAAACAATTTCATCGGTAGAAACCGTATCATTTTCATTTATTATCGGTATAATGTTCATTTCCAAAAGAGTATTCAACGTATTGGTTGCATTTTGAACTCTAATGGGCGTATTCAAATTATCGCGAGTAAGCAAAACTTGAGCTACATTTTGATTGTGTTCGGCAAAAAACTTGCGATATATTTTTATCAACTCGGCTTGTCCTATTCCGGCAAGAGCCTGTTTTTCAGCAAGGTCTTGGGGTTTGTAGTTCAAACCCAAACGCCCTGCACCTATTCCTACCGCTCCCGACGAAACTAGAATAATTTTTTTTCCGATAGCACTTACTTTCACTACGGCTTCTACAAAGTTTTTTATCTTTCTAAAATTTAATTTTCCATTAGGATAAGTTAGCGAAGAAGTTCCTATCTTGATAACTATTTTTTCTGCTTTTATCAAACTGTTTCTCATATTTCAAGTTCTATGCTCTATTGTTAAATTGTTCTATTGCTCTATTGTTTCTAGTGTAAATTAAAGAATTTCAATACATCACTACATCAACTAATAACCATATTATCAAATCTATACATTATCAAATCACCACATCAACTAATCAAGTACCGTTGACGAATTTAAAATTAGTTCGTGTAAAGATTCTCTAAAATCACCAAAACTTGCTTCAAAGCTCGTATTTTCCAAAATAGCATACACTTCTTCTTGACTATTAGCTATTTGTGTTTTTATATTCCCACTACTGATTACATGAAAGCGATTTTGTATGTTGGAAGCCAACAAAATACAATGTGCATCAATTACTTTGGCAAAGCGTGCAGCTAGCGGATAATTATCTTCGAGTTCAATGTCGTCGGTAGAAACACTGTCGTTTTCGTTAATAATTGGAATTACATTCATGCTCAACAGTTTATCTATGGTAGCCCGAATGCTGGTGCTGTATTTGGGCTTTAAAACGGTGCTTCGTGTAAGTAGCACTTGTGCAGCATGTTGCCCGTAACTCAAAAACAAATCTTGATAAGTTTTAATCAACTCAACTTGCCCTACGGCGGCAATGGCTTGCTTTTTCGATAAACTTTCGGCTCTTTCTTTCAATTGCAAAACCTGCGTTCCCATTACAATTGCACCTGCCGAAATCAAACTTATTTGTGCCCCGCTGTTATTTAAATCGGAAAGCAAAAGCGCAATGTTTTTAAATGCTTCATAATTAATGCTTCCATCGTTGAAAGTAAGCGTTTTGTCGCCTACGGCTACCACCATTTTTATTGGTTCTGTCATTTTTTTTATTTTGATAAAGAATAGTTAAAACAAAATAGTTGAAATATTGTTGGTTGTGTTTTTTCTAAAAAGAATAATTTATAGTCAAGAAAAACAAGTAATTAATTGCAATTTTGCAATTAAAAAAAGAATTGTGCCGTTAAATGCTATAAATTGATTTATTTTGTTGGTCGGTAAAAATGGAGAATACAAAAGTTGTTTCTCCCAACTATCGTCGTCGTGGAAAAAGAAAAAGAGTAGAGATGTATAATTTTGCTGACATTAATTTCTTTTTTTTTGAATGGACAAAAGTAAACGAATAAATCAACGGGTCGTCTTTTTTTGTATTAAATAAAGGTTAAAAAAAACAATAATGCGATAAGTCAATAGTTGTTCCTTTTTTAAATTTCGATACAAATTAGCAGGCTATTGAAAAAAAAGTAGGCAATTTTCGTTTTTATGTCTTTTGTATGTTTTATTTGTGAAAAAAAATGTATTTCTTTGCAAAATAATAAAAATAGACTTAAAAACAACAAAATTAACTAAAAGTCTAAAATACAAAAACCTCAAAAACAAATGATTAAAACAATCGAAGAAATACTGCAACAATCAGATTTTTCGCGCGAAGATGTAATACAACTTTTGCAATCTGATGTAGTAGGCAGAAATAAAATTTATACGAAAGCCGCAGAAATAAAAACACAATATGTTGGTAATAAAGTATTTTATAGAGGTTTAGTTGAATTTTCCAACAAATGTGTCAAAGATTGCTATTATTGCGGTATTCGTGCAAGCAATACCAATACCATTCGCTACGATATAAGCGATGAAGCAATTCTTTATGCCGTAAAATATGCTTATGACAACAAATACGCTTCGGTTGTTTTTCAGTCGGGCGAGCGTGAAGATAAGGCTTTTGTTAAGCGAATAACTAACCTTTTGCGCAAAAGCAAAGAAATTACCAACAACGAAATAGGAATCACCATTTCGCTTGGCGAACAAACTAAAGAGGTATATAAAGAATGGTTCGATGCCGGAGCGCATCGCTATTTGCTTAGAATAGAATCGTCAACCAAAGAACTTTTTGAAAAAATACACCCCAACAACACGCGACACAATTTCGAGCGACGTATGCAAGCTTTGCGCGATTTGCAAGAAATAGGCTACCAAACTGGAACCGGCGTTATGATTGGCTTGCCCTTTCAAACCATCGAACATTTGGCTGACGATTTGCTTTTCTTTCGCGAATTTAGCATCGACATGGTAGGAATGGGACCTTACGTAGAACATTCAGAAACGCCTCTTTTTCAATACAAACATTTGCTTTTGCCACAAGTAGAACGTTTTAACTTGGCGCTCAAAATGATTGCCATTTTGCGTATTATGATGAAAGACATAAACATAGCCGCTGCTACTGCCTTGCAGGCTATCGACAAAGCCGGAAGAGAAAAAGCACTCAAAGTAGGAGCCAATATCATTATGCCCAACATTACGCCTACCGAAAACCGCAGCAATTACTTGCTTTACGAAAACAAACCGTGCATAGATGAAAGTGCCGACGATTGCAGCTCGTGCCTTGAAGCACGCATTAGCATTGCCGGCGACAAAGTAGCCTACAACGAATGGGGAGACTCGTGGCATTACAATAAAAGAATGAAAAATGAAAAATGAAGAATGAAGAATGAAAAATAAAAAAATAATTCGACAATTTAACAATTTAACAATTTAACAATTTAACAATAAAACAATTTAACAATAGAACTAACCCTTTTATTAAATGAAAAAACGATTATTTAAAATTTTACTTATGGCAACAGTGCTTTGGATAGGCTGTTCTTCGTGTGAAAACAAGAAGATGAATAGTTCTGAAAATAAGGAAGTTGATGCAGTAGAAGCACTGCTCGATTCTTTACAAAAAATTTATGCCCCCGACAAAAGAGTCGATTTGTGGATGTTTGAGTTAGAAGAAGAAGAAGAAGGCAATTTCTTTTTAAAAGGAAAAGTATATAACGAAAAAGCATTCAACGATTTAAGTGAGCAATTCAAAGCCCGATTTCCTAAAATAAAAGTGGAACTAGAGCTTTTGCCTTCCAACGAAAAAGAGAGAGTGGTTAATGCAATAATAACCAACTCGGTAGCTACCATCAGAGGCGAAGGAAGACATAGTGCCGAAATTGTAACTCAGTTACTTATGGGCACTCCCGTTAAAATATTAAAAGACGAAGGCAGTTGGGTTTTGATTCAAGCCCCTAACCGCTACATCGGTTGGGCGTATTCGTATGAAATAAAGAAACTTACGCCCGACGAAATGACTGCTTACAAACAATCGGATAAACGAATTTACACCTCACAAGGCGGATTTTCGTACTCTGAGGCAAATACCGAAAGCCGTGTAGTAAGCGATTTGGCGACAAAAGAGAGGCTTTTGTGAGGAAAAACGAAACCATTTCGGTAAAATTGTGGCTCAAAAGCCAACCTATTGCCGAAAATTTGACCAAAACCGCCGAAAAATTCATGGGATTGCCTTACCTTTGGGGAGGAACTTCGGCAAAAGCGATAGATTGTAGCGGGTTTTCGTCGTCAATTTACTTTATGCACGGCATTTTGTTGCAACGCGATGCCTCGCAGCAAACGCATTACGGAAAATTGGTTGATACCCAAAAAGATTTCTCGCAACTTGCAGCAGGCGACTTGGTTTTCTTCGGAAGGCAAGCAACCGATAGTTTGCCCGAAAAAGTTACGCACGTAGGAATGTATATTGGTGATACTGAATTTATTCACGCTTCGGGCAAAGTGCGCATCAATAGCTTTGATGCTTCGCGTGCCAATTTTGACCAAGACTACGTAAACTCATTTATTCGTGCTCGACGAATCATCAACCAAGTGGATAACAAGGGCATAGAGCGCATAGAAGACAATCTTTTCTACAAAGAAATTTTTCAATAAAATAAGTAAACATTAAGCAATGTTGCCAAAGCTAAGCTCTTCAAGGGTTTAAAACGCTTGAAGAGCTGTTTCACAAAAAAACTTAACTTTGGTTATTATTTTATAATTGCTTAGCATTTTCAAATTAATTCATTTTCAAATCAACTTATTTACACATGAAATTAGATAGAAGAAATTTTGTAAAATCGCTTGGAGTTGCAGGTTTAGGTATTACATTTGGCGGTAATTCTTATGCAAATGTACACATTATGAAAACAAATTCTAAGAAATTGAAACTCAGCTTTGAACCCTACAATTTAGAGCTAAAACACACGTTTACCGTAGCCGGATTTTCGCGCAAAACTACGCCGGTTATTCTTACAAAAATAGAATACGACGGGCTTGTAGGCTACGGCGAGGCTTCTATGCCGCCTTATTTGGGCGAATCGCAAGAAAGTGTAAGTAAATTTTTGAACAAACTAAAACTCGACCAATTCACCGACCCTTTTCGTTTGGACGAAATTTTATCGTACATAGATGCTATCGACACAGGAAATGGAGCCGCCAAAGCTTGCGTGGACATTGCCTTGCACGATTTGATTGGCAAAATAGTAAAGCAACCTTTGTATAAATTATGGGGCTTAAATCCAGACAAAACTCCCAATACCTCCTTCACTATCGGCATAGATACGCCCGAAGTAGTAAAAGAAAAAACCAGAGAAGCACTCGATTTCAAAGTGTTGAAAGTAAAACTTGGCGGCGGCAACGACAAAGAAATGATTGAAAGCATTCGCTCCATAACCGATGTACCTTTGTATGTAGATGTAAATCAGGGCTGGAAAGACAAACAAGAAGCCTTAGACCTTATTCATTGGCTCAAAGAAAAAGGCATCGTTTTTATAGAACAACCTATGCCTAAGGCAAATATAGACGAAATAGCTTGGCTTACACAAAACAGCCCGCTTCCGATTATAGCCGATGAAGCTTTTCAACGTATTTCGGATATTCCTAAATTTAAAGGCGTGTATTCGGGCATCAACATTAAGTTAATGAAAAGCACCGGATTGCGTGAAGCTCACAAAATGATTACCATAGCTAGAGCCTTGGATATGAAAGTAATGATAGGTTGCATGACAGAAACCTCGTGCGCTGTAACGGCTGCCGCACAACTCTCGCCGCTAGTAGATTGGGCAGATTTAGATGGTAACATTCTCATTAGCAACGATAAATTTGATGGTATAAAAATAGTAAACG
>JAIFNL010000232.1 GCA_020047755.1 Bacteroidota bacterium
TAAAAGGGATTGCTGCAATTCAAATGCTTCGTCTTGTAATCTGCCTTTTGATTTATAATCGCACGAATTAAAAATAAAAATGCCGGATATTATTAGTATAAAAATATTTTTTTTCATAATACTCAGTTTAGTTTCTTTGTATAAATAAAATTATTTTATCATTTTAAATAACTCATCTACAATTAATTCGTCTGAATTTGGCAACGCCATTTTCAGAGCATTAGTTGCTATTTGTTCTAATTCTGTATTATTTAGTACTGCATCAATTGCCTGCTGAATTAATTTTGCATTTGCTTCTGAGTCTTTGAGCAAAATAGCTGCTTTCTTTTGAGTCAAAGCCAACGCATTTTTAGTTTGGTGGTCTTCTGCCACATTGGGTGAAGGCACTAAAATAGAAGCTTTTCCGAGTACACAAAGCTCAGAAATAGTTCCTGCTCCGGCACGCGAAACAACCAAATCGGCAGCTTTGTAAGCTAAATCCATGCGCGAAATAAAGTCATGTACCTGCAAATTAGGGATTTGCTCGCTAGCAAGTGTGTTTTTTACTTTCTCGCTATAATATTTTCCTGTTTGCAAAATCCACTGTATTTCTGTATGTTCCTTTATTGTGTTCAAATTTGCTAAAACACTGTTATTGAGCGTTGCAGCTCCTAAACTTCCGCCTACAATTAAGATTGTTTTTTTCGTTTTGTCTAAATTGAAAAAAAGTTGTGCTTCTTCGATTGAAATGTTATTAATCAGATTGTTACGTATAGGGTTTCCTGTAATTACAATTTTTTCGACAGGAAAAAAACGTTCCATATTTTCGTAAGCAACACAAATTTTTTGTACTTTTTTCGATAAAAGTTTATTGGTAATTCCAGCATACGAATTTTGTTCTTGTATGAGAGTTGGAATACCAAAATTACTAGCAATTCTAAGTAAAGGAGCGCTTGCATATCCGCCAACACCTACGGCAGCATCGGGCTTAAATTCCTTTATTATTTTACGAGCCAGCCGTAAGCTTTTGAATAATTTAATAAAGAATGAGAAGCTTTGAAGGCTTATTTTGCGAGGGAAACCCGCAATGGGTAATCCTACAATTTTGTAGCCGGCAGCGGGCACTCTTTCCATTTCCATGCGACCCAATGCGCCTACAAAAAGAATTTCGGCTTCCGAATTTCTTCTTTTTAAGGCATTTGCAATGGATATTGCAGGAAAAATATGTCCGCCGGTTCCTCCGCCGCTTATAATTATTTTCATTTTACCAATTAATTTAATTCTTTATTTTAAAATATCTTGCTTTTTTAAATTATTTTTACACAGTTACATTTGCCGTATTATTTTTAATTTCTGCCTGCGCATTAGCACTTACACTTAAAATAATTCCCAAAGCAAGACTCGAAAACATAATTGATGTTCCTCCCATGCTCAAAAAGGGCAAGGTTTGTCCGGTTACTGGAATTAAATTTACAGCTACCATCATGTTTATCAAAGCTTGAAATACAAGCAATAACGTAAGTCCTACTGCCAAAAATGCAGCAAAAGTTCCTGTACTTTTCTGAACAATAACTCCCGAACGATACAAAAGCCACATATACAAAGCCATAACTATTATTGCACCTATTGCGCCATATTCTTCTATAATAATAGCAAAAATAAAATCGGAATAGGGGTGAGGCAAAAAATTTCGCTGCGTACTGTTTCCTGGACCTTTTCCGAAAAATCCTCCGGTAGCAATGGCTATTTTTGATTGCTCGGCTTGATAATTATCGCCACCTTCGCCTTTTATAAAATTCTCAACACGGTTTGTCCACGTGCTCAAACGTCCAATATTAGGTGCAACTGCACCCAAAAGTAACAAAATAATTACAATTCCGACTAAAATCCCAACAGTTCTATATAAATATTGAATATTTACACGTCCAATATACATCAAAATCAAACTTGTGCCAAACAAAAGTGCCGCAGTAGAAAAGTTTGCCGGCAAAATTAAACCACAAATACCTCCGATTGCAAAAATTAAAGGCTTAAAAACATCGCTTCGCTGTTGCAAATTTTCTTGGTTTTTAGACAGTAATCGTGCAATATACATAATTAAAGCAATTTTAGCTAAATCGGAGGTTTGAAATTGAATACCCAAACCCGGAACTTCGAGCCACCTAGAAGCACTATTTAATGTTACTCCGAATATTAAAGTAATGATTAAGAGCGCTGCTGAGACATAAAGCAAATGTTGCGAAATTTTAGAAAAAACAATGTATGGCACACGGTGTACGAAAAAAATAATACCTATCCCAACCAGCAAAAATATAATATGTTTTATTATATAGCTGCTAGTATTTCCTTGAGCCTCTTTCATATACGCCAAACTTCCGGTAGAGCTAAACACTGCTAATACCGAAAAAATGAACAAGATAAAAATGATTACCCAAATTATTTTATCGCCTTTTAATACGCCTTTCATTTATAATTATTTAAGAGTTTATTTCAACTAAACTATAATTAAATGTTTTATTTAATTATAAATTACGTACTCCTTGTTTAAATTTATCGCCTCTATCTTCGTAATTTTCAAACAAATCGAAACTTGCACAAGCAGGCGAAAGTAAAACGGTATCTCCTTTTTCGGCATAATAATAAGCCGCTTCGAGTGCTTTTTCCATTGACCTTACATTTACAATTTCGGTCATATCTTTAAATTCCTGATTTAGTTTAGTATTGTCCACACCCATACAAATCAAAAGCTTCACTTTTTCTTGTACAAGAGCATGCAACATGCTGTAATCGTTTCCCTTATCTACTCCGCCTGCTATCCAAATTACAGGAGTTTTCATGCTTTCGAGTGCATACCAAGCCGAGTTTACATTGGTCGATTTAGAATCATTGATATATAATACCTCTTTAATTTTTAAAACTTCTTCCAAACGATGTGGAACTCCCGCAAAGCGAGTCATGCTTTCACGAATAATTTGCTTACTTATACCATCGGCTAAGCCTGTAGCGGCTGCAGCCATTGAGTTGTAAGTATTATGTCGTCCTTTCAAAGCTAAATCATTTTTTAACATGCTAAATTCCGTGTTTAGATATTTAATAACTATATTTTCATTTTCGAGAAATGCACCTATTTCAAAGCTACTTTCATCTGAAAATGGCAACAAAAGAGGTGAATTTTTACTTTTCAAGTCTCTTTTTTTAATTTCTTCTTGAATTATAGGGTCTTCATTCCAATAAATAAAAACCCCATTTTTATCCATGTTTTGTATTATTCTCATTTTAGAATCAATATAATTTTGAAAATTGTATTGATATCTATCTAAGTGGTCGGGAGTTATGTTCATTAAAATGGCTACATCGGCTTTAAATTGATACATTCCATCGAGCTGAAAACTGCTGAGTTCGAGCACGTAGTAATCGTATTGTTTTTCAGCTACTTGCCAAGCAAAGCTTTTTCCTATATTTCCACCTAATCCTACATTTAAACCGGCATTTTTGAACATTTCGTAAATAATGCTAGTTGTAGTTGTTTTTCCGTTAGACCCCGAAATGCAAATTTTCTTTGCATTTGTATATCTTCCGGCAAATTCTATTTCGGATATTACCGGAATATTTTTATTTTTTAGAAGCTTAATTATTTCAACTTTGTCTGGAATGCCCGGACTTTTTATTACTTCGTCAGCATTTTCTATTTTGCTTACGGTATGCCCATTTTCTTCCCACTCAATAGTATATTTATTTAGAACTTCTTTGTATTTTTCTTTTATAATTCCATTGTCGGAAACAAAAACATCAAAGCCCTTTTTTTGTGCTAAAATAGCACTGCCAACTCCACTTTCGCCTGCTCCAAGTATTACTATTCTCATTGAAATTATTTTATTTAAAATTGTTAGTTTGTTTAAACAATTGTTAATTATAAAAAATTATCTTATTTTTAGTGTTATTACGGATACAACTGCTAAAATAATAGCAACAATCCAAAATCGTGTTACTATTTTTGGCTCTGGAATACCCATTTTTTGATAATGATGATGCAAAGGAGCCATTTTAAATATGCGTCTTCCTTCGCCATATTTTTTCTTAGTATATTTAAAATAACCAACTTGCAGTATTACCGAAAGATTTTCAATAAAAAAGATTCCACATAAAACAGGAATTAAAAGCTCCTTGCGAATGATTACTGCAAAAACGGCTATAATTCCTCCAAGAGTCAAACTGCCGGTGTCGCCCATAAACACTTGGGCTGGAAACGAATTGTACCACAAAAAGCCAATGGTAGCCCCAATAAATGCACTTGCAAAAACTGCTAGCTCGCCAGTGTGTGGTAAATACATAATATTCAGATAATCAGATATAATCACATTGCCCGAAAAATAAGCTAAAAGAGCCAGAGTAATTACAATGATAGCTGAAGTGCCTGTGGCTAAGCCATCTAAACCATCTGTCATATTTGCTCCGTTAGAAACGGCTGTTACAATAATAATTACTGCCAAAACAAATACTATCCAAGCCCATTTGTATTTGTCTTTCCCCATAAACCATAGTATATCAGCATAATCAAATTCATTTTCCTTGAAAAAAGGAATGGTTGTCTTTGTTGATTTTATGTCTTCATTTACAATGGTTACTGTTGTATTTTCGGCTGAAAGCTCTGTTTTTGTTGGGCTTTCGACTACTCTACTTTCTCTAATTACGGCAGTGTCGCTAAAGTATAAAACAACGCCAACAATTAATCCCAAGCCAACTTGTCCGATAATCTTAAATCTGCCTTTTAATCCGTCTTTATTTTTTTTGAATACTTTAATATAATCATCTAAAAAACCAATAACTCCCATCCATAAAGTACTGATAAGCATCAAAATAATATAAATATTCTCAAGTTTTGCAAACAGAAGCGTTGGAATAACAATCGACATAATGATAATAATTCCGCCCATAGTTGGCGTGCCTTTTTTTGCATATTGACCTTCCAAGCCTAAATCGCGAATTGTTTCGCCAATTTGCTTTTTTTGCAACCAGCCAATTACTTTTTTTCCATAAATTGCCGAAATTATTAAGGCAAATATAATTGCCATAGCACTTCTGAACGAAATGTATTGGAATAATCTCCAGCCTGGAAAATCAAATTCGCCTAAATATTGAAATAAATAATAAAACACTTTGTTTATTTATTATGTTAATTTTACTAATTACTGTTTTGTTAATCAAGAATTTAATACAATTTCTTTGTCGTCGAAATGATGCCGAATTCCTTTTATTTCTTGATAGGTTTCGTGTCCTTTGCCTGCCACTAAAATAATGTCGTTTGCTTTTGCCATAAAAACCGCAGTTTCAATGGCTTCGCGTCTGTTTTCGATGATTGAATATTTATTTTTATGTTCGTATAAAATACCAGTTTCCATATCGCTTAGAATTGCACTTGGCTCTTCGTTTCTGGGGTTATCCGAAGTAAGAATTACTTTGTTGCTGTACTGTCCGGCAATTCGAGCCATAATGGGGCGTTTCGTTTTGTCGCGGTTGCCGCCTGCTCCTACTACTGTGATAACGTTTTGTTGGCTAGTGCGCAGCTTATCAATGGTTTGCAATACATTTTCGAGAGCATCGGGCGTGTGTGCATAGTCAATAATTGCCACACTTCCATTTTTTAGTTTTAGCGTTTCAAACCGCCCACGAACAGGCGTAAGCGAGCTTATTTCGCGCAAAACTTGTTCTTTCGGCACTTCGCCTAGCAAGGTTGCTGCAGCATAAACTGCCAATAAATTGGAAGCATTGAAGTCGCCTAAAAATTGTATCCAAACTTCGAGATTTTCAATTTCGAGTAAAGTTCCGTCAATTCTTTTTTCGAGTATTTTTGCCTTAAAATTTGAAAATGAAGTTAAGCCAAAAGTATATTTATTTGCTTTGGTGTTTTGAAGCATAAATTTTCCGTTTTTATCGTCGGAATTGACCAAAGCAAATGCTTTTCCTTTTAAATTGTCAAATAAAAGTTTTTTAGCATCTCTATAATGAGCAAAATCAGTGTGATAATCTAAATGGTCGTGTGTTAAGTTTGTGAAAATTGCTCCTGCAAAATCTAAACCTGTAACTCTCTCTTGCACAAGGGCATGAGAGCTAACTTCCATAAAGCAATATTTGCAACCTTCGTGTATCATTTCCGAAAGTAACTTATTGATAGTAAGTACATCGGGAGTTGTATGCGAAGAGTCTGTTTCTTTTTCGTGCACAATATAGTTAATGGTAGAAATTAATCCACATTTGTAATTAAATTTTCGGGTTAAATTATAGAGCAATGTTGCAATGGTTGTTTTTCCATTTGTGCCAGTAACGCCTACTAGTTTTATCTTTTTTGTTGGTTGTTCGTAATATTCGGCAGCAAAAAATGCCAAAGCTTTAGCCGTGTTTTCTACTTTTAAGAAAACCACATCAGAAGGTTGATTGCTAGGTAATTCGCTACAAATTATTGCAGCTGCGCCTTGCTCAATAACCGAGTCGATAAATTCGTGTCCATCAGTTTGAGTTCCTTTTAGTGCAAAGAAAATATCTTTTGCTCCCACTTTTCTGGAATCAAATTGTAGTTCGTTGAAATCCAAATCGATACTTCCAATTATCTTATCAATTCGAATTTCTGAAATGATATTTTTTAATATTTTCTTTAAGTTTTTCATTAAAAATTGATAAATTTTATTGAATTGACCGCTTTTATAAGGTTAAATTAATTCAATGATAATTTTTTGTCCTTTTGTGAAATTACCACCTGCTTCGAGCGATTGTTTTGCAACCGTTCCTCTGCCTTTCAATTCTACCGTTAAGCCAGCATTTTCGAGTATATACAAAGCATCTTTTGCACACATTCCTCTTACTGAGGGAACTTTGTTTTTTGAAACTTTTACTGTTTGATATTCAACATATTCGTTGTTATTTCGAGTCATAATCCAATGTGCATTGCTCGACGAATTGTTTTGAATTGCAGAATTGATGTTTCTAAAAACAAAGTCAATTTCTTTTTTGTATCCATTTTTAGAAAATGGAATATTGTCTTTTCGTCGGTAGCCAAATTCTCTACTGTTCACGGCTTTGTGAATATCTAAAGCCGTAGCATACACATTTTCAGCTATTTCGCCAAAAACGGGAGCGGCGGCACCGCTTCCGTAATACGAAATTTTTTGAGGTGCATAAATAACTACTATGCACGAATATTTTGGTTTCTCGGCAGGAAAATAACCCGCAAAAGAAGCTTGATACGATTTTCCAAGCTCGGTTTCGTAACCAAATTTAGCGTTTGCCATTTGTGCCGTACCTGTTTTTCCGGCTATTCTAAATTTGCTGTTGCGTATATTTGTAGCAGTTCCTCTATCTACAACGCCTTCCAAGCAAAGTTTTACTTTTTCTATTGTTTTTTGAGAGCAAATAGATGAATTTAAAACTTCAGGATTTACTTTTTTGTCGGCATGGCTAAATTCTCTGATTTCTTTTACAAAACGAGGTTTCATCATTTTTCCGTTGTTTGCTATTGCATTGTAGAGCATTAGCGTTTGCAAAGGAGTAATTCGTAACTCGTAACCTATCGACATTTGTGGCAAACTCACTTTGTACCAATGCTTTTCGCCCGGATATTTTATGTAAGGAAGCCCTTCGCCTCTAATTTCAATACCTGCTTTTTTATTGAGACCTATATTATAAAGTCTATCCACAAATTCTTCGGGATTGTCTTTGTAATATTTCCACATCAATTTGGCAAAAGCCACGTTTGAAGAATGTTCAAAAGCTTGCTTTACGGTAATGTTTCCGTAACCTCCTTTTTGTGAGTCTTTTATGGTGAAATCGCCAAATTTTATTTCGCCACCTTGTGTATTTACTACATCGTTTAGGCTTACTTTTTCATCTTCAAGCAAACTAATTAAGGTTGCTAATTTAATAGTAGAACCAGGCTCGCTGCTTTGCCCGATGGCAAAGTTGTAACTTTCTTGGTATTTTCCATCTTCGGTACGGCTCAAATTTGCCATTGCTTTAATGTCGCCAGTTTCTACTTCCATCAAAATAGCTGTACCATGCTTAGCCTCAAGGTATTTCAACTGTTTGAGCAAAGCAGTTTCGGTTATTTCCATCATATTCACATTCAATGTAGAGATAACGTCTTTGCCATCAACAGGTTCCACTTCATTGTCGTAATTTAAAGGCATCCACATGTCGTTTCCAGGCAATTTTTGCATCAAGCGCATTCCGTTAACACCTTTTAAATCTGAATTATACGCACCTTCAATTCCTACGGTATTTACATTTTCGCTTGCCGAAATATAACCTATAATACGAGCCGAGAGGTGATTGTGTGGTTTTACTCTTTTGCTGTAAGGTTCTGTTATTAAACCACTTGAAAACCTTCCTTCTTTGAAAAAAGGAAAATCTTTTAGTTTTTTTAATTGATTGTATGTTACTTTTGAATGCAATAAATGATAAGCTTTTCTTTTTTGTTCGGCAGTTCTAAGCTCAAGCGCGTAGTCGGCAGCCGATTTGTCGCCAAACATTTCGGAAAGACTAATTGCCAATGAATCAACCGATTTGTTAAATAGTTCGCGCTTAAATGCGCTACTTGCAAAATCCATTAGCACTCGATAATAAGGAACCGAAACGGCTAAAACTTTTCCATCTTCGCTGTAAATATTTCCTCTTGTAGCTTCAATCTCTTTGTAATCAATGGTTTTCTCTTTCGCTTCCCATTTGTCTTTTTCAATGATTTGAATATATAACATTCTCACCACGATAGCAACTGCTATCAGTGCAACTAAAAAATAAATTGATGTTATGCGCGTAATAATTTCTTGCTTCATAATAAATCAATCTTCTTTTTCTCTGATAACCACTTTTTTAGGTGGCTCAGTTGTAAATTTTATACTCAGATTATTTTTTCTAATCAAATTTGAGACTTCTTGCTTATTGCTCAAAAATATCAATTCAGAAGAAATGCTCATTGATTCAGCTTTCAATGTTTTAATTTCTCTTTCGAGTTTTGCTGCTTTTATTGCAGTATTTTCTGCCGAAAGCCTATTTGCTATATAAATGAAAGCTAGAAATGTAAGAAAAATAATAAACGGAAATTGCTTTACTACTTTTCTTTTTATCAAAATAGAGCCATCTACCAAATTCATCAATGGATTTCTTGTTTTTGACATCTTTTTTAGCTTTTAATTGTTTATATTTTCAAAAATTCCCCCTTCAAATAAATTAAGTGAAGGGGGTTTGCCAAACTATTAGACTAATTAGCAAAATATTTTGTGTTAAATTTTTTCTACAATTCTTAATTTTGCACTTCTTGCTCTCGAATTTTTTTCTAATTCCTCTTTTTGAGCTTCGAGTGGTTTTTTTGTTACCATTTTAAAAGGCGTTTGAAGGTTGCCATAAAAATCTTTTTCTATTTCACCAGAAATTTTGCCGGTTTTGAAAAAGTTTTTCACCATTCTATCTTCCAATGAGTGAAATGTAATAATAGCAAGCCGTCCGCCTGTTTTCAACAGTTTTGAAGCTTGCACCAAAAATTGTTCGAGCACTTCCAATTCCTTGTTTACTTCTATTCTAAGTGCCTGAAAAAGTTTTGCATACAACTTGTATTCATTATTTTGCGGTGTTGCTTCTTTGATTGCTTCAAACAAATCGCTAGTTGTATTTATTTGGTTTTCAGTTCTATGCAAAATTATCAATTGCGCTAATTTGTAAGCATTAGAAAGCTCGCCGTATTCTTTGAAAACTCGCGTTAATTCCTTGAGCTCGTATTTATTAAGAACATCTTTTGCCGAAAATGGATTTTCGCGGTTCATTCGCATATCAAGTTCACTATCAAATCGATATGAAAAGCCACGTTCTTCTTCATCGAAGTGGTGCGACGAAACTCCCAAATCGGCTAAAATTCCATCAACTTGCTCGTAACCATGATATTTGATGAAATTTTTCAAATATTTAAAATTGTGATGCACAAAAATAAAACGCTCGTCGTCAATTATATTTGCCTGAGCATCTGAATCTTGGTCGAAAGCAATGAGTTTTCCACTTGTCAAATGGTCTATGATTCCGCGCGAATGCCCGCCACCTCCAAAAGTAGCGTCAACATAAATGCCATTGGGCTTAATATTAAGACCTTCAATGCATTCGCTAAACATTATCGGAACGTGATATTCCATTTGATATATTTTTTTTTAATTACTGTCCTAAAATTTTTTCAGCCAACGATGCAAAATCATTTTCGTTGGTTTCCATTTTATCAAAAACATCTTTGCTCCAAATTTCAATTTTAGTTTCCAATCCTGCCAAAACTAAATCGGAGCTGTCGCCTATGATTTCGAGCAAACGCTTGGGAATAAGTATTCTACCAGCAGTATCGATACTCAATTCGGCTTTGCCTCTATGAAATTCGCGCACAAATTTATTGTGCTCTCTGTTGTATGGATTTATTTTTTTATTGAGAAGCTCTACTTGTTCTTGCCACTCATTTATAGGGTAAAGCACCAGACAATTTTCAAAAATGTCTTTCTTTACTACAAAATCTTCCTGTCCCACTGCTTGCATTTGTTTTTTGAATGCAGCGGGTAAACTTAAACGCCCTTTAGCGTCTAATTTACAAGGAAAATCGCCTATAAAATTAATCATAAAACTTTCGAAAAAAAGCTATTGTTTTATAAAATTGTAGCTTATTGCTTACAATAAATTTGATGCAATTGAAAGTGTAAAATTATAAAATTTTCTCCCACTTTCAACCACTATATCCCACTTTTTTACACTAAATATTTTTTTTAACTAAAAAAAAGCTTAATAATTATAGGTTACGTGCCATCTTAGTTGTTGCTAATGAAATGATTTATAAATAATTATTTAAAAATAAGTTCTGCTTTAAATTGTTAATAAAATTTTTAGAAAAAATTATTTTTGATAGTAAAAAATGGAGATTTGTTATTCAATTAGAAGTGTGAATTAATTTTAATAGCAATTTTAAGCAACATCTATTTTTTTTTGATAAATTTGTTTAGCTTTGGAAAATTTTTTTTAGTAATTTGAGTGTCTATTTTTGTATTTAAGGAGGCTTTTGGGTGTTTAAATTCATCGAAGTAGCTAAAATTTTAAGTCGCAATTTATGGTTGTAAATGAGGATTTTAAACTCCAAGATACTAAAATAATTTATGAAATTTTCAGTAAAACCCCAAAACAGTTAGTTCCAATGGAAGGCAAAAAATTTATTGACGTAGAGAATGTTATAAAAAATAAGAATCCGAGATTATTAAAAGTATTACCTCGCTTTGTTTTAAATTACATAAAAAAAATCCTACACGAAGATGAATTTAACCAATTAATGATTGATTTAAAGGATTATAAATCAATGGATTTTGTTCATAAATTACTCGAAAGATATAGTATTAGGATAGACTCGAAAGGAACTGAAAATATTGAAAAAAATAAGCGATATATTTTTGCAGCAAATCATACAATAGGTGGTTTTGATGCTTTGGTTTTTATGAACGAAGTAGATAAATATGCTGGTAGTTTGCGTTTTATTGTGAATGATATTTTGTTGAGTTTTACAAATTACGAACCTCTTTTTGTAGGTGTAAACAAACACGGCTCTACACCACGCGAAAACATCAAACGTATAGATGAAATTTACGAATCGGAACATCAAGTGCTTATTTTTCCTGCCGGATTAGTTTCGCGGCGCATAAACGGGGTAGTGAGAGATTTGAGGTGGTACAAGTCATTTATTGCAAAGTCGATTCAATGCAAGCGCGATGTTATTCCTGTGCGAATTTCGGGCGAAATGGGCGGTTTTTTCTATAATTTAGCCAATTTTCGCAAAGCTTTGGGTATAAAAGCCAACATAGAGATGTTTTATCTTGCCGATGAAGCTTTCAAACATAGAAACACCGAAATTAAGATACGTTTTGGCGAATCTATTCCATATACACATTTCGACAAATCGAAGTCGATTGAGCAATGGGCTGAGTGGGTGCAAAATAAAGTTTACGAAATGGATTTGTAAAATTGTTTTATTTGTATTTATCTTTGCAAACATTTTTTTTTGAATTTTAGAATTGTTTTTGGCTTTAAGCAATCAGAAATTGAATTGATTTATAAAAAGAACATTCTAGTTCGATAAATTGTGTTTTTAACTTGTATTTTAATCTTTTTTTTGAATATAAATGAATTCAACGAAACTGATGAGAAGAATTTTACGAGTGAACGATTACATTTTGAAAAATCAATCCAAATAATACTCCAAGCTAAATTTATGAAGCAAATCATTCCTCCTGTTGACATTCAAAAAATTGAAGAAGAGTTAACGAACGATAAATTTGTGCGCAAAACAAATTTTTCAGACAACGAAATTTACATTCTTACTGCTCAAAACTCGCCCAATACCATGCTCGAAATTGGTAGATTGCGCGAAGAAGCATTCAGACTTGCCGGTGGTGGAACAGGAAAAGAAGTAGATATAGATAAATACGATACCGCAGAGTATCCTTATAAACAGATGATTGTGTGGAATCCACGCGAAAAAGAAATTATTGGTGGTTACAGATATTACAATGCAAATGAACATTTTCCGATAACCGACGAAAATGGTGATTTGAATCTTGCAACAGCTCGCTTGCTTAGCTTTTCCGAAACTTTTAAAAAGGAGTTTTTGCCCAAAACAATAGAACTCGGAAGAAGCTTTGTAAGAGCTTCTTACCAAAGCAAAAATGCTGGGCGCAAAGGCATTTTTGCCCTCGACAATTTGTGGGACGGATTAGGAGCTATTATTCAGGGCATTCCGAATGTTAAATATTTTTTCGGAAAAGTAACAATGTACACTACTTACAATCAAAAAGCACGCGATTTAATCTTGTATTTTATGAGTAAACAATTTCCAGATAAACTTAATTTAATAAAACCCAAAAAGGCATTAAAACTTTACACAAAAATAGAAGATTTAAAACATTTTTTTAATCATTTAGATTACAAAGAAAATCACAAAGAACTTTCAAAAGAAGTTCGCACTTTGGGAGAAACCATTCCGCCGCTTATCAATACATATATGAATATTTCTGACACTATGATGTCGTTTGGAACTTCTCTAAATGAGCACTTTGGAGGTGTTGAAGAGACTGGAATTTTGATTACTATCAACGATATTCATTTGGCAAAAAAAGAAAGACATATAGAGAGTTTTAAAACACAAGGCAATCTCAATTTCAAAGCGTATTAATCTTAATTTTTTATAATTTTAAGTCTTTTAATTTGAAAAAAAGTTAAAAATAATATAATTTTTGTCGTTTGCATTTAAAGAATGTTAAGAGTATTTGAATCCATTTTAATTAATTTATAACTTTGCTATAACAATAAAAAATATTTTTTTTAGAATTAAAATCGAATACAGAAAAACAATTTTAGGTATTTTGATTAAAAGCGTTTTAATTAAAGTAATAAATTTTTAATAAAATAGAGGAGGAAATACGATGAAAAATTTTATTAATTTATTAGTAGCAGCTATTTTAGGTAGTGCCTTAACTTTTGGAGTTTTTTATGCAATAGAAAGCAACAAACCCTTTAGAGTAAAGGAATTAGAAAAATCGCCATTTCAGCTTGTAGCCAATAATGCTGCAGGTGTTGATTTTACTGTGGCTGCTGAAAAGGTAATGGAAGGCGTGGTGCACATTACTTCTATTACAACTACACAAACTCGAAATTATTTTAACCCTTTTCAATACAGCGACCAAAGTAACAAAGTAGGTGCTGGCTCGGGAGTAATTATCAGCCAAGACGGCTACATAGTTACAAACAACCACGTTGTAAATAACGCCGACGAATTGGAAGTTACTTTGCACGATAATAGAGTTTTCAAAGCTAAAATTGTAGGCAAAGACCCTTCGACCGACTTGGCGGTAATTAAAATAGATGCCGACGATTTAAAAATAATTCCGTTTTCTAATTCCGACCAAACAAAAGTGGGCGAATGGGTTTTGGCAGTTGGCAATCCGTTCAATTTAACATCGACAGTTACTGCCGGAATTATAAGTGCTAAAGGTAGAAATATCAAGATATTAGAAGACCGTTCGGCTATCGAATCGTTCATTCAGACCGATGCGGCTATCAATCCAGGAAACAGTGGAGGTGCTTTGGTAAATCTCGATGGCGGATTGGTAGGTATTAACACTGCAATTGCAAGTCCAACAGGCTCTTATACGGGTTATGCTTTTTCTATTCCTTCTAACTTAGTGAAAAAAGTAGTGGAGGATTTATTGGAATTTGGAATTGTGCAACGTGCTTATATTGGCGTAGTTATACGCAATGTGGACGCTAAAATAGCCAAAGAACTCAATTTGAATGTAAACGAAGGAGTTATTGTAGATGAACTACTTGATGGTGGTTCGGCAAAAGAAGCGGGCGTAGAAATAGGCGACGTGATTATTAAAATAGACGATGTAAACGTAAAAACGGCTGCTGAATTGCAAGAAGTGATTGGAAGACAACGCCCTGGCAACAAAATTAATGTAGAAGTTTTACGAAAAGGCAAAAAGAAAAACATTTCGGTAACGCTCAAAAACTTGAATGGGAACACCGAAATAGTTAAAAAAGACGATGCAAGTGTTTTGTCTGTTTTAGGTCTCGAACTAGAAGAGTTGAGCGAAGAACAGCTAAAAAAATATAGAATAAGTTCTGGAATTAAAGTAAAAACTATTGGTGCTGGTAAAATTAAAAACAATACCAATATGGAAGAAGGCTACGTAATTTTAAAAATTGATGGAACTAAAGTAAAAACAGTGCAAGATGTTGTAGATAAGCTTGCCAACAAAACCGGCGGCGTGCTTTTTGAAGGCATTTATCCTGGATACCCCAATTTATATTACTATGCAGTAGGACTTTAAAAATAAAAGAGAAAATAATAATCAACAATTCACTGTTGCCAAAGTTAAGCTTATTTGTGAAACAGCCCCTTCAAGGGTTCAAAACCCTTGGAGGGCTTAACTTTGGCGGCATTGATTAACAATTAACAAAAAAAAGGGTGGAGCTAATAGGAAAATATTTTGAATTAAGTGAGTTGCAGAAAAAGCAATTTTCGATGCTTACGGCTCTTTATACGGAATGGAATGAAAAAATCAATCTGATTTCGCGCAAAGATATTGAAAACTTGGAAGTTAAGCATGTATTGCATTCTCTGCTCATTGGTGCTTCAATGAATTTCAAAAGTGGGACAAAGATTTTAGATGTGGGCACTGGCGGCGGCTTTCCTGGAATTCCTCTGGCAATTCTTTTGCCTGAAGTGCATTTTACACTAATTGACTCCATAGGCAAAAAAATAAAAGTGGTAGAAGCTATTAGTAAAGCTCTTGAACTAAAGAATGTTACGGTTCAAAATATAAATGTAAAATTGCTGAACGAGCAATTTGATTTTGTGGTAAGCCGTGCAGTTACTAACCTTCCCGAGTTTGTGCAACTTGTGCGCAAAAATGTGGCTAAGAAAGATAAAAATTCGATACCCAACGGCATCGTTTATCTCAAAGGGGGCGATTTGACTGAAGAAATTAAGCCTTTTAAAAAGATAGTTCAAGTACTCGACGGGTCTAGTTTTTTTGAAGAAGACTTTTTTGAAACAAAAAAAATTCTATATCTTCCTATATAACAAATATTTATACTCGATAGTTGTTTTTTTTATACAATTATTCAATAAATGTTTTTGTGAAATAAAAAAAAGCATTACTTTTGCGAGCTGATTTGAGCAAGTAGAGATTATAAAAAGCGATACGAAAACAATCAAAAAAAACAAAACAGAATTTCAAACATAAGAGCAGAGCAATCTGTTGTTAAAATCATAAAATAAATAACATGAAAAGGACTTTTCAACCATCTAATAGAAAAAGAAGGAACAAGCACGGATTTAGAGCAAAAATGCAAACCGCAGGCGGTAGAAACGTTTTAGCTGCTCGCAGAAAAAGAGGCAGAAAAAAATTATGTGTTTCTTCCGAACCAAGACACAAAGCATAAGATTTTTAAAAATAAAAATCTATTCTTTGTAGGACTTGAGGTTCATTTTTTTCTGAAAAGTGAATTGGTGTAAGTTTTCAATGAAATAAAAAGATTTACACAAATTCATTTTCTCGGGGTTTTGCCCTTATTTTTGGTTTTTACCAAGAGTAAGGGTTTCTTTATTTACATATTTTAAATTCTAAAACAATGGAAACAATCTTAAAATCAGATATTTCGGACGATTTAAAACAAATAGCTCAAAAAGTATTTGAGGGCAAGCGCATTTCGGTAGCCGAAGGTATTTTGCTTTACGAAAAGGCTGAACTTGGCTATTTGGCTGTGTTGGCTAATTTTGTACGCGAGAAATTGCATGGCAAAAAAACGTATTTCAATCGCAATTTTCACATCGAACCTACCAATATTTGTATTTATAGCTGCAAATTTTGCTCGTATGTGCGCAAAATAGGTCAAGAAGGTGCGTGGGAATACGATTTGGCTGGCATCGAAGAGCTTGCACACAAACACAAGGCTGCTAACCCAACGGAAGTGCACATTGTGGGCGGCGTGCACCCCAAGCGCGATTTGCATTATTACGGCGAAATGATTCAGCGCATCAAAGCCATTTTGCCCGATGTGCATGTAAAAGCATTTACGGCTGTGGAGCTGGAATTTATGATTAAAAAAGCCAAAATGACCTTAGCCGATGGCTTGAAAAAGCTCAAAGAATATGGTTTGGATTCGATTCCGGGTGGAGGTGCCGAAATATTTGCTCCCGAAATACGAACTCAGGTGTGCGACGAAAAATCGACCGCCGAAATGTGGCTCGAAATTCACCAAACGGCGCACGAGGTGGGTTTACCTTCCAATGCTACAATTCTTTACGGACATATTGAGAGTTATGCTCACCGCATAGACCACTTGCAACGCTTGCGAGAGTTACAAGATAAAACTGGCGGATTTAATACCTTTATTCCTTTGAAATACAGAAACCAAAATAATAGTTTGTCCGAACTTGGCGAAGTTTCTACGCTCGAAGATTTGCGCAACTTTGCGGTTTCGCGTATTTTTCTCGACAATATTTCTCATCTAAAAGCCTACTGGCCTATGCTTGGCAAGGAAAAAGCGCAACTTTCGCTTTCCTTTGGCGTAGATGATATTGATGGAACAATCGACGATTCTACCAAAATTTATTCAATGGCAGGCGTGGAAGACGAAAAACCGCAAATGACTACCAATGAGTTGGTTGATTTAATCAAATCGGCAAATTTTGAAGCCGTAGAGCGGGATACGCTTTACAATGTTATCAAAAAATATTGATGGTGTAAGTGGTTGTTTGAAATTTTTTAAAGAATAAATTAATGTAACCACAGCAAAAATATAAATACTTGTAAATCAGTAGCCCCGACTTTTAGGTCGGGGGAAGTAAAAAAAACATAGCTGCGGGCTTTAGCTCAAATTAGGGTGTTGGCATTTTGGGGTAAAGCCCTATTTTCGGTTTAATTTTAAAAAATGAAACAACTCTAAACGAGATTGGGTTGCGAATTTAGATTTTATCGAATCCATTTTAAGTAAATATAGTTTTATTTTGCTATTTTAGATACTCAAGTGAATAGAATTAGCCAAGAAAAGTTACTTTATCGTTGTCTTTATTTTAGGATTTTAACATTTGTGTAAATATTATATAATTGATTGATTGTATATTATGAAAATGTAAAAAAAAAGTTTAAAATAAAAGATAAAAACATCTTAAAATATTTGTTTTATTAAAAGAAAGAAATTATTTTTGTTTAGAATTAATCTAAATAGATAATTCAAATTAAAATAATAATAATTCTTGAAAGCATAAAAGTTCTTATTATTTTCAAAAAAAAAAGAAATGATAAAATCGCAGTTTGATTTATCAAATCAAAAAAGAAACGAAATGTTTCAGCAAGAAGATTTCTCCATAGAAAGGAGAACAAAGAGGCGAGGGGAATAAAAAAGAAAAGCTTTCAATTAAAAAACTCAAAGACAAATGAAAAAAATAGGTATATTTTACGGCTCTACTACAGGAAATACTGAAAGTATAGCAAAAAAAATTCACGCACAATTGCCCGAATCGGAACTAAAAGACGTGGCACGTGTAAAAGTAGATGAATTAGCAAACTACGAAAATATTATTTTCGGAACTTCGACTTGGAACACAGGCGAAATTCAAGACGATTGGTCAGATTTTCTTGGCAAAGTAGCCGATGCCGACCTTTCGGGCAAAGTAATTTCTCTTTTTGGCTTAGGCGACAGCTCATCGTATGCCGATACTTTTGTAAATGGAATAGGTGAAATTTACCATACCATCAAAGACAAAGGTTGCAAAATTGTAGGACAAGTAGAAACCGCTGGTTACGATTTTAGTGAATCAGAAGCAGTTATCGACGGAAAATTTGTTGGTTTAGCCATTGACGAAGATAACGAAGACGAAAAAACAGACAGTAGAATACAAGCATGGGTGAAGAAAATAAAACCAGAGTTTGTATAAGAATTGTAAATAAACGACTAGACGATAAAGTGTAAATTCCATAGTGCCAAAATTAGATGCGTGAAATATTATGCGGAAGGTATTTTTTAAAATTTGCTTTTGAGCATAATATTTCTTTACAATATAATACAAAGTATTAAAAATAAATGTTTAGATTTTGAATTTTTGACAAATGTTGCGGCTGTGAAGCTCCAATGTTTAATTTAAACTGAATATTTTGATACAATGTAGAAAGAATAATGTTTAGATTTTGAATTTTTGTTGAAATTTGCGGCTGTGAAGCTCCGATTTTCTTTAATTTTTTCAAAAATCTGTAAGAAATAATGTTTAGATTTTGAATTTTTGATGAAATTTGCGGCTGTGAAGCTCCGATTTTCTTTAATTTTTCTAAAAAATCTGTAAGAAATAATGTTTAGATTTTGAATTTTTGATGAAATTTGCGGCTGTGAAGCTCCGATTTTCTTAATTTTTTCAAGAAAATCTGTAAGAAATAATGTTTAGATTTTGAATTTTTGATGAAATTTGCGGCTGTGAAGCTCCGATTTTCTTTATTTTTCAAACAATCTATAAAAAATAATGTTTAGATTTTGAATTTTTGATAAAGGTTGCGGCTGTGAAGCCTCAACCTTTTACTTTTTAGCAAAATGGCATCGTTTTTT
>JAIFNL010000065.1 GCA_020047755.1 Bacteroidota bacterium
ATTATCTTGAAATGAAAAACTCCGATTTTTCGATTTCATTTCAGTATTGAGCGTTGCAAAAAACAGGTTTTGTAAAATTGCTTTATAATATGTGGTTTCGTTTTTATCAAGAAAATTCAATACATTATTTTCTAAATAATCGTAATCGAATAATTCTTCTTTTACCAAATGTTTTTCTTTTACAAACCACACAAAAATAAAGCGAGTAAGCAACCGAATAACTGCTATTTGATTGGCTACTTCTTGCGGGTTTTCTTTGTCTTGGTAACCATCAGTGGGGAATTTCACGTTTTCCACCGCCCAAAAATACCAATTTGCAATTTCTTTGTAAAAACGGTTGTTGAGCGTTTTCAAATCCAAAACCTGCATCCAAGCATGGTGCAGCTCTACCCAGTTTGTAACTTTGTATTTATTTTCAAACAAAGAGGAAAGCGACATTTCAGACAAAATATCTATTTGCCCACGGTGCGGTTTTTCTATATTTATGTCTTTGATAAGAATTACTTTTTCTAAAACGTCTTTTGTTTTGTCCTTTTTGTTTAGACGGCGGTAAGTGATTGAAATAGTGAGATAATTGTCATACTTGAAAAAAATCAAAGTAGGCAAACCATGCAATTTATTAACCTGTCGGCTTATCTCAGCCAATTCAGTTCGTGTGTAATTATTCTTATTCAGCTCAATAGCGGTAACAAAGTAACTTTCAATAAGCACATTATTCACTTTATTTACATCAGTAAATAAATCGTAATGTTTGTCCACTTCATCGGTAGTAATTTGAAAAATGAAACTTGCTTTTTTCCAATCTGTTAAAACTTTTGCTTTTTCAATAGTTGCAGTTTCGTGCTTTTCAAAATCATTGATATAATCTTGCAAATCATAATCTTGTACCTTGGGGCTATCGTAGCCTAAAACATTCATTAATTTTATACAAGCCTCGTTGATAGGCAATTCATTGAAAAGGATTATCGAGTTTTTAATGTTTTCTTTTGTGTTATTCAAATAGACTTGTTGCATAGTATTTAGTATTTTTTATTCAATTCGTTAGTAATAAAATTAGTTAATTGCTCTTTTGTAGGCAGTTGTAATAAATATTTGCTCACAAAAAGATTGTTTTCAATACCAGCCAACGCAAATTCAACCAAAGGATTATTTTTTTCGGCTACCAAAAGTATTCCGATGGGCGGGTTGTCGGTTGATTCACAAATTTCTTTTTTATAAAAATTTACATACGTATTTAGTTGCGAAATATGGCTGTGATTGAATTTATCGGCTTTCAGTTCCACAATAATATGACAACGCAAAATACGATGATAAAAAACCATATCAATAAAAAAATATTCATCGCCTATTAAAATTCGTTTTTGCCTTGCTTCCAAACAAAATCCACGCCCAAGTTCGAGCATAAAATATTGAAAATTATCTAATAGTGCTTGTTCTAAATCGGTTTCTTCAATCAATTCTTTTTGTTTTATACCCAAAAATTCAAACGAAAAATGCGATTTTACAGTTTCCTGTACCGTTAAATTTTCAGTTTTAGACTGTATTATTTTGCTCATTTTTTCGGGATTGCTCGACATTCCCATTCTTTCGTAATACAATGAATTAATTTGGCGTTCCAATTCTTTAACACTCCAAATTCCTTTTATACATTCTATTTCATAAAAAACTCTTTTAACAGGGTCTGCAATTTTACAAAGTTCGTTTAAATGAGTAAAAGACAAACTATTGATTAGTTTGTCTATTGGATATTCAAATTGCTGTTTATCTGCTATTTGTAATTCGGCGGTCAGCGACCGCCGAATTGCATTGTAATTTTCATCAGGAGCAATTTGATTAAAAATGGCGGTCAATAACCGCCGAATTTGCGGATATACCAAATAAAATTTTCGGTATTCACGTAAACGCCTTTCGGTAAGCCCTTTAATTCCTGAAATTTTAAAATGGTTTTCAATAGTTTGTAAAACTTTTTCGCCGTATTTTGCACGGTCTTCGCCTTTTTGTTCGTATTCTACAATGTAAAAACCAAACAACCAATTTCGTATGGTATTATTTATATTTACTGCTTTTACAGCATTACTCAATAAAACATTGTGCGTTTTATCAAACAAATTTATTAAAATATCAAAATTCATTTATTTTATTATTAACCAAGTAATTAATTCAAATTCTGATTTATCCGTAATTTGTTTATTTTTATCGGTTAAAACAGTTCCCCGACCCGATGTAAGCATTTTTTTAGAGATATCCGAAAAATCAGATGTAATTGATTTCACCGCACTTTTAAACAAACCGGAATAGTTGTCAATATCTCGTCCGTAGTCGGTTTGTTGGTCGAAGATTTTGCAAAGTTCTTCGTAAGGTTCTTTTTTGTCGCTGCAAGTTACTTTGTAAATTTCCAAAAGAGTTTTTACTTGTGTGTAGCCGAATTTTACATGTCCGCTGTCTAAAACATAGACCAAAAAATAAGGGTGCAACTGGTTTTGTTTCAGATTGCTTACATTGAGGTCTTTTTGCTTCAAACAAAAGATAACTCCGGGTTCTATAATCGGAAAATCGGGGTTTGTAGGCACTACTGCAAACATTCCCATAGGTGCATTGCGCAATTCTTCTTTGTTTTTGAGAAGAAAATTTTTGAGGTCTTCTCTAAAATCGTCCAATGTAAAATCGTTGAGGGTAACTCCAGTGTCTAAATCTTCCAAGTCGAGTACTTCGGTTTGAAGTTTTTTCAACTGTGTAACTCTAAATTTGGCATCTTCTTGCAAAAGGTCTTCAAAGTTTTCGCTGTCCAGAACGTTGTCTTGCTGTGTTGCTACCATGTCCACGAGTGCCATTCTGCTTTCTACTCTTTGTTTCAATTTCATGTACCCGTCCAAATCTTTGGTAGGCCAGAAATTCACCATTTGAATGAACTCGTTTTTACTTCCAATACGGTCAATACGCCCAAAACGCTGAATTACTCGCACCGGATTCCAATGTATGTCATAGTTTATCATGTAATCGCAATCTTGCAAGTTTTGCCCTTCCGAAATACAATCGGTTGCTATTAAAATATCAATTTCTTCGTTCTTTTCTATATCTTTAATCAGATTTCGACCTTTCGATAAGGGCGAAAAATTGATAAGAATATCCTCAAATCTATTTTTGCCAAAGGTAGTTTTGTTCTCTTTGCTGCCTGTAACTAAGGCTATGTTTATTTTGTTTTTTTTCCAAACAAATTCTTTCAATTCGTTGTATAAATATTCGGCAGTATCTGAAAATGCTGAGAAAATTAAAATTTTTCGGTTGGGTTTGCCCTCTTTGTTTTGGCTTGGCTTATTAATTTTTTGCTGTATTAGTTTTTTTACTTCCAACAGTTTCGCATCTCGTTTATTATCTATTATTTTTTCAGCAAAATCTTTTAAACCTATCAATTGGTCTTTGTCTAAGAGCAGGTCTGTTTTCCACTGTTCAATGTCAATATGTTCTAATTTGTAAATCAATTTTTTACCCACTTGAAATTCTTTTAAAACATCGTTTTCAAAGTTGTCGTCGTCGTCAAAATCGGCGAATAGATTTTCAAAATCAAAATCGGGGTTTTCTTTTTTGAAAGCATCAAATTTTTCAAGTTTCTCTACCAATTCATCTACTTTCAGAATGGTACGTTGCATGGTAGTATAAAAGGACTGAACAGAACTTTCCAAACGTTTCAGAAAATTCATTTTCATCATGCCTATTAAATAATGTTCTCTTGTTTTCTGGTCGTTGTATTGTTCTTGTTCTTTTTTTGTTTTCTTGTTTATTTTTGTTTCCGAAATGCCATAGAGTTCTTTGTAATCGTCCAAAACATATTCCGAAGGACGAAACAAACTCAATTTGTAATGTTCTATTTCAGTATTTATTTTGTGATACGACCAAGAACTTTTTAGCGTGTCTAATTCAGGATAGATAGAAACAACAGGCTGCCGAATAGAAAAACCGCCAAGAGCTTTAAAGTCGGATTTATAAAATTTCTCAATGTGTTTGCGGCTTCGGGCTATGGTTAGCTCGTCGAGCAGTTTGAAAAATTCGGGTTTCAACGAATTAAACAAGTCTTTTTTTGTACGATGGTGTTTGTTTTTTAGCCAATTATCAAATTCTTTTTGAGTAGCCACAAACACGTTTTTATAATTGGGAATATTGAATTTTTTATCGAAACAAGTATCATCGCCGGCTGTAATAAGGGCAATTTGATTGTACAAATCGGTCAAATTGTTGTTTACAGGCGTTGCCGAAAGTAGCAAAACCTTTGTTTTCATTCCTTTTTGAATAATATCTTGCATCAATTTTTCGTAACGGCTTAGTTTGTTATTTTTACCTTTTTTGTTGTTGCGAAAATTGTGCGATTCGTCTATCACTACTAAGTCGTAATTGTTCCAATTTACCGTACTTAATTCAATATTTGAACTTGTTTTGCCCGTTTCGCGCGACAAATCGGTGTGTGCCATCAGGTCGAACTTTATATCGTCCTTTACTAATGGATTTCGAGTATCGTTGTTTTTATACAATGCCCAGTTATTTTCCAATTTCTTAGGGCAAAGCACTAAAACTCTTTGCTTGCGCAAGTTGAAAAACTTAATTACTGCCAATGCCTCAAATGTTTTCCCAAGCCCCACGCTATCGGCTATGATGCAGCCGTTGTTAGTGAGTATTTTGTTTATGGCACCCGTAACACCATTTTTTTGAAACTCGTATTTGCTTACATATTCCCATGCTTTGGTATTGTAAAAACCTATTTCTTTTTTTAATAACTCGTGAGTATCTTCATCAATCAAATATTTCTCAAACAAATGAAACAAAGTTTTGTAATAAATAAATTCAGGTATTTGATTTTTGTAGATTTGTTTTAAATAATCGAGCACTTTTTCTTTTACATCTTCCACAAAATTTTCGTTTTCCCAGATGGCATCAAACCACTCATAGAGTTCCTTTACTTGGCTATTGCTATCTACCACCAAATTCAATTCGATGTTATCGTTTTCTCTCTCCGACATTCCCAAACCGCGAACCGTAAAGTTTGAACTACCAATTATCGCATCTTTACTTATTTTGTTATCTATCAAATAAGCTTTTCCATGTAAAAAATTTGATCGCTTAACCGAACGTATTTCTACTTTCTCTTCAATCCAATCCGAACAATCCTTTGCAACCTTTTTTTGTTGCAACAAATTATCTATTTTAATGTCTTCGTCTTGCACTTTGTAGGCTTGAAATTCGCGTTGCTTGTCCATCGACTTTACAAATTTAGGCTCACCAAACAGAAAGCGCAATTGTTTTGCGTTTTCCAATTCTTTTTGCAAACGTTCAAAAGCATAAATGGTAAAATATGCCGAAACAAAGGACAATTCAGCGTCTTTCTTTATTGTATCTTTTAAGTAATTTCCTACCGTTCCTTTTTTGTAATTGTCTTTTATAAATGATGCCATAGATTTATTGCTACTTTTTTAGCGTTTACCAAGATATAGAAAAATTGTCATTCAAAAACAAACAAAACTTATTTATACATATATGCAGCAGCCAAAGGCGTTTGCCTCTGAAAACATACAGCTATCTATACAAATAAGTTTTGAGTAATTATAAAAAAATATTTCCCGACAAAGCTAAACAAACAAAACCACAGTACCAAACAAATTCGTGCATTCGTGGTAAAAAAAAAATATCAATTATCAATTATAAAATATACCGAATTACTTTCACCAAACCACCTCAAAAATCCAAATTCAAAACACCACCACATTACAAAACAAACCC
>JAIFNL010000046.1 GCA_020047755.1 Bacteroidota bacterium
TCCAAGCCGACTGGACAAGCTCGTTCACAAAATCTATTTTGAACGAACCCGATTTGCGCTTTTTTAATTACGATTCAGTTACCGGAGGCGAATACGAAATCAGTTACAGCGCATATCCTGCACCTGCGAGATTTTACAGAGATTTGAACGAAATTAATTTCGACAACAAAGCTAATTTTGCTTGGCAACTTCCAAAAATGAAACTCAAATTTGGTGCTAGTTATACGCTAAAAAGCAGAAATTCAGTTAGTACACAGTTCAACATTCTCTCGCAAGGTCTTCAATTTAATGGTAATATTGAAGAGTATTTGAGCGACCAAAACATAGGACAAAATGCTCAAAATGCAACTTATGGAACGTACTATCAAAACGATGAAATAACCGATAATTACAACAGTTACAATGCATTAGAGCACATTGCAGGCTTTTACGGACTTACCGAATTTCAGTTGAACGAAAACATTGATGTGCAAGCAGGTTTGCGTTATGAATACGATTATATTTCAATCGAAAATTTAGTGCAACCCTATCATTTCAAATATGTTGAAGCATCGAAAGCTTACAAATTAGATTTCTTGCCAGCCCTTAATGTTAATTATTTGTTGAGCAAAAATATGAATTTGCGTTTTGCCTATTCGCGCACGCTAGGTCGTCCGGCTTTCAGAGAAATAGCTCCTTATGCCTATTACGATTTTAAAGAAGCTTGGCGCGTAGTTGGAAACCCTGATTTAGAGCGCACTGTAATTGATAATATCGACCTTCGTTGGGAGAAATTTATGGAAAATGGACAGTTAATTTCGTTTAGCGCATTTGCAAAATATTTTACAAAACCCATCGAACTTATTGACGACCCACGTGCCGGAAATCCAGAATTGCATTACGTAAATGCCGACAACTCATTTCTTTATGGTATAGAACTCGAACTTAGAAAAAATCTTGATTTTATTGGGCTAAAAAACTTTATGTTGGGAGGTAATTTCACTTTCTTAAAATCGCAAGTGCGTTATGTAGAGGATTATGGAAGTTCAACTACTAGTTTAGCCGTGAATCGACCTATGTATGGGCAAGCACCTTGGGTTATAAATTTTTATCTCAATTATGACAATCAAGAATTAGGTTTAAATTCCAATTTGGCTTTCAACGTGGACGGAGCTAAGCTTGCAGTTGTTACAAAAGGTTCAACACCAGATGTTTACCAACAACCATTGCCTTTGTTGAATTACACAATTTCTAAAAAAATAGGAGCTAAATTTAGTCTAAAGGCTTCGATAGGAAATATTTTAGATGCAACTCACAAAAAATCATATACTTACGAAGATCAGCAATATGTTTTTCAAAAGCATCAGTTAGGACGAACATTTTCGCTAGCTATTAAATATCTGATTGAATAAAAAGAAAAAAGGTTAAAAAAACAATTTGTGTTGTCCGAGACCTCATGTTCTTGAAAATTAAATTTTCTTGGATATGAGGTTCTTTTATTTTAATACAAAAATATGAAAAAAGAAATTCAAATTTCGAGCAAAAATCTAAATACATTGTATTCCAAATTTTTAACTTTACTTTTATTTTTATCGCTTACCGTTGTTTTTATCACCGTTTTTAGTTTGATTTACGAAAACAAAAAAGAAGAATTATACACACTCAAGCAACGAAGCATTAATTTAAAAGCTCATTTTTATGCTGATAATTTGTTGATAAGCGATTTTTTTATTCATGATTTAATAAATCCAGATTTTTATGTATCAAAAAGAAGTCGCTACATCGAAGAGCATGATAGTTTATTCAAATTCTTAAATGCTGAAATTGAATATATTAGAACTAAAAATTCGCAAAATGCTTTTATTTCGCAGCACGAAAATAATTTACTTGCGCAAGAGCTAACAAATTATGAAACAATTTTCAACTCTATCGTTGAATTGAGTTTATTGCGTGGTTTTCAAGATTTTGGATACGAAGGGAAAATGCGCCAATATGCTCACACACTCGAAACTATCGAGGACTTTGAAAAATGGAAAGTGTTAATGCTTCGTCGCCACGAGAAAGATTATATCATTCGAATTCAAGCCAAATATATCGACTTACTGCAAAGCAAATCAAAGCTTTACATACAGCAAACCATCGAAAGTGATTTGCCACAAAAAAGCAAAGACACCATTGTAACCAACCTAAATTTATACCTCGAAAATTTCAACAAAATGGCTCATTTAGACTCTATTTTGGGCATTAAAACAAATTCAGGTTTAACTAAAAACTTTTTAGAAAGTAAAGCTAAAATTCAAAATTCAATCGATTTTATTGTAACCCAAATGGACAAATCTATCCATCAGTCGGCAATACGTTTGAAATTTTTGTTTGCTTTCATTTCTGGCTTGGTTGTATCTTTAAGTTTTATTTTTGGGCTTGTTTTTATCCGCTATTTGACTCGCCCAATTTCTAACTTATCAAAAAATATTCGGGCATTTGTGCAATCCGATTTTACCGATAATAATAATTTTAGCTACAAAACTAGAACCAAAGAAATAGTTGTTTTGCTAGAGAATTATTTTTCGATGAAAGAAGAAATTTTGTCGCTTTTAACTAATTTTCAGCGCAAGGTAAAAGAGCGAACAGAAGAGATAGAAACTCAAAAAGAAATGATTGAAAATCAAAAACTTAGAGTCGAAAAGGTAAATTCAGAAATGCTGTCGAGCATAAAATATGCCAAACGGATTCAAGAAGCTATTATGCCAAGCGAAAGTCTTTTAAATGAGTGCTTTAAATCTCATTTTGTGATTTATAAGCCGCGTGATATTGTGAGTGGTGATTTTTTGTGGTTTAAGCAAATTAAAACAAAGAAGAAAAACCTAAGGCTTTTAGCAATAGCCGATTGCACAGGGCATGGGGTTCCGGGGGCTTTAATGAGTATGCTAAGTGTAGCTTACCTCAATGAGATTGTTTTGCGTAAAGAAATTGCTCATGCTCACGAAGTTATGAACTTGTTACGCTCTCACATTATGAGTTATTTTCAATACGATGGATTAGATTTGGCTTTTGTTGTTATTGATGACAATGAAAAAACGCTCGAATTTGCAGGCGCAAATCGAAATCTTTTTATCAGAAGAAATGCCGAATTAATTAAATTAAAGGGGAATAGAATGCCAATTGGTCGTTTTCCCACTTCTAAAACCTTCGATAGTATTGTAATCGACTACAAAACAGATGATTATATATTTGCTTTTACCGATGGAATTACTGACCAATTAAGCCCTGAGGGACGAAAATTTAATACTAAAAACATAATTAAAAAACTGGAAACATTCAATTCGCTCAATGAATTAAATGCCGATATTGAATATTCGTTTAAGCATTGGCGTTCAAATAATAAGCAAACTGACGACATACTTGTTTTTGGTGCTGTTTTGTAACTTTCCCATTTTTATCTATTTTTGCGCGAAAATAATTTTACAATCATTATTTCGTAGAAAATTTAGAATATGAAAATAGTATTTATGGGTACGCCCGAGTTTGCTGTTGAAAGCTTAAAATCTATTGTCGAAAATGGGTTTGAAGTGGTTGGAGTAGTTACTATGCCCGATAAAAATGCTGGAAGAGGACAGAAATTGACAAAATCGGCTGTAAAAATCTATGCAGAAAGCCAAAATTTAAGAATTTTGCAGCCTTCGAACCTTAAAAGTGAAGAATTTTTGGCAGAACTGAAGAGTTTGAATGCCGATTTGCAAGTTGTTGTGGCTTTTAGAATGCTTCCCGAAGCAGTTTGGAATATGCCGCGACTTGGAACAATCAATCTTCATGCTTCCATTTTGCCAAATTACAGAGGTGCAGCTCCTATCAATTGGGCAATTATCAATGGCGAAAAAGTTACAGGAAACTCTACCTTTTTCCTTCAGCATGAGATAGATACAGGAAATATTATCTATAATGAAGAAATTGAAATTACCGAAACTGAAACTGCCGGAACACTTCACGATAAATTGATGTTTGCGGGTGCGAAGTTGCTTGCAAAAACCTTGAAAAGCATCGAATCAGGAAATTATCCTCAAATACCTCAAAGTGAAATAATTAAAAAAATAGGAGAGCCAAAACATGCACCGAAAATTTTTAAAGATGATTGTAAAATAAATTGGCAAATAAATATAGAAAAAATTTATAATTTTATAAGAGGTTTAAGTCCTTATCCTGCAGCTTTTTCAGAATTTAGAAACATTAATACAGGAGAAATTATTGGTTTTAAAATATTTGAAGCAGAAAAGCAAATCGAATCGCATGCCTTGGAATGTGGTAAGTTAATATCAGATAATAAAACTTACTTAAAAATAGCTGTTAATGAAGGATTTATAAAAATAAAACAACTTCAATTAGCTGGAAAAAAGAGCATGAAAACAGAGGATTTTTTGCGCGGAAATTCAATTTCTGACTTTGAAATTGCTTGATAACCAAAACTATATTAAATTTATGAAAAATAATCTGCTTTTGCTTTTCGCTATTTTTTACTTTTCATTTTCTTCATGCAAGTCTGATTTGGAGCATGAAAAGCAAAATCTGTTGGTAAAAGGTTTAGAGCAATCGTCTGCTTTTTCCGAAGATTTTTTGAACTTTTATTTTGAAAGTAATATTCAGCGAAGCGAAGCTGAATATCCTGATTATTACAGAATTGTAGCAAAAAACATGCGTTCGCTTTGGAATGTTTATCAAGAATTTGAGCAGATTTATTCTGATTCTCTTTTGCAAAAAAAATATACAATTCTACAAATTCAGCAGAGCTATACGAAAACGATAACTACTTTAAATACAATGTATTCAAAAAATGATACTTTGCATTTGCCGTTGAACTTTGATAAAAAGCTGAACAAAAAAGAGTTGCTAACGCTTTGTAAAAATGACTTACAGAATGCTAAAAATATATTTTTGCGCAAGCAAATTGCAAGTTTGGCTCGCGAAATTCAACGCAAGCATTCTTTTGCTTTTCAGGTGCTCGAAAGTTTTACTAAAACAGAAGGAAATTCATTGGAATTGCACTTATTTTTTTCAGAAAATACACCAATTTATACACATCAAGTAATGATTGATTCAATTGTAAATCAAAATATTGACTCAAAAAGTACTTTCTCCGTTGATACTTCTTCAATTTTTGGAAAATTTGATATTCTAACTACCCAAAAAGGCTTGCATACAATTTATGGCAAAGTAAAAATAGAAGGTAAAAAAGGATTTGCTCTGATTCCATTTAAGGAAAAATTCCAAATTTACTAATTTTGTATTTATTTTGAGCTATTTTTTATACTGGAAAATTTTATTGGTATCGTCAATTACTTCAAATTTATCTTTTACATCAGAAAAAGTTAGGCTCTCTTTTATTCCGAGGCACAAAAAACCGTTTTTACTCAGACTATCTTTATATAAATTTAACACTTTATTTTGCAGCTCTCTGTTGAAATAAATTAGTACATTGCGGCATAAAATTAAGTTCATTTCGCCAAAAACAGAATCTGATGTTAGGTTGTGATTTGCAAAAGTAATTCGGTTTTTTAGCGAATCGTCGAACTTTGCAGAGTCGTATTTTGTAATATAATAGTCGGTAAATTTTCGGCGTCCGCCCGAAAGAATATAATTTTTCTCGAAAGACTCAATTTCTTTGAGCGAATAAATCCCTTCTTCTGCTTTTTTGAGGGCAATATCGTTAAAATCGGTTGCAAAAATCGTTGTGCGGTCGTAAAAATTCTCTTCTTTGAGCAAAATTGCCAAAGAGTACACTTCTTGTCCAGTAGCGCAGCCTGCAATCCATATTTTGACAAAAGGGTATGTTTTTAAGTAGGGTATTACATTATCTCTGAGGCTTCTATAAAAAAATGGATCGCGAAACATTTCTGAAACGGTTACCGAAAAATTTAGAATGATACTTTTAAAGAAAAGCTTGTCGTACAATAATTTAGGAATTAATTCAGATACATTATTATATGAAAATTGCATTAAAATATTACGAATACGTCTTTTTACCGTAGCTTGTGCATAATTTCGAAAATCGTAGCCATATCTTTTGTAAATAGCATTGAGAAATAGCTCTATTTCTATATTTTCTATTTCGCTTTTATTCATAAAAAAACGTATTAAAAATTTATCACAATTGTTCTTTGCTTTTTTTACGTTTTAAGATTTTTGATTTTTGAAAAGTTTTTTTGTATTAAAATTTGTAGAAAATTGCGTTGTTTTAGCGTATTTTCCGAATTAGTTTATACAAAAATTCATTTTTGATAGTTTACTACTATTTTTTATTAACAAAATAGCGATAGCTAACTACCTTATTTTCAAATGAAAACTTGATAAAAAGCGCAAAGTATTTTATGCAAAGGAATAAAAAAAAATGCATCTTATAAAATTTATTCAAATAAGCTTGAAATAAATATCCTTTTTATTATATTTGTAGATTATAGTAAGCGTATTTTGTAGAAGAAGTTTTGCTTTTTTATTTGTTTGTAAATGAATGAGTTATACTTTTTTTGCTATATCGGATATTGCATTTATATCGTTGATAATTAACGTGTTAATTATTTTAATTAAATAGATTTTTTTTTTAATATTCATAAAATTCAATATAAAATGTACGAAAATATTTATACTTTGCGTAATTTAGATGGCTTAATTACAAATACTTACATACTATCTTTTGTATTTGCCGTTGCTTTTATCGGTATAGCTTATTTGGTAGCTAACATGATTGCTTTTGAAGGTGGGAAAAATCCTACCGATGCAAAAACCCGCAAAGTTTGGTTTTATATTTTGGGTGTTACTGCTACAATTTTCTTTTTTTTATGGAATTATTTTTATGTAACAGACTTAATTAAAGGCGCAAAGGGTAAAAGCGACTTTTTGTTTCACAATGCTTTTGCTACTATTTTTTGCTTTGCTATTTATTTAGTTTTGGGATTTATTGTAGCTAAAGTTTTTAGGCATTCTAAATTTGGAACTATTTTTTAGGTGCCAAGGAACGTTAGTTTTTTTTTAAGTACGAGAGCTATTTTATTTTTGAGCAAAACCTTTGCTACTTGCTTATTTTTAAGTACTTAGCAAATATAAATATATAATTAATTTTGGTTTACTATTTGTTTTTTTTGAGCATACTTGATTGAGAAAATATTTCATAACGGATTTTTTAATCTGAAATCTTTAATAAAATGATTCAATATTTTAAAAGTTTAAATGCAACATCGCGAGTTCGGTGGTTTTTAAGTCTTTTTGCGACTTTGATATTCCTCATTATTTCTATTTATATTTTTGTAGAAAGGCGAAATAATTTGAATGAAAAAACGGATAACTTTGTTTTTAGTAATTTGTACTTTTTGCAATCTTATGCCGAACACAATCAGAAAAATTTTGAAAATGAGAAACTTATAGTTAATTCAATTATTGATACTTTGAATTTGCAAGTTGATCAAATCAAAATACCTGACACGCTGGGTGTTACAATTTCTTTTGATAGTGTGATTGCGCCTTACAAAGCCACAAAAGGAATTTTAGATCATTTTGGCGAGATGAATGCATTAAATATGGAGGCATTATTTTATGAAAAGCGATACTACGAAAATGGTTTTGCTATGCTTCTTGATACACGAGGTAATTTATTGATTCACCCTACTTTGCAGGGCGAAAATATTAGGCGAACCAAACTTTTTGCAAAATTGGTTAATCAGCCAAAAATTACCGGAAAATTTAGTTACGACTGGCCTGAAACTGACGCTTCGGAAAAGCACTTGCTTTACTATTCGTTTTCTAAAAAACTTGATGCTTATATTTTGATTACTATTTTTGAAAAAGATGTATATACTAGCGACCTTAGTGTTTTTTTATTTTTGTTTCTAATTTACTTATTTGTAATCTCTTTCATCAATTTGGTGGTTTGGCTTATTGTTAAAAACCTAGGTCATTGGCTTGGAAGGCTCGATGAAATTATTGCGCAAATGGCTAAGGGAAGTGTGGTGGACAAAATTGATCATATTCAAGATAATGACGTTGGGAGGATTGTCAATTCGCTTAATACTTTGATAGAAACCACAACTCGAAATGCAAAATTTGCCAATGAAATAACCAAAGGAAACTTGCACGCCGAATTTAAAGCACAAAGCAAAGTAGATATTTTGGGCAACTCGCTTTTAGAAATGCGCGAAAGCTTGATTCATGCAAAAGAAGAAGAACGGAAGCGACAAATAATTGATAATAAGCAAAAATGGATTACAACTGGGCTTGCCAAATTTGGTGATATTTTGAGGCAAGACAACGACAATATCGAAAATTTGAGTTACAATTTAATAAATAATTTGGTAAGTTATTTAGAAGCAAACCAAGGTGGAATTTTTATTCAATCGGAAGATGAAGAAACCGGAAAACTTATTTTTGAATTAAAATCGTCGGTTGCTTACAATAAGCGCAAATACATTCAAAAAATAGTAGAAGAAGGAGAGGGTTTGATTGGTCGCTGCGCAAAAGAACGCTCAACTATTTATTTGACAGAAGTGCCCGACGGCTACATCGAAATTCGCTCTGGAATGGGACATTCTAACCCAAAAAGCATTTTGATTGTTCCGTTGAAAGTAGATAACCAATTATATGGAGTAGTTGAAATTGCTTCATTCAAAGAATTGGAAAAGCATGAAATAGAGTTTGTTGAAAAAATAGGCGAAAACATAGCTTCGACCATTGCAAGTGTAAAAATAAATTTAAAAACAGCAAAATTACTTTTTGAATCGGAAAAACAATCGAAAAAACTTGAGCAACAGGAAGAAGACATGCGCATCAATTTGCAAGAATTGCAACGCACTCAAGAGTTAGCGGCTAAGAATGAAGAAACTGCTTTGGGTTTTGTAAATGCTGTAAATCACACAATTATACGTGCCGACTTCAACTTGGAAGGCAAATTGACTTATGCCAATACCAAACTGCTCGAAAGTATGGAATATTCGTCGAGCGAGCTAAATGGCGTGCATTATTCTTTTTTCATGCAGAAGAAAGACATGAAAGCTTTTGACGAAGCTTGGAATCGTTTAGTCAAAGGCGGAACGCATTACGAGCAAGAAGTTGAATACAAAACTAAATTTGGAAAGATTTGGTTATTAGCAACTTATACTGCTGTTCGCGACAGAAAAGGAAACGTAGTAAAAGTTTTATATTTAGCAATTGATATTTCAAAAGAAAAAGAAAGAAGTATCAATTACGAGAACGATATGCGTGCGATTAATGCCTCTATTTTAAAATCGGAATACAAACCCGATGGAACAGTTGTAGATGATAATGATATATTCCTCAACACTTTAGGATATAGAAGAGCAGAAACCGTTGGTAAAAATTTATTCGACTTTTTGGATACCGAAAAACAAAAGAATTTTAATAATATTTGGGCGCAAGTACTTAGCGGTATTGCGGTTGATAATATTGAAAAAATTACAACCAAGGCGGGTGAAGAAAAATGGTTCAAAGGAACATACACTCCAGTAAAAAATACAATTAACGAAGTTTACAAAATTATTTATATAGCCAATGAAATTTCGGCGCAAAAAAGATTAGAAGAAGAAACACGAAAACGCAACAATGAATTATTAGCTCAAGAAAAAGAATTGCAGCAAATTATTAAACATTCCTCGAAACTCACTAAGCAAATGCAAGAAAATGAGTTTGAAATGAAAGGAATTTTGAGGGCTATCGATGCTTCTACTTTCTCGATGGAACTAAATTTGGACAACCAAATATTAAAGGTAAACTCGGCTTATGCAAAACTTTTTAACTTAACTGAAAATGAGTTTATTAACAGGCGCGATAGAGATTTATTTTTAATGGCAAATCCTGAAGAAGCTGAAGTTTATGATAAATTATGGAACGAAGTAAAATTTGGATTGACTAAGCGTGCTATTAGCCGAATACTTATTAATAATGTAGAAGCTTGGTTAGTAGAAACTTACACTCCTATTTTTGATGCTGAAAACAACGTTTATAAAATTTTAAAAATAGCAACCGACATAACCAAAAATAAATTGCTTGAGATAGAAGCAAGCCAGCAAGCCGAAATGCTTCGCGAGCAAGAAGGTGAGTTGATTGGAAAAATGCAAGAACTTGAAATTGCTCAAAAAGAAATGGAAGTTTTGCAAACCGAAGACGAGCGCAGAAACAAAGAAACCCTCGAAACAATTGAAAAGCATCGCAAAACCTTGACCGATATTATTGACAATGTGCCCGGACTTATTTTTGTGAAAGACAATACAGGAAAGTTACTTGTTGTAAATGAGGCAGTTGCTAAAACGCACAATAAATCAAAAGAATCGCTCATTGGTAAAACCGATTTTGATTTTTATACTCCCGATTTGGCGCAAAGGTATTGGAATGAGGATTATGCTGTTATAAATGGTCAGGCTAAAACGTTTATTCAAAATAAACACATACTGGGCGAGGAGCGAATTTTGCAAACTACCAAAATGCCTTTTTATATTTCGTACATGGGTACCAACGGACTTTTGGTAGTTCAAACCGATATTACGGAGCTTAAACGCATGGAAATGGAAGCAAAAGCTCAAAACGAAGCCTTGCTGGCACAGGAAGAAGAAATGCGACAAAACCTTGAAGAACTGCAAGCTACGCAAGATGACCTGGAAGCCAAAATGCTCGAAAATGAATCGATGCACGAGAGCTTATCCAAAGAAAAAGCTTTACTCGATACTCTTTTAAAAACAATTCCCGATGCTGTTTATTTTAAAGACATTAACAGCAAATTTATTAGAGCTTCGCAGTCGATTATCGATGCAGTGGGCTTGAAAAATATGAATGATATTGTTGGCAAATCGGATTTTGACTTTTTTGAAAAAGAAAGTGCAACCGAATATTTTGAAGAAGAGCAGTCTATTATAAGGAGTGGAAATGCTATTGTTGGCAAAATTGCAGTTGAAAAACGCAAAACAGGTGCCGATTCATGGTCGATTGTTACCAAAATGCCTATCAAAGACGAAGCCGGAAATGTAGTCGGAACTTTTGGTATTTCAAAAGATATTACCGAAATGAAAAAGTTGGAAATACATAACCAACAGCAAAAAGATTTCATGGCAAGTATTATCGATGCAATTCCGGGCAAATTGTTTATCAAAGACCATGAAGGAAAAATGCTTTTGATAAATAAAGCAGTAGCTAATGCTCACGGAACCAGCAAAGAACAACTCATTGGAAAATCTGATTTTGATTTCTTTGATGCCGAAAAAGCCAGAGTACTTTGGGCGGAAGAACTTGTTGTTATTGCAGGCAAGGAAATGACTTCGATACATAAAGATACTTTAGTCGGAAAAAATCAAATTTTGCAAACTACTAAAATTCCATTTTATATTCCATTCACAGGAAAAACAGGCATTTTGGGTATTCAAAATGATATTACCGAACTTAAAATTCTTGAAGAAGAAGCTCGCCAGCAGTCGGAAGAATTGCAAGCACAAGAGGAAGAATTGCGCCAAAATTTAGAAGAATTACAAGCAATTCAGGAAGATTTGATGTTTAGAAACGAGGAGAGCAAAAAATTGCAAGACGAACTTGCCAAAGAAAAATACTTGCTCGATGCGATGCTCAAAAATATTCCCGATGCCATTTATTTTAAAGACCGAAGAAGCAATTTTATTCGGGTAAGTGATTCTATGTTAGCTCTTTTTGGTGTTAATAATCACGAAGAATTAGTAGGAAAATCGGATTTCGATTTCTTTGGCGAACATGCTCGCGTTGCCTACCAAGACGAGCAAAGCATTATGAAAACAGGCTCGCCGCTGATTGATGTTGTACAACGCGAGGAGCGAAAAGACGGACGCGTGTCGTGGATGTCCACAACCAAAATGCCGCTTCGCGACGAAAGTGGCGAAATTGTGGGAACTTTTGGTATTTCGCGCGACATAAGCAAGTTAAAAGAGCTTGAATTTGCTACTCAAGAGCAAAATAAAGAACTTCAAACCCAAGAAGAAGAATTGCGACAAAATTTAGAGGAAATGCAAGCAATTCAAGACGATTTGATTCGCAAAAACGAAGAAAGCGAATTGTTGCAAAGTGAACTTGCCAAAGAGAAATATTTACTCGATGCCATGCTCAAGAATATTCCTGATGCTATCTATTTCAAGGATTTACACAGTAATTTCATTAGAGTAAGCGATTCTAAATTGAAACAACTTGGAATGACAGCTCACGAGAGCTTAATTGGAAAATCAGATTTTGATTTCTTGGGCGAACATGCTAGGGTTGCGTATCAAGATGAACAAAATATTATAAAAACGGGTTCGCCAATTATTGGAATTGTTCAAAGTGTAGAGCAAAAAGATGGAAGCATTGAATGGAAATTGACAACCAAAATGCCGCTTCGTGATGAAAATGGTGAAATAGTTGGAACATTTGGCATTTCAAGAGATATAACTCAAATGAAAGAGCTAGAATTGGCAACTTTGCAACAAAACAAAGAACTTCAAGCCCAAGAAGAAGAATTGCGCCAGAGTTTGGAGGAAATGCAAGCCATTCAAGACGATTTGATTCATAAAAACCAAGAAAGCGAATTGTTGCAGAAGAGTTTGGCACACGAAAAATACTTGCTAGAAACACTTTTGGCAAATGTTCCTGATTCCATTTATTTCAAAGACATCAATCACAATTTCTTGCTTGTAAGTAATTCACATGCAAAACTTTTTGGCTTTTCAGACCCCAAAAAACTGATTGGTAAGTCGTTGGCTGATTTCTTAGAAAAAGAAAGTGTTTTGGCTAGCAAAAACGAGGAAATGGATATTATGCGAACCGGAAAGCCCATTTTTAATGTGGAAGAAAGAGCTGTTTGGAAGTCGGGCACAGAGGCTGCTTGGTTTTTGACTTCTCGCTTGCCTATGTTCAATCAAGAAGGTCAAATTATTGGAACATTTGGAATTTCAAAAGACATTACTGTTAATAAAAAAATGGAAATGGAATTGAAGATTCAAAATGAGGAACTTGCAGCCCAAGAAGAAGAATTGCGCCAGCATTTGGAAGAAATGAGTTTACTCAAAGAAGACCTTCAAAACGAGAAAAAATTGTTAGATACTTTGCTCGAAAATATTCCCGATGCTATTTATTTCAAAAACCTTGAAAGCAAATATACTCGCGTGAGCAACTCTATGTTGTTCTTATTCAATGAAAAAGACACGCGCAGAGTTATTGGAAAATCAGATTTTGACTATTTAGGCGATAATGCTCAGGTTTATTTAGACGACGAACTCGCAATAATTAAAACAGGACGTCCGATAGTAGATAAAGAAATAAAAGAGGAACGTTTAGATGGCACAACTGCTTGGATGAATGTAACAAAGCTTCCACTGAAAAACGCAAACGGGCAAATAATCGGTACTTTTGGAATTTCTAAAAACATAAATAAAACCAAAGAATTAGAATTAAAAACAAAGCAACAAAAAGAATTTTTTGAAAATATCTTGGACAAATTACCAAATAAAATTTTTGTAAAAGACGATGCTGGAAAAATGTTTTTTGTTAATAATGAAGTAGTTAAGGCGCATGGAATTTCACGAGAGAAACTAATTGGACAAAGCGATTTTGATTTCTTTGATGCCGAAAAAGCTCAAGAATTGTGGAGTGAAGAGCAGTTTATAATCCAAAATGGATCAAAAACGATTGTTCATGCGGACACTGTTACAGGCAAAGAATTGATTTTGCATACTGTAAAGATGCCGTTTTATTTGCCACAGCTTGGAAAAACCGGATTGTTGGGCATTCAGCACGATATAACTGAAATTAAAAAATTAGAACAAGCTGCAAATCAACAAGCTGAAGAACTAAGAGCACAAGAAGAAGAATTGCGGCAAAATTTGGAAGAATTACAAGTGATTCAAGAAGACTTGATGAGAAAAAATGAAGATAATGAGCGTATTAAATTAAATTTGGCACGCGAATCGTCTTTGCTCGATGCCTTGCTTACTACTTTGCCTGAGTCGATTTATTTTAAAGACAAAGATTCTAAATTTATGAAATGCAGCACGCAAATGGCTCAAAACTTTGGACTTAAAAAGGCGACTGATATGGTTGGAAAATCGGACTTCGATTTCTTATCATACGAAGTTGCTGAAGAATCGTTCAATACTGAGCAAAAAATAATGCGCACTGGACAAGGGCTTATCAATAAAGAGGAGGTCGATTCTATTTCGGAAGGCGAACGCTGGCTTTCTACCACAAAAATGCCGTTGATGCTTGGCGATAAAGTTATCGGCACTTTTGGAATTACCCGCGATGTTACTCAAATAAAGCGTGCTCAAATTGAAGCCAAAGAACAAGCCGAGGAGCTTAAAAGTATTAATGAAGAACAAGAAAAAGTACAAACCGAGCTGCGTTGGGAAAAGCAAATGTTTACAACATTAATGGCTGCTTTAACCTCGCGCGTTACTTTCAAGGATTTGACTGGAAAATATGTGCGTGTTAATAAATCAAAAGCCGAAAAACTTCAATTAGCTACTGAAGAAGAAGCAATTGGAAAAGGCGATTTGGATTTCTTTGACAGAAAACTTTCGTTAAAACAACGTGAAATAGAGGAGCAAGTAATTAAAACAGGCGAGCCATTCTTAAACTTTATCAACAAAGTAGAATATCCATCGGGCGAAGTGTATTGGGGCGATAGTGCTATTTTGCCAATTCGCGATACCGATGGCGAAATTTTGGGAATTCTCGACCTCACAAAAGGAATTACACGACAAAAAGAAGCCGAATTTGTAGCCTTTGAAAATGATTTCAAAATCAATGGTTTGGCTAAAAAAATGCCAATTATGGTGTTCAAAATCAATAAATTGGGGCGTTTTACCGAGTTTAAAGGCAAAGCAACCGAGCTACTCAATATACCGCAAGAAAAACTCATTGGTTCGAGTGTTTTTGACGTATTTCCTAGCATTTCGGCTATTGTACACGAAGGTTTGGGCGATAAAGAATATGCTTTTACTCAAAAATACGAGAAAAATGGCAATCCAATAGAAGTGGAATTTGTATTTAGAGAAAACCCTGAAATTGATAAGGTTTACTTTGGTTATGCTTACCAAAAAAGTGGTGAGTTGATAAAAGAATACGATGAAATAGAGCGAGTTAAAAACGCTATTAAAAATCTGAAAAAAAAATAGAATTGATGCATGTGTCGATTTTAAGTGTTTCTAAATTTCAATGAGGTTGTCAAAAAAAAAATTAGGTATTTCAAATTTTAAAAATTAGAATATTTAATTTTTTAGCAACCTCGTTGTTATTTTGGTATAAGCTTAATGCACAAAAAGAAAAAATGGGAAAGTATAAATAACTCAAAATTAATTATCTTCAAAAAAATGATATTACTCGACGGAAAAAAAACTTCTGACCAAATAAAAGAAGAAGTAGCGCAAGAAGTGCAAAAAATAAAGCAAGCCGGCAAAAGACTTCCACATTTGGCTGTAATTATTGTAGGACAAAATGGAGCAAGCAAAACCTATGTGGCTGCAAAAGAGAAAGCTTGCCAATATGTTGGTTTTGAGTCATCTGTAATAGAATTTCCCGCCACTATTGAAGAAAAAACCTTGCTCGACAAAATAGATGAAATTAATAAAAATCAAGCAATTGATGGGCTTTTGGTGCAGTTTCCTTTGCCCAAACACATTTCGGAAACCAAAGTAACCGAAACCATTAGCCCCGATAAAGATGTTGATGGTTTTCACCCGATTAGTGTAGGCAGAATGTCGCAAAATTTGCCTACTTTTTTGCCCGCTACTCCTTACGGAATTATCGAATTATTAGAACGTTACGGAGTCGAAACTTCTGGCAAGCATTGTGTTGTGATTGGTAGAAGCAACATTGTAGGAATGCCCATGAGCTTGCTCATGGCACGCAAAGCTTATCCTGGCAATGCAACGGTTACTATTTGCCATAGCCAAACGGTTGATTTAAAATCGATAACACTTCAAGCAGACATTGTGATTGCTGCACTAGGGAAACCCGAATTTTTAACCGCCGAAATGGTAAAACAAGGCGCAGTGGTAATAGATGTTGGCATTACGAGAGTAGAATCGGACAAAACCAAAACCGGCTGGAAATTGCTTGGCGATGTAAAATTTGACGAAGTTGCACCAAAATGTAGCTATATAACGCCAGTTCCGGGTGGAGTAGGTCCAATGACTATTGCTTCTCTTTTAAAAAATACATTGAGAGCTTATTATTTAACACAAAATAAATTTATTTCCAATGTTTAAAGCTTTAGAAAACATAGATTCCATACGATTAAATTTTAGTGAAGGTGGTTTATTATTTATGAACATTACTTTAGCTTTGATTATGTTTGGTGTTGCTCTCGATATAAATTTCCAAAAATTTAAAGACGTTTTTATTGAGCCAAGAGCAGCTATTTTAGGTATTCTTTCTCAGACAGTTGTATTGCCTGCATTTTCCTTTTTGCTGGTTTTGGTGCTGAATCCTCCTCCTTCGGTTGCTATGGGGATGATTTTAATCGCCTCGTGCCCTGGAGGAAATATTTCCAATTTAATTTCGTCTTTGGCTAAAGCAAATGTGGCTTTATCTGTAAGTTTAACAGCATTTTCAACTCTGGGTTCAACCTTAATTACGCCTGCCAATTTCGCTTTATGGGGAAGCATGTATGTACGTTATTACGAAAAGGCAAAACATTTGAATTTGCCAATCGAAATTGATTTAATTCAGATGTTTCAAACTGTTTTTTTATTGTTAGGATTGCCTTTAATTGTTGGAATGTGGTTTAACAAGCGTTTTCCTAAAATTACAAAAAAAATATTCAACCCCATTAAAATAGCATCTGTTGTTGTTTACTTGCTGTTTATAGTGGTTGCTTTTTATGCTAACGCTCAATTTTTACCTCCTTATATTATTCCTGTCGGAATTTTAATCTTTCTTCTCAATGCAGAAGCTTTATTTACAGGCTATTTGGTTAGTACTATTGGTCGATTAAAAAAAGCAGATAGGCGAACAATTGCAATAGAAACTGGAATTCAAAATTCAGGATTGGCTCTGGTTTTAATTTTTAACCCAAAACTTTTCAATGGCAACGGCGGAATGGCTTTTATGGCTGCTTGGTGGGGCATTTGGCAAATGGTTTCGGGACTTGGATTGGCTTGGATTTTGGCAAAAATAAAGATAAAAGATGAGCCAACTTTGAACACAGAGGCTTAAATTTGTGTTTTTTTGTAAAAGAAAAAATAAATCTTTTATAATTTTTCCTTTATTTTTGCGTTACAAAAGAACAATTGTAAGCCCTAAAAAAGCAATAAAATTTTAAATGGAAACAACGCTTAATATACCCGATGCCAGTGGTTTAACCTTCGAGAAGGTTTGGCTTATGATGCTTAAAACTGATGAGCAAATCAAAGAAACCGACCGACAAATGAAAGAATCGAGCATACAGCTCAAAGAAGCTTTAGCTGAAACCGAGAGACAAATGAAAGAGTCGATTTTGGAAACCAAAGAACTAAAGCAAATGCTTTTTGGTTTGGGTTCTAATTTGGGACAAATTACCGAAGATTATTTTTACAATTCAGTAGCTACCGATAAGACTATCAACGGAATAAAATACGATTACATTGGTAGAAATTTGAAAATGGAAGGTAAAAATTTGAATGGCGAATACGATATTGTTTTAATCAATTCGAGTCGATTGCTGGTTATTGAAGTAAAGCAAAAGCCTCATATTAAAGATGTTGAAAAATTTGCAACCAAACAATTGCCTATTTTTAAAAAACTTTTTCCAATGTATTCCAATTTTAAAGTTTACGGCGCAATTGCTGGCATGACTTTCGACAAAAATACAATAGATTATGCTCTCGAAAATGGTTTGTATATTTTAACTCAAAACCAAGATACAAGAAATATGCAGATGCTTAATAATGAATTGTTTGAGGCAAAAGAATTTTAATTTCATTTGTTCAAAAAGCAGTAGAAAACAGCTAGAAGCCAAGCTTTTAGCTGTTTCTTAGTTTTGCTTCCAGTGCCTGCATTTCGTCGCGAAGGCGAGCAGCTTCTATAAAATCTAACTCTTTGGCGGCAGCCTGCATTGCTTTTTTCGTTTTTTCAATCGCTTTTTGCAAAGCAGGCTTGCTCATGTATTGAACTACTGGATCGGCTGCAATGCCTGTATTTTCAGGCTCGATGTAATAATTGCTGCTGCCTTTTTTGCCCATCATCAAATTTTTTGCTCTAATTATTTGCTGTGGCGTAATTCCATTTTGCTCATTATAAGTAAGTTGCTTTATTCTTCGGCGGTTAGTTTCATCTATTGTGGCTTGCATGGAGCGAGTAATTTTGTCGGCATACATAATTACTTTGCCGTTTACATTGCGGGCAGCGCGTCCTGCGGTCTGTGTTAGTGAGCGTTCCGAGCGCAGAAAGCCCTCTTTATCAGCATCTAAAATAGCTACTAACGAAACTTCGGGCAAATCTAAACCTTCGCGCAAAAGATTTACACCCACCAAAACGTCGAACATTCCTTCGCGTAGTTGCTCCATAATTTCCACACGCTCAAGCGTTTCTACATCGGAGTGAATGTATCGCGTACGCACTTGAATGTTTTGTAAATACTTGGTTAATTCTTCTGCCATTCGTTTGGTTAAAGTAGTAACCAAAGTTCGTTCGTTTTTTGTGATAACATTTTGAATTTCAATGATTAAGTCATCTATTTGATTCAAACTTGGGCGCACTTCAATAGGTGGGTCTAGTAAACCCGTTGGGCGTATAACTTGCTCTACAATAACACCTTGCGATTTTTCTAATTCATAATCAGCCGGAGTTGCACTCAAATAAATCATTTGATGCGTAATTTCTTCAAACTCTTCAAACTTCAGTGGTCTGTTGTCTATTGCAGCTGGCAAGCGGAATCCATACTGTACTAGATTGATTTTGCGAGAGTTATCGCCACCATACATCGCTCTAATTTGTGGCAAAGTAACGTGGCTTTCGTCTATGATGGTCAAAAAATCGTTCGGAAAATAATCAAGCAAACAGAAAGGGCGAGTTCCGGGTTTGCGCCCGTCAAAATACCGCGAATAGTTTTCAATACCCGAACAATGCCC